>CAZNSC010000147.1:0-6675 GCA_964575695.1 uncultured Dehalococcoidales bacterium
GCTCTGCACCAGCGACCCGCGGAGTAGCTCGTTTGAGGCGACCCCGCCCGCCAGTAGAATCTGCTTCACCCGGTATTCGTTGGCAGCGGCTACAGTCTTGGTGACCAGGACATCGGTCACCGCTTCCTGGAAGCTGGCGGCGGCATCAGCCGTATTCGAAATCTTATACCCCTCCACGAGGCGTAGCAACGCTGTCTTGACGCCACTGAAGCTGAAATCGTTGCTCCCCTTTAGCCAGGCTCGGGGCAGCTGAATAGATGGGTTGCCGTGCCCGGCGGCCCGCTCAATTGCGGGACCGCCGGGGTAGCCCAAACCCAGTATCCTGGCGGCTTTATCAAAGGCTTCACCGGCGGCATCATCCCGGGTACGCCCCAGCAACAGGTAATCACCGTGTCCCTTCATCAGCACCAAATCGCTGTGTCCCCCGGAAACAATGAGGCACACCACCGGGAAGTTGACGGTGTGATTACCCATCCAGTTGGCATAGATGTGCCCCTCGAGATGGTTAACCCCGGTAATAGGCAACCCTTGAGCGAGGGCGATCGCCTTAGCCACATTTACACCGACCAGCAGTGAGCCGGCGAGACCCGGGCCGATGGTGACGGCAACGCCGCCCAGGTCACTCCAGCTTGCATTAGCTTCAGCCATCGCCTGCTCCAGTATCGGGATAATCGCCAGTGTGTGCTGCCGTGAGGCAACCTCGGGCACGACCCCTCCGTAGCGGGCATGGATTTCTATTTGCGAGGCAATCTGGTTGGATAAGATTCTTGTCCCTTCCTCGACGACAGCGGCGGCGGTTTCATCGCAAGAGGTCTCAATACCGAGGACTTTCATATATCTGGATTATAGCATAGGCGTTATCGGGCAGGATAATCAGATATTGAGGTTGTTTGACAGCCTGTTCATCCTTTTGACACACCTATTGGCCAATGTTATGATGGTTAACAGGGCTATCATGGGGTGCCTATTTGGTGGTTACTATGGGTTGATGGTATATGTCCGGCATTGAAATCTCATATTTAGTGCTGCTCTTCATCTGTTTACTTTTGTCCGCTTTCTTTTCCGGCTCAGAGACGGCCTTCATCTCTTTGCAGAGGTTTCGGTTGGAACACATGATTGAGACTGAAGTGGCCGGGGCAGAGCGGGTAGCCAGGATGGTTAAGCACCCGGAAAAATTCCTCTCCGTCGTTTTGCTGGGCAATACCTTTGTCAACACGGCGGCGGCGACTCTGGCTACCGTTTTGGCCATCTCTATGTGGGGGGAGAATGGCATCATCATTGCTACCATCGGCCTGACCATAATTCTCCTGATATTCTGCGAGACCACACCGAAAACGATAGCCACCCGGCACGCTGAGCGGCTATCTCTGTTGTTTGTCCGCCCGATAGGGGCCATATCCTGGCTGCTCACCCCGTTTGTGGTGGCGCTGAGCTGGGTGGCCGCGTGGTTCAGCAAGTTGTTTGGTGGGGAACCGGTTCCCCGGTCTTTGGCCAGTGAAGAAGAGATCCGGGCCATGATATCGGTAGGGCATAAAGAGGGAGCGATGGAGAAGTCTGAGGCGGAGATGCTGGACAAGGTTTTTGACTTTGGGGATAGGCCGGTGGGGGAGGTGGTGGTGCCGCGGACCGAGGTGGTATGGGTGGAGAAGGGTACGAAGCTAGGGGACTTCCTTAGTATCTATGCCAAGTCGCCGCTGTCCCGCTTCCCGGTGTTTGAGGACAATACGGATAACGTGGTTGGTATTCTTTCGGTGAAGGATGTGCTGATGGCCTTGGCCAAAGGTTCTATCAGCAACGAGAGTGCCATAGATGACCTCATTCGCCCGGCGTACTTTACGCCTGAGTCCAAGCGCATCAGCGAGCTTTTTACTGAGATGAGGGACAAGAACTACCGGATGGCGGTGGTTGTTGACGAGTACGGAGGCACTGCCGGCATAGCCAGTCTCAGCCGGTTGGTTGAGGAGATTGTTGGGCCGGTAGGGGATGAGCTTGCCGAGGCGGAGAAGGAATACGAAGCCATCAATGAGTACACCTTTCAGGTAGATGGGGGCATGCGTATTGAGGAAGCCAATGAAGAGATGGGGTTAGAGCTGCCCGAGGGGGAATACGAGACTGTGGCTGGTTTTATCTTTGACTTGCTGGGGCGGATACCGAAGACAGGTGAGAGGTTAAGGTATAAAGACTTAAAGATAGTGATCACTGAAATGCGGGGGTTCAAGATAGGGAAGATTTTGCTGACCAAGGAAAGACACGCAGCCTCTGCGGGTTAGATTGTACTGTGGATAAATGGAATGCTTGCCGGGGTATGAAGTTAAGTAAGAGCAAAGTGATGCTATATGTTTGGTATTGAAACGCTGTACGTAGTGCTTCTGCTGGCTTGTCTTGTTCTATCGGCTTTCTTTGCCAGCTCAGAAACGGCCTTTATCTCCCTACAGAGGTTCAGAGTAGAACACCTGGTCAGCACCGGGGTGGACGAGGCCAATCGGGTGGCCAGGATGATCGAGCGGCCGGATAAGCTCCTGTCGGTGGTCTTGCTGGGCACCAACCTGGGGAATACCGCGGCTGGTGTCCTGGGTGCGGTACTGGCGATTGCGATCTGGGGAAGGGAGCAGGGGGTTCTTATTGCTGCCGTCGTGGTAACCATTATGCTGCTTGTTTTCAGTGAGACCACCCCGAAAACGATAGCCACCCGGCACGCTGAGCGGCTATCTCTATTATTCGTTCGTCCCATAGAGGCCATATCCTGGCTGCTCACCCCGTTTGTGGTGGCGCTGAGCTGGATTGCCTCGGGCGTTAGCCGGTTATTCGGCGGGGAGCCGCTGCGCCGGTCCCTGGTTGGCGAGGAGGAAATCAGAACCATGATTTCGGTGGGGCATAAGGAGGGGATGGTGGAGAAGGACGAGGCGGAGCTGCTGCACAAGGTTTTTGACTTTGGCAACCGGCCGGTAAGGGGGGCTATAGTGCCGCGGACCGAGGTAGTATGGGTAGAGAAGGGTACCAAACTGGCTGATTTTCTTGGCATCTATGCTGAGTCGCCTTTATCCCGCTTCCCGGTGTTTGAGGACAATACGGATAACGTGGTTGGTATTCTTTCGGTGAAGGATGTGCTGATGGCCTTGGCCAAAGGTTCTATCAGCAACGAGAGTGCCATAGATGACCTCATTCGCCCGGCGTACTTTACGCCTGAGTCCAAGCGCATCAGCGAGCTTTTTACTGAGATGAGGGACAAGAACTACCGGATGGCGGTGGTTGTTGACGAGTACGGAGGCACTGCCGGCATAGCCAGTCTCAGCCGGTTGGTTGAGGAGATTGTTGGGCCGGTAGGGGATGAGCTTGCCGAGGCGGAGAAGGAATACGAAGCCATCAATGAGTACACCTTTCAGGTAGATGGGGGCATGCGTATTGAGGAAGCCAATGAAGAGATGGGGTTAGAGCTGCCCGAGGGGGAGTACGAGACTGTGGCCGGCTTTATCTTTGACCTGTTGGGGCGCATACCGAAGGCAGGTGAGAAGTTGAGGTATAAAGACTTGAAGATAGTGATCACTGAAATGCGGGGGGTTAAAATCGAGAAGATTCTATTGACCAGAGAAAAACATGCAGCGTCTGCGGGTTAGGTTCAGCCGAGGACAAGAGTTAAAGTTCATCTCCCACCTGGATATAATAAGCCTGTGGCAAAGGGCGCTTCAACGGGCGGGGATATCGCTGGTTTATTCCGAGGGGTACACCCCCCATCCTCGGTTGTCACTGGCGGCACCGCTTGCCCTGGGGATAACCAGTGAGGCCGAGCTGCTGGACGCCTTCTGCACCCAGTGGTTTTCTCCCCACTGGTTCGCCAGCATGGTCGGTCAGCAACTGCCCCCGGGCATCCAGATACTAAAGGTATATGCCATACCCCTGACCCTGCCCTCTTTGCAGTCACAGGTCAGGCAGGCTGAATATGAGGTTAAGGTGGCTACCGTCAAGGGGAGGCAGGATGTGGCCGCCGCCCTTACCCGCCTGCTCTCGGTGGAGCACCTCCCGTGGCAGCATCAGCGGGATACCGGTCCCCGCAACTACGACCTGAGGGCGCTGATTGATGACCTGTGGCTCGTTGACTGGTATAGAGGGTACTGCATTATTGGTATGCGGTTGCAGTGTAGCGGCAGTGGTTCGGGAAGACCGGAGCAGGTTACCGCGGCGCTAGGTTTTACAGCTCGTCCGTTGTCAATGCACCGCACCAGGCTCATACTGGAAACGAGTTAACCGGCGGGATATTTCTCATGGCCCGATGTCGTTGATTGATGCCACGGCCGGGCTTTCAAGTTCGGAATTTCAGCCGAGGCACCGCCAGGCCGGAGGTTTGAGCTTTTGGCCTGTGACCGCTCTGGCTCCGGTAAGCGGGTGGGGTTGCCCACAGTTATATCGTGAAGGGAGAATAATTTGTTACAGGTTATCTTAGTTAGGCACGGCGAGACTGATTGGAACCGGTCGCGGCGTGTTCAAGGCGGGAATAGCGATACTCTGCTAAACGAGGTGGGAGAAGAACAGGCGGCGAGGCTTGCCTTGCGGCTGAGACAAGAGAGGATTCAGGCTATCTATTCCAGCCCCCTGCAACGCGCTCTGGATACGGCACAGGCGATAGCTCGCTATCACCAGATGGAGGTGCACATTGAGCCTGACCTGCGAGAGCTCAATGTCGGCGAACTGGAGGGGGTGCTCGTAAGTAAGCTCGGCAAGCGCCTTGATGAGCTATTGACGGCGCCAGTTCGAGATGCAGTACAGGTCGAGACTGGAGAAAGTGTCTGGGATAAGCTGCAGCGTATCGGCGCCGAGTCACTGGCCGAGTTGCAGCAAAGGGCGTGGGATGCCGTACGGCGCATTGTTCACCCGCATTCTGATGGCGTGATTGTGGTCGTCAGCCATTACTTCGCTATCCTGACTATCATCTGTGCCGTGCTCAATTTGCCGGTGTCTCAAATAGGCAGGTTCAGGTTGGGTGCCGGGAGTATCAGCACTATCGTCTTTGAGGAGCCGGCTCCTCGCTTGACCTTGTTCGGTGAAAGCTGTCACCTGGTGGAACCATAGACGGCTTCAGGGGGGGGGAATTGGCAATAGCCGAGGGGAAGCAACCACTAGAGCAGCGGGTGTGGCGCTTTATTGAGGAACATCACCTGGTATCACGCCGCCAGCGACTGCTGGTGGCTGTCTCCGGTGGTCCAGATTCAGTCTGTCTGCTCCATATCCTCTCCCGGCTCCAAGGAGAGCTGGGGATAACGCTCCATGCGGCTCACCTTAACCATCAGTTGCGGGGGGCTGAGGCTGATGCCGATGCCCGGTATGTTGCCGACCTGGCTCACCGTCTTGGTATTTCTGCCACCATAGACCGGCGTGATGTTGCGGCATATCAAGCTCGGCAACGCCTTTCCCTGGAGGAGGCGGCCCGGGAGGTGCGATATGCCTTCCTGGCTGAGGTATCCGAGTCGGTTGGAGCCAGTCGGGTAGCGGTAGGGCATACTGTTGATGACCATATCGAGACGATACTGATGCACCTGATCCGGGGGACAGGGGTCCGGGGACTTCGTGGGCTGATGCCGGTCACCGAGTGGCGGTCAGTATCCAGAAGTATGACGGTAACTAGGCCGCTGCTTCAGGTAAGGCGGGGGGAGACTACTGCCTACTGTGCCCAGCACCAGCTTATGCCCCGGATTGATGCCTCCAACCTTTCGCTATCACCACTGCGAAACAAAATCCGCCATCAGCTCCTGCCTCTCCTCCGGAGCTACAATCCCCAGATAACCAAGGCCCTTCTCCGAAGTGCCCGCATGGCCACCGATGAGGTTGCTTTCCTTGATGAAGAGATTGCCCGGCTGTGGGATGATACTGCTCAGAGACAGGAGAACACCATCATCTTGGATAAAGAAGGGTTTTGCCGGTTACCTTCCGTCTTACAACGGCACCTTCTCCGGGTGGCGATAGAAAAGCTGGTGGGCAATGTCAGGGATATTGAGACACGCCACATTGATGAGATAGTGGCCGCCCTCAGTAAGCCGGCGGGCAGGAGCCTCAACCTGCCCTCAGGACTGGTCTTTTCTATAGACTACTCCAGGTTCTTAATTGGTCAGGCCCCGGCGGCTCTTTCTCCATTTCCCGTCCTGGGTGCTGAGCGGCCACTAAATGTGCCTGGCGAAACCCGGCTGCCTGGCTGGCGTGTGGAGGCAGCTATCATATCGCCGCCGGCGATGAAGGATGACGCCAGCAGCTATAAGGCGGGATTGTTTTTGAAGGGGGGTTTGGAAGGGGCTGCGCCCCTTCCAAACCTGCACCTCCCCCTCTCCTTTGAAGGAGAGGGGGAGGTGCAGGTTGGTAGACAGTCTTATAAGGCCTGTTTTGACCTTGACCGGACCGGCACTAAGTTGATGGTGCGGAGCCGCCGGCAGGGAGACAGGTTTCAGCCGTTGGGGATGGGCCGGCCTAAAAAAATGAACGAGTTTATGATTGATGCCAAAATCTCTCGTTCCTGGAGGCAGCGAATCCCGCTGGTCTGCTCGCCGGAGCATATATTGTGGGTGGTCGGCTGGCGGATAGATGACAGGGTTAGGGTTACCGGGCACACCAGGCAGGTTCTGTGTCTGGAATTCGAGCGGACTGATCAGGGTGACCGTAGTTAACAAAAAGTGGGGGTTGAAGGGGTGGGGG
>CAZNSC010000148.1:0-6601 GCA_964575695.1 uncultured Dehalococcoidales bacterium
GGACAGAAGCTGTGGCTTTTTCCTAGCCTGGCACCACACCGGGGACAGGCAAGTTTGATGCGTGATTTAAGGTGTTCGATGGTTACCACGCCCTGGCTGAGGTCTATATCCTCAACCTTTAATGACAACGCCTCTGAAACTCGGCAGCCGAGGTGAAACAGGAGCCTGATAAGCATTCTGTCTCGCAGATTGGTAGCTGCCTGCTCTAATCTCCGCACTTCGCTGACCTCCAGATAGGCTTTAGTCATATTTAATGCCTTTATCTAACGCAGTCACAAACTGGAAGCGGTTTAGGGATTATTACAATCACCGTGATGCCATCCATTCTCGACTATGAACTTGCGGATAGCCTTCTTCTCCTCTTCACTACCTACCTCCATCATCTTCCCACATTTGCTACACGGGTAAGTTACCATGTAAACAGCTGCAGCCCTGTTGATTCCGCTTTCTTCACCCTCATCGTAAGCTTTCTGCCTTATTTCGTCTTCAGCCCCCACTTTCACTTCAATTACACCAAGTCCCGCGTTATACACGTCACCGTGGCTCATGCCTAGCTTTTCTCTGATTGCTGTGAACCTATCCTTGTCTTTCCTTTTAACCCGGAAGCTAACTACTGGGTTATCCTGGTCGTACTTCTTCCGTGATGGTGGATTTCTTCTCTTTTTCTTTGCCATTTCAATCCTCCTATTTTTAGTGATGTCCTTTCTTCTACATTTATTCGTGCGTATGCTAGAAGTGCTTTCGCTCTTCCTCACTAGCACCGTGCTGTTGTTGTGCCAAAAACTGCCGGATGTCGATGATTAGCTTTGCTGTCAATTGTTCGCTTCTGCAACCAGGAGAAAACCCTGCCCAGCATCGATTTCTACGATGTCGGCGATACCTGGGATGAATCAACACCGACCTTTGAGCAGAAAACAGCAAACCTGAAGATTATGGGCGGAGACGCCGACGTCGATAATTTCCTCAAGGCGACCCGAAGCAATATTCAGGACTTAGAGGCAGCGGTTATTGAGCTTAAAACCAAGGCGCTCAGGCGTAAGTTCGAAGAGATCTTCATCTACGGTGATTCAGTGAGTAACGCCAAGGAGTTCGATGGCCTCAGGAAGCTCATTGACACTACCGCCGCCAGCGACCAGGTAATAGCGATGGCGGATACTGGAGCCACCCTTACCCTAGCCAAGCTGGACGAGGTTATTGATGCCGTAAAAGGCAGCAAGCCCGATATGCTGCTGATGAGCCGCCGCTCAAGGCGGAAGATTAACGCTCTGGTCAGGGCGGGAGGCGGCATGATGGAGACTGACCGAGACAGTTGGGGCAACTTCATTGAGTTCTGGGATGGTATCCCTATCGGTGTTTCCGACTGGATATTGGATACCCACGTCCTCACCGATGGTGGGGAAACAGCAACCACCGGCGGCGCCTGCTCCACCATCTATGCCATCCAAGTCGGGGAAGGAGGCCTTTGCGGCCTGACCAGCCCGGGGCACATCCAGGCAGAGCCCATCGGCTCGCTGGAGACAAAAGATGCCTCAAGAACCAGGATTAAATGGTATGTCTCCCTCGCCCTATTCAGCACAGTTAAAGTAGCCGCCCTAATCGGGGTTCAGGACTAAAGCAAATCTGGGGAGGGGCTGGGGATTTTACGCTAATCTCCCCTGCCCTCCCCCCAACAGAGAGGTAAATCATGGAACTAGCAGTAATAGAACACGCTGAGTATCCCTTTGCCAAGGGTAACCTGACTTCAGATGGTGTCCAATGGTCTGCCGAGAAGGACACCACCACGGCGGATGTTGATGTTGAGGTAGAAAGCGTCACCATCAAGCCGCCGGCGCTGGGGAATCTGATTGAGATTGAATTCGGCTTGACCGCTGCTTTCAGAGCGGTCTCCTCAGCCACAGCCGACATTACCTATAAATGGCAGGCAAGAAACAAAGGTGGCACCTGGGTTGACCTTCACAGTGCGGTTACCAAAGCCGATATTGGAACGACCTATGTTGAGGAAACCCTCAGCGGCCGTTTCAAAACGGTAGCCAATTTTGACTCTCTGCCCTTTGAGGTAAGGCTGATAATCCAGTGCAATGAGGCTAATGAGGGACGAGCCAAGGTTAAGAACTCCAGCTACGTAAGAGTCAAGTATTCGGCTTCGTGAGGTGAGCGATGGATTTTATCTATGACCCCAGCTTGGCACTGTACTTGCCCTTATATGAGCTTGACGGGGCATCGTTTGCCTCACGGGATGCCTACGGGCACACCTGCACTGTAACTGGCGCTACGTGGCGACCAAATGGTAGATGGTTCGATGGGATTGACGATGGAATAAGCTGTGGCAACAGCAGTAGCTTGAATGCGGTTGGTGCGATTACGATTGAAGCGTGGATTCAGCCGGGCGTCGACTTCACCAGCACCTTTCGCCAGATAGTAGATAAACGAAACGGCGGTGTAGCCCCAACCCTTCTATGGCACAATGTTAATCACCTGATTATATACGCAGGTGGTTATGCAGCTGCAGGGGGCACAACCTCATTAACTTCAGGTATCTGGTACCACATAGCGGGAGTGGCGATTGATGGAACTTCCAGCAATAAGGTTTATCTCAACGGTGAAGATGACACGGCTTCAACTGCTACCGCTTCATTCGTAACTAATACTGCGAATCTCGTGATTGGGGAAAAGACCGGCGGAGGCAACTTTTTCAAAGGTCTTATTGGAGAAGTCAGGATTTACAACAGGGCCTTAACCCCCCTGGAAATCCAGCATAACTATCTGGCTACCAAGTGGAGGTACAGATGAAATACAGAGTAAGGCTTGATTTGTCTTTTGATACCCGGACTGATGCTGACTCTCTGATGGCTTACGCCAAAAACCTGGCTGACAAGGCGGTCAGTATCAGTGAGGGCGAGGTCGATGAGGAAATAGCCTTCTGTGATTTGGAGATTTGCCGTCACGACGAGGGCTTGCCCTGTACCAGGCTGGACAGGGTTGAGGTCAGAAAGCTATGAGGGGAGGTTATCATGAATCTGAGTGAGATGAGAACTGTAGTCAGGCGTGACCTGCATGACGAGGACGCCAACAACTACCGCTGGACAGACAATGAGCTGGACAGGCACATCGCCCACGCCGTCAAGGATTTCTCAGAAGCTCTGCCCCTGGAACAGAAGGCGACCGAGGCTACTACCTCAGGCTCAAGGGAAATTGATATATCCAGCCTATCAGACAGGGTCATGGTAGCGGCTGCAGAATACCCGGTGAATAAATTCCCCAAGAAATACCAGAGGTTTGCCCTGTGGGGAGACACCCTTACCCTGCTGGGAGACGAAGTGCCTGACGGCTCCAATGCCTATATCTACTACGGCAAGCTCCACACCCTCGGCACCGCCATTTCCACCATCCCCACCGAGCACGAAGACCTCATTGCCGCCGGTGCCTGCGGCTACGCCGCTATGGAATGGGCTATCTATGCCATCAACCGGGTTAATGTCGGCGGCAACATGACCCCCAAAGAACTCCTCATCTGGGGCAAGGAGAGGCTCAGATATTTCAGGGCTGAACTACACAGGCGAGGAAGGCGAAACCGGGTTAGAGGCCACTCGTTATACAAACCCTACTATCCACCAGTATCCAAATCAACAGACTACGGACCCTGATTGACAGGGAATTTGAGGAGAGAGCGATGGCGATAAAAGAAGTGCTAAAAAAGAGCAAAGAAGGCTTGCCTAAGGAGGCGTTTGCTATTGTCGGAGACGGGGAAGACCCTGAAAGCTGGAAGCTACCTCATCATAAGAAGAGCATCGTCAGAGCCCTAAACAGCAAGCTTGATATTGAGAAGACGGTCGATTGGAATCGGATGCCGGCTGCGGTAGCCGCTCTATCGCCAAAGGGCTATCAAGGGCAGAGGGTTGATGCCAGTCCTGAGCAGATACTGGCTGCCGCCAAGCACCTGGCAGCCCACTACCGAGAAGCAGACGAACCATTGCCAGACACCCTGGCAGCTTTAGCATAGATGGCAGGAAACACATCGGAGATGAAAGACTGGGCAGACCTGGTAAAGAGCCTCATTAGACCATTTATCATTATCTGGGGCTTCGTTGTCTATGGCATCTGTGTAATCAATGAGGTCGAGGTTCCGAAACTGCTCGCCGCCTTGGTTGCCGCCGTCATCATAGAATACTTCGGCGAGAGAGCGGCGAAGAGACTCAAGGAGCAATGATGAAGCAAGATTGGCTATCTCAGCTCTACCGAGCCCTGTGGTCACGAATAGGAGGCCGCCCCTGGACTTACATCATCCGGGATTCCTATCACCACAGACCGCTTATCTGGCTTGCCCTGGCTACCGGCATCGGCATCCTGCTGGGACACTTATTCTGGGGGACGCCCTGGCTCCCCGGGCAGGCAGGGAATTAGTCTTACATGGAGACAACCTAAATGAGAAGTTTATCAGCAACACTGCTAGCCGCCCAGAAAGAAGCCAGCCATGTCCCCTACCTTAAGGTTGAGGTCAAGAATAAGATTGCCGGTATTGTCAGGCTGGACTGGACAAGGCTATATACCGGCTCTGAAGATGATTATTTCCACGCCCTGACCATGCCCGATGATGGCTCTCTTATCAGGGTCAGGATTACCCCTCCCTCCGACTCGCGGAAGCTCTACCGGCAAAGGGTGGGCAGCCCCACCCCGGAATCGGACTTCAGCCAGTGGACATACTGCAACCAGTACAACGCCGTTATCGTCACCTGCTGCTCTCTGGGAGCCGAGGTCAGCATCTTCTGGATAAAGAGCGACCGTGCCATCTACCGACTAAAAAGCACCGACTACGGGGCGACCTTCGGCAGTCCTGAGCTCGTTGATTACTCCCCGACCACGGCTATCAACGGCATAGCCGCCGCCTATAAGCCCGATGGAGACCTCGCCCTGTTCTTCGCCGACCAGACAACCCTCTATGTGAAGAAGCATATAAACGGCAGCTGGCAGAATAAAGCCGCCTGGGATAAAACCACCGGCGACCTATCTGGAGTAGCCACCGTCTATGACGGCGACTGGAATCTCCTCATCACCGGTAAGGACTCGAACGACAATTTCAAGCTGTGGAGCTTAATCTATGGCGATGGTGGTGAAGTAACCGCCGGCACATGGTCAGACCTCGAGGAACTCGCCTCAGCGCCATCAGATGGCGACTTTGAATACCGCAGGATATTCATGGACAAGCCGGATGTCTATCGGTGTTTCTTTATCGAAAAATTCGCCGGCACCCAAGCCTATGACCGCCCCTGCTGGTCACACTCTATTCCCGATACCAACTACCTTGATAATCTGTGGCATGAGCCGGTGCCGTTCAATCTCTCCAGCGAGTACGGCGTAGCCATAGCTCATTATGGCGACTACTGCTGGCTGTCAAATCCCAATGGAGTATGGAGGGCAAAGCTCACTGAGGAAAGCCTCGACCTAACCGCTGATGTCCTCGGTGTAAGGGAAGAGCTGGACAAAGAGAAGGGCAGGTTAATATTAGAGCTAACCAACGACCAGGGGCAGTATGCCTCACCGGGGGAAGGAGAACTCAACCCCCTTGATATCGGCTGCCAGCTGGAGGTCAGCCCCGGTTACGCCACCACTCAAGGCAACGAGGTTAGCTCAGGTCCCGCCTTTTATATTGACGGCTATGAGCATACTTCCACTGGGGGTAAAGCCAGCCTCATCCTGTACGCCCCAGACGGCTGGAACCTTATCCAGAATTGGAGAGCCAGACACCAGTTCCGCTGGAATAAGACAAGCGACGAGATGTGTGTGAAAGACCTTCTCGCCTTCGTGCTGGCCAGGGTGGGGATAAAGCTTGAGGTCAAATCCCAATCCTCGACGATAACCGGCTACTACCCCGATTTCACCATCCACCCCGATAATAGAGGAGACGCCGTCCTGAGAAAACTGCTCTCCTTCGTCCCCGACACGGTGTTCGTTGAGGGCAATAAAGCCTACATAGTGAATCCCCTGCCCTCTGACAGCTCGGCCTACTCCTATGGCTCAAGCCACCCCCTGCTTGAGGGGAGATACCAGAGGAGAGGCTGGGAGCTTAACCGTGTTCGAGTCGAGGGTTATGACCCGACAGGTGATGAGGCGATATTGGTTGACTCCTTCTCCTGGGATGAGATAACCAGGTTCTACGACAGGCCCAGACAGGTAGAGGACAGTAATATAGATACCGTGGCCGAAGCCGAGCAGAGGGGGGACGCCTATTTAAGACAGGCTGAAATAGAGTCAGCCACCAGCACTATTCGCATACCCCCCAACTGCGGACAGCAGCTATACGATGTCATTGATATCACCGATAGTCGGGCCGGGCTCAGCGAGGAGAAGAAAAGGGTAATCGGGCTGACTCTGGTCTATCACCCCCGCCACGGAGAATATGAACAGCGGCTGTTGCTGGGAAAGGTATAAATGTCCAAAGGAGAGCCGGGCGAATGAAGATGCGGAAAGCGATATTAAAGAGTTTCAACCCCGGTGATTACACCGCCACCATCCAGCTAGCCGGCAGCTATAAGGCTTACCTGGAGGGGGTGGCTGTAGCACGAAACATACCGACGGGAGAGATGGCTCTGGGGAGAAAACTGGC
>CAZNSC010000149.1:0-6410 GCA_964575695.1 uncultured Dehalococcoidales bacterium
GTTTGGCGCCCTTGTCACTGCCTTGAGAGTCAAGGGTGAGACTGCCGATGAGATAGCCGGACTGGCCAGTATCATGCGGGCCAAGTCAATTCGGGTGATGACAACGGGCCCGGTGCTGGATGTTGTCGGCACCGGAGGCGACAACTCCAACAGCTTCAATATATCAACAGCCGCCGCCTTTGTTGCCGCTGGCGCCGGGATAAAGGTAGCCAAACATAATAACCGCGCCATGACCAGTCATTGCGGTAGTGCCGATGTCTTAGAAGCATTAGGCATGAAAATTGACCTTGATGCCAATCAGGTAGGAGATTGTCTGGAGCAGGTAGGCATCGGCTTTATGTTTGCTCCACAATTTCACCCGGCCATGAAATTCGCTACTGCCCCCCGACGTGAGATTGGCATACGCACCATATTCAACATCCTGGGGCCGTTGACCAACCCGGCACTGGCGGAGTCTATGGTTATCGGTGTGCCCAGTGAGGAGCTTGGCGGAAAGCTGGCACGGGTATTGCTTCGGCTGGGCTCAAAGCACTCGCTGGTAGTCCATGGCCTGGATGGAATGGACGAGGTCTCAATATCTGGAAAATCAAGGGTGTGGGAACTAAGAGACGGTGAGATAACAGATTACTATGTGTTACCCGACGACTTTGGCCTTGCAAGAGCCGGAGAAGAGACAATTAAGGGTGGTGCGCCGTCGGAAAATGCGGCAATGCTGCGCACGGTGCTGGAGGGTGAAAACGGGCCGAGACGAGATGTGGTATTGATGAATGCCGCCGCCGGTATCGTGGTTAGCAACCGGACTGAACACACTTCAGGTCTCCCCGCCCTGAGGGAAGGTATAGACATAGCCAGGGAGGCAATAGATAGCACACGGGCACTAGATAAACTGGAGCGGCTGATTGAACTGAGTCAAAGTTATGGGTGAGAGGGATGTTTTTAGATAGCATTGTTGCCGGGAAGCTAGACGAGCTGGAGCAGAGACAGAAGAGCATGCCTCTGCGTGAACTCGAGGCCGCCATCAGAGAAAAGACCCCACCCCTGGATTTGGCGGCGGCCCTTACCGGGGATGGCCTCCGTCTGATTGCTGAGGTCAAGAGGGCATCGCCTTCCACGGGAGTATTATGCCCTAATCTGGACCCGGTTAAGCTGGCAAACACCTATGTCCGGTGCGGTGCTGCGGCAATATCGGTGCTGACTGAGTCACGGTATTTTCAGGGAAGTCCGGATGACCTCCACACTATTAGGTATCAATTGCCAAACATTCCCCTGTTGAGGAAGGACTTCATCCTGGAGTCTTACCAGATATTTGAATCACGGGCTTGGGGAGCGGACACTGTGCTTCTGATTGTTTCCATACTGGATGATACCCAGCTTGAGGAGCTGCTCTGTCAAAGTCACGATTTGGGAATGCGATGCCTGGTTGAAGTACATGATGAAAGCGAACTGGAAAGGGCTCTGACACACAACGCACAAATAATCGGTATTAATAACCGTAATCTTGATACCATGTCGGTGGACATTAATCTCACTGGACGGCTTTGCCCACTCATCCCCGCCGGTCATGTGGTGGTCAGTGAAAGTGGCATAAAAGAGCGAGGTGACATCCAGAAGCTGAAGGAATGGGGGGTTGATGCCGTGCTCATTGGTGCAGCATTGGTTACTGCCGATGACGTAGCAGTAAGGATAAAGGAGTTGTTTTGACCAAGGTTAAGGTTTGCGGTATCACTGAGGCCTTCTATGCCAGGGCGGCGATAGAAGCTGGAGCTGACCTTATCGGGGTGGTCTTCGCTCCCAGCGTCCGGCAAGTCACACATGAGAAAGCGCTAGAGATAGCGACTGCGGTCAAGAAACATGGCTTGCCGGTGGTCGGGGTGTTCGTCAATATGCCTGCTGCCACAGTGAATACTGCGGCTTCTTTCTGTGGACTGGACTGGGTTCAGCTCAGCGGAGACGAGACCTGGGAATACTGCCAGCAAATGGAAAAGCCAGTGATAAAAGCAGTGCATGTATCTCCCAAGTGGTCAGAAGATGAGCTTCTTGCCCATCTGAAGGATGGACAAGGGGTACTCGGTCCCAGGTCTCCTATCCATCTTCTTGACACCTTTGTTGAGCACCAGTACGGGGGAACAGGGCGGGTATTTGACTGGGAAATAGCCAGGAAAGCGGCAGCAGAATTCCCGTTGATTATAGCTGGTGGGCTACACCCGGGGAACGTGGGACAAGTGGTAGCCAAATTGAAGCCCTGGGGGGTCGATGTTTCTAGCGGGGTTGAGACCGGCGGGGTTAAGGATGCTAACAAAATCAAGGCTTTTATCAAAGCAGTTGGTTCGACACAGTAATATGATGGATTATCAGCACTGGAGAAGAAGAGATGCTTGTCGTCATGAGAAATGATGCCACCGAAGCGCAGGTGCAGGCAGTTATTCAGGAAATAGAAAACCTGGGTTACCGTGGCATTGCGATGCCGGGTGCCCAGCGAACGGCGGTTTGCATCATCGGGAACCAAGGTCTGGTTGATGACGCGGGGCTGCTCCTTATGGATGGCGTAAAAGAGACCATCCGGGTAACCAGGCCGTATAAACTGGTAAGCCGAGAGACGCACCCACAGTCAACGGTTATCACCGTTGGTGATATCAAGATTGGCGGAGGGAAACCGGTGGTAATGGCTGGCCCCTGCGCCGTAGAGAGCGAGGAACAAGCCCTCACCATCGCCCACCTGGTGAAAAAATGTGGCGCCCAGGTCTTCCGTGGCGGCGCTTTCAAACCTAGAACCTCGCCCTATCACTTCCAGGGGTTAGGAGAGGAAGGGCTGAAAATACTGGATAAAGTCCGCAAAGAAACCGGTCTATTAATCGTAACTGAAGCCACTGACCACATCAATATCGAAGTTGTGGAACAATACGCCGATATCATCCAGATTGGAGCCAGGAACATGCAGAATTATTCCCTGCTACGCCGGGCTGGTCATGCCTCGAAACCAATCCTGCTGAAGCGCAGTTTCGCAGCAACAATCGAAGAACTGCTGATGTCGGCGGAATATATTAGCTCTGAAGGGAATAATCGGGTTATCTTATGTGAACGAGGAATACGCACCTTCTCCGACAACACGAGGAATACTCTGGATCTAAGCGCTATCCCTTCAATCAAGGAAGTCAGCCATTTACCTATTATAGTTGACCCCAGCCACGCCGCCGGGAAACGGGGCTACGTTATTCCTCTGTCAAAAGGCGCCATGGCCGTAGGTGCCGATGGTCTCCTGGTGGAGGTGCACCACGACCCGGTGCATGCCCTCTCCGACGGGATGCAGTCCCTGTACCCGGAACAGTTCGGAGAACTAATGGAGGAGATAAAGAGCTTAACCAGATGATTTTGCCCAGGAAAAAGAGTTCAACAGAAAACGGAAGAGGTGTCATTGAAGTGCAAACGGTTAAGCGCTGTCCCATTATTGGCGGCGACCATATAGACGGGATGAAACGCTACTTCCAGGCTTATATTAAGTCACAGGAGAAAGCCCATGATACTACCTGATGAAAGGGGATACTTCGGGGGATACGGGGGGCGGTTTGTCCCCGAGACCCTCGTGCCCGTCCTAGATGAGCTAACCACAGCCTATAACCGGGCAAAGGCTGACCCTGCCTTCTGGGCTGAATTTGAGTCGCTGTCTCGCGACTATTCGGGAAGGCCGACGCCCCTCTACTTCGCCAAAAGGCTGACCAAAAACTGCGGTGGTGCCCGAATTTGCCTCAAGAGAGAAGACCTGGCCCACACCGGAGCCCATAAAATCAATAATGCCCTGGGGCAGGGCCTTCTTGCCCGGAGAATGGGAAAGCGGAGGATTATCGCCGAGACCGGCGCCGGGCAGCACGGGGTGGCAGCGGCTGCCGCCTGCACCATGCTGGGGCTGGAGTGCATAGTCTACATGGGGGAAGAGGACATGCGCCGCCAGTCACTCAATGTCTTCCGGATGAAGCTAATGGGGGCTGAGGTCAGAGCAGTGTATGGAGGCAGCCGAACCCTGAAGGATGCCATCAACGAGGCGATAAGAGAGTGGGTGACGAACCCCGGTGATACCTACTACCTTCTGGGCTCAGTGGTCGGTCCATATCCCTATCCCGTGATGGTACGAGACTTCCAATCAGTAATAGGCAAGGAAGCGAGGCAGCAGATTCTAGATAAGTTTGGCCGCTTGCCCGACTATATTATCGCCTGCGTCGGCGGCGGCAGTAACGCCATTGGCATTTTTCATCCCTTTTTGAACGACAAGGAGGTCAAACTTATCGGGGTGGAGGCAGCCGGGAGGGGACTTAACACCGGAGAGCACGCCGCCTCACTGGTAACGGGAAGAGTCGGTGTGCTTCACGGGACAAAATCCTATGTCCTCCAGGATGGCAATGGGCAGATCAGGGAGACTCACAGCATCTCTGCCGGGCTGGACTACCCCGGCGTTGGCCCTGAGCACGGCTATCTAAAGGATACCGGGCGTGCAACTTACGTGGCGGTGACTGATGAAGAAGCCCTCGAGGGCTTTCAGCTGCTGTGCAACACGGAAGGCATTGCTCCAGCTTTGGAACCGGCTCATGCCATATTCTGTGGAGCTAAGATGGCAGGTTCGCTGGAAAGAGAGCAAATCATCGTGGTCAATCTTTCCGGGCGTGGTGATAAAGACATGGACACAGTAGCGCAAGCACTGGGAGTAAAGCCATGAGCGGCGTTGCTCCCGCCTTTAGCCCACCAGGTCACAAAGCCCTCATAGCCTACATCACCGTAGGTTACCCCACTGTCGAGGCCACCCTGAAGGCAGTCCCCCTTCTCGCCGATAACGGTTGTGATATAGTGGAGCTGGGGATACCCTTCTCTGACCCCATGGCTGATGGGGT
Organism: uncultured Dehalococcoidales bacterium; assembly: GCA_964575695.1. Taxonomy (GTDB): domain Bacteria; phylum Chloroflexota; class Dehalococcoidia; order Dehalococcoidales; family W111; genus CAZNSC01. Next base: position 4,878 of record CAZNSC010000149.1, read on the forward strand.
AACCATACAAAAGTCCAGCTTTAATGCCTTGCAGAACGGAGTTACCCCCCGGCTCTGCCTTGAGGTAGCCAAAGAGTTAAGCCGCAAGGTCGATATACCACTCGTATTTATGACCTATTTTAACCCGGTGTTCAGTTATGGGCTTGAAGAATTCGGCATTGCCTGTGCTGGGTCTGGTGTTCAAGGGTTAATCATCCCCGACTTGCCCCCGGAGGAAGGCTCAGAGCTGGCGGCTATTACCCAAAGGCAAGGGCTCGACCTCATTTACCTCTTAGCTCCGACCAGCACTGAGGAGCGCGTCAGGCTTGTCGCCGAGAGGTCTCGAGGATTCATCTACCTGGTTTCAGTAACCGGGGTCACCGGGGTTAGAAACAGTATACCAGCGAATTTGGCGGCGTTTGCAGCCAGGGTGAAGAAGGTAGCCACCCTGCCTCTCTGCATTGGCTTTGGCATTTCTACCCCACAACAGGCGAGTCAGATAGCCCAGATTGCTGATGGCGTGATTGTTGGCAGCCGCCTAATTCAGCTTATGGAGATGGAGGACAACTTCACTTCACTGACTAGATTGGTAAGAGGTTTAAGGGACTCCATCGATAAGCCACTCGAGTCAGATAAATCACATTTAGGATAAACGAAAGCACATGTGGGGCATATGCCCTTAGACAACGTCGAAAGCAGATTTGGGCCTACGATTTTTTACTTTATACCCTGGCTATTTTCTTTCGCAGTGCTGGAACTCACCCCGCCTCCGCAAATTGCCCAAAAAGATAAATCAGGAGAGCTTGACAAGGGTAATTCAACCGGCTAGACTGTGCATCACCAGGTTTTGCCATAAACGCTGGCGAATCACACCCTCGAGTAGTCAAAGGAAGCAAAGTCAAATGCCCAACCAGGCACCCGGTGGTTATAACGGTAGAATCCTAAGAGTTAACCTCTCTAACAAAACCACGACTACAGACGCAATTGATGAACTATTCTGCAGGCGATATATAGGTGGCGCCGGATTCAGCACCTATTACCTGTGGAAAGAACTGAAGCGGGGAGTCGATGCTTTAGCTCCCGATAACAAACTGGTCTTTGCTCTTGGTCCGGTATCAGGACTGCACCTGCCAGGCGCCGCTCGCAACTGCGTTGGCGCCAAATCTCCCCTGACCGGGAGTATCGCTAAATCAGAGGCTGGTGGTTTCTGGGCGGCCGAGCTCAAGCGTGCCGGGTATGATGCCATTATTGTCGAGGGCAGGGCTGAGACACCAGTTTACCTCTGGATCCAGGACGAGGAAGCCAGTATAAGGGACGCGAGTCATCTCTGGGGTAAGAAGACAAAGGAGACAGAGGCCGCTATAAGAGCTGAGCTGGGCGACAACCGCGTACAACTGGCTCTAATTGGGCCGGCCGGGGAGAATATGGTACGCTACGCCTGCATTATGCACGGTCTTCATAATGCTGCGGGTAGAGGCGGGCTCGGCGCGGTAATGGGCTCGAAGAACCTCAAGGCAATCGCTGTTAGAGGGCACAAGTTACCGGGAATAGCTG
>CAZNSC010000150.1:0-2560 GCA_964575695.1 uncultured Dehalococcoidales bacterium
AGGTTCTTCCTGCGGTGGAGGTAGGGTCTGTCCATGTAGGACTTATCGTACCAGGAGGCCAGGTAACGGTGTACCAACCAATAATAGCAGAGGGAGTGGTGGCTATAACGCCACCACTCCCAGGTTAGTCACTCAGGCGGCGTCGGCGTCTTCGTGTGGGCCTCGGCCATACACTTTGTAGTTTTCCTGGATGCTGGCGAACATCTTGACCGGGTTAGCTCCGTATTCGAGGCCCTTCAGGAAAGCAGCCGTAAGCTCCTCGCTCATCAGACCGATGTAGGTAAGCTCCAGGTCGTGGATGAACTCCCACTCTGTGTCTGTGGCATCCATCATCTGGCCTACCCTGCCCAGGACTTCACCGATCTTGGCGTGGAACTGCTCCTCGATCTCCTGAAGCTCTGGGTCCAACAGACGAACGATGTCCTCTGCTAAGAACTTGTGTGTCTCTTTTTTGCGTGACATTTTGCACATCCTTTCTTTTTGTGATATGATATGTCTGCCAGCGGTTTTGCACATCCTTCCGCTGGCGGGGGAGTGGTGCTATCATCACCGCTCCCCGCTTTACTTATCGCCCCGGCGGATGGGCGATTATTCACCCTCTGTTGTATCGTCTTCTGACTCGCAGTCCTTCACGAATTCCTCCAGTGCCTTACGAACCACCTCGCTCAAAGAGGTGCCTTTTTCGATAGCACGGATTTTAGCCCGACGCTTCAGGTCTTCGTCTACACTTACGGTCAGATTGGTTCTTTCCCCCATATTTTCCTCTCTCCTTTATGGTAGCGAACTGGTGATTACGTATATACTATACCACAACTTCACAGCTTTGTCAAGCCTCAATTCGCCCTTTTCCAGAAACTTTAAGCTGGAGTCGTGGTTACTATTCAACAACACCTGACAACAATAGGGCACAGGTACGGCCCGCCAGGTCCCAATTTTGGGGAATGGGACACGAATTTTGCCACTGCATGAGAAGTCCAATTGGACAAGGCAGACAAGGCGTGATATAATTTGGAGGACAGAAGCGGATCAATGCAGAGTCCAAAAGCATTTTATCACAGCCTTAGAATAGAAAATATTAATGTCAGGTAACAATGACCATCCGGCTCACGATTATCGAGCGTGGGAAAGAACTCTAAGGAACGAAGTAATACCTGAGGGCCTTCGAGCTGGAAGGATTCGTTTGCTCGACGCCGACGAGATTTCCAGATCGCCGTGTCTGGTGGCCTCGGGAGCCCCACGGAGTCCCTGTGGCACACACGCAAGCAAGGGGTATCCCGGCGGAAGAGAGGCTTGGAGCCGAGCATTTGAATGCTGGTTCAAGAAAATGACATACGACTCTTTGATAGGTACCCTTCGCCGTCCTTATCAACACGCTGCCCGACTTGCCATTAAACTCCCTCCATACGAGGATCTTCCAGCAAGAAAGGTCGAGGCCGAAGAAGTAAGGGTTTATTGCTGGCCTGAGCATTATGGCCTCACGATTTGGAGGCGACCTGCCACCGGCCTGTCTCAAGAGGATTGGGAAGATCTGGCCCGCATTTTGGTTGCAGAAATTGAGTACCGAAAAGGCCGAGGCTCTGGAAACCCATACGAAGATGCGTATGTCTCTGACCCAATTGAACGAATTCGGGATTGGGAAGCAGTTGTCGATATGAGTCGAGAAGCGGTTCTAAGGTCATCAAACTCGTGGAACCGTCGAAACTGGATAAAGAGCGTTTCTAAGGCCATCTGGAAAGTCAACCGGCTTTCTGGGCCAAGAGCTCGAATAGTCGCAGAATCGGGTAGGTGGGAAAAAATTCCAGATATAACCGTTCCGTCACCCTCGTCCTTTAACAATCGGTGGGCAATTCACGTGGAGATCGAAAAAGCCTTCCTCAATAATGTAGAGGGTTGTGAGAGAGACCGCGGGAAGAGATTGGATCGCATCATCAGGGAAGGTGAGAACATCGTATACTGGTGGGAAAGATTGTGTTCGATGAGTCAGAGTGAACTGAAGGAGCAGTCAGATAGGGTTGGCGAATTGTGGAAGGAAGCAGAAAACAGCGTAAGGGAGCGCCATGGAGTTCCTGGAATTGGAGAGGGTTGGGTTTCTGAGATAGAACTCTTAAACCTGGTTCGAGATTCTTTTTCTCAAGAGACGATCATACATCATGCACAGCCTGAATGGCTTGGGCGCCAACATTTAGACATTTTCCTGCCAGGGAAAAAAGTAGCTATTGAGTATCAAGGCGAACAACACTTCGTACCTGTCGACTTTTTTGGAGGATGGGATGGATTGTATAAAACCCAAAAACGTGACAAGCGCAAATTTGAGTTGTGCGCCCAGAATGGCGTGAAGTTAGTCTATTTCCGCTTTGACGAAACAATTACCAGAGATATAGTCAAGAACAGGGTAGAGGGGGCCACGAGAAAATGAAGTGGCCCTCAAGGTTTGGGCACAAAGACGAGCCGACCCCGCCGGATTCAGAGGAATGAGCAAGAGGAGGGTAGGAAAACTATGGCTACCAGACTTTCCCTTTTGAAGTCTCTCACCCACGCCGAACTCAAAGAGATCAGCCAG
>CAZNSC010000150.1:2570-5582 GCA_964575695.1 uncultured Dehalococcoidales bacterium
GAAAAAGGGCGATACCGTCAAATACCTGGCTGAACATCTGCCCCTGTCCGATGAAGAAATCCAGACTCTCGTCAAAAAGTATCAGCTCTCCAAGCTGGTTCAGAAGATCCGCGATGCCCAAGATCACTTTCTCACCCGCCAGGTGACCATTGACCACGTGAGCGATGACCTGATCCAGGCTCGCGTGGCTGGCTATACGGTCGTGATCAACAACCTGGGAGGTGACCAGTTCTCATATCAATGCGACAGACGCTGCAACGACTGGCAGTACCAGGTCAAAAAAGGCCGCTATCCCTTCTGCAAGCACTACCCGGCGGTCGTCGCAGAACTGATCTTTTCCGGCCAGATCGACCCAGAGGCCGATGTCATCAACCACTTCACCCCGGCGCTTTTCAACGAACTCATGAGCCTGGTGGAGACACGACGCAAACAGGAAGGCATCGCCACCGTGCGAGGGCGGGATATCGAGAGGGCGCTTGAGGAACTCAGAACCGACTTCCTGGTCATCGCCCAACAGGATGCTGAGGTAGCGCGGGAGAAGTACCACGACGTTCCTGAGCGCCAGTTCGAGCGCATGGTCGAGCAGTGCTTCCAACTCCTGGAATTTGACACCATCTCCAGGCGGAAGGAGCAAGGCTGGGACCTGATCGTGCTGGGCACCCTGGCTATCCCTCCCTTCATCGCTGTCCTCGAGGTCAAGACCGCTCTAAGCGGCGTCTACGACTACCTGGTAAGGCAGCCGGACTACCTGATCAGGCTGAAGAGCTACTGCACCGACATGGTGCGCGACCGGCTGTATGGGGCCTATCGCGATTACGTGCGTTATTTCATGCTCGTGGCGCCCGGCTTCCCGGAAGATAGCGACCATCTCTGCGCCCAGTTCCGCCGCATGACTGACGGCATTAAGCTGGCCTTCATGCCTGCGCCGACGCTGCTCCACCTGGTCGAGCGCTACCGAGCCGAGCCAATTCTGACCCACACTCAGATGGAGGATCTGTTTGCCGCCGAGAAGGTTCTCACCGAGGCGGATGTGGAGCGGCTTTTTGAAGTGGCGGAACGGGAATTGGAAGCGCTTGTGCAGCGGACGCGCAAAGACCTGCGGCAGAGAATGGAGAAGATCGCCAACCGGACGGCCGACGCCTGCTTCATCCAGTTCGACATGCCCACACTGGGCATGATCTTCCACGAAGTGATAAAGGCTCTGGAGCAAGAGTTGGTCATCGTGGGCAAGACGCCGGTCGGCACGGAGTCGGTTCACATCAAGCACGATTACTACGCTCTGTGGGATCGGGTTCTGCGCGGGGTGGTGGACGAATTCGTTGCCATCCTGCGCGAGGAGTCCTTTCTTCAAGAACGACATACGGCCCTCAAGGATGACGTCATGCGCTTTCTGGAGTTGGAGAGGTAGCCGCACGTTCTCTTCCAACATGGAAAGCTACGTTGGACAGAATGGGCGGGGTGTGATATAATAGAGTCGGTTACTCATTAGAATATATGTTCTAATCCTCAACTGTCGAGAAGGCCGGGCGTAGGTTATGGACAGTAAACAATTAAGCCAGTTAATTCTATATATCGTCCATCAGGTTGAGGACTTGGGAGGGTACACGACCACAATTCGGCTGATCAAATTCCTCTACCTGATTGACCTGGAGCACCAGCGTCGCTACGGTCGCACCTTAACCGGCCTGCAATGGGTTTACCACCGGTTTGGCCCCTATGCCTTTGAGATTGCAAACATTGGGGATCGCCTGGGGCTTGACCTGGAACGAGAGGAGTTTGTGAGCGCCAAAGGATACCAGGGTGTCCTGTTTCACGCATCTGAACCACAGGAGTTCCCGCCTGAGTTGAGCTACGGCATCGAGGTAATGGTCAATGGCCTGCTGCGCGTCTGGGCTGACCTGGAAACCCCTGACCTGCTCCGGTATGTCTACTGCACCGAGCCGATGAGACACGCACGACGAGGCGACAGACTGGACTTCTCCGTTGTGCCGCCAGGAACGCGTTACTACGAGTTACATATTCCTGTCCAGAAAGCCACTGCCCGCCGACTGCGCGAATCGTTGCGTTCCTATGCTCAGGAGGACGCTGGCGAGTTCGTTCGTCCCGATACCATACACGACGATGCCCTGGAAGAATGGCAACGCACGCTGGCCGATGAGGGCTCTATTCCTGATCTCACAGGGACAATGGTAGAAGTTGTTATTGACGAATTGAAAGCCCTTCTGCCGTGTGAGGACTGAATGTACGAAGCCATTAACTTCTACGAGCCTCTAAGCAGAGCCGACGCGAAACGCCATGAGCGTGGACAATTCTGGTGGACCTGCTTCCCCTACGCTTTCGATGGGCCAGAGGTTATGCGCTACCGGCCCAACCGTCCATCCCAAAAGTTGGACATACGACAATTCGACCCGAGCAAGGAAGCCTCTGACGATAGTGCCGACACAGACCCCAGCGAGTTTCTAGCCATCGCCAAATTCAAAAAGCGCCCAGCAGTTATCATTTCGACTGCCGGGACGCCTTACAAGGGCCGTGCCTGGTCAGGAGGAGAATTCTTCTTGGTTGCGCCTGTGTACTCTCTGCGAGATGAATGTACAGGCGAATATCGCGCTCTCCCTGAGTTCGTTTGGAACGCGATCACCTATAGGTACAGTTCAGTGTTCTACCTGCCACGCGATGACACGTTCGATATCCACGAGGCCACGCTTCATTTTGACCAGATGACCACACTCCACCGCTCATGGCTGTTAGAGCCACGCAAAGCTCGCCTGACCGGTGAGGCTATGAATTGCCTTGATGAATGGCTATATGTCTACCTCTGTGGCAAAGTGCGTCGTCGGTTCAACAGGGACCTAGCGGATTATCGAGAGATGGTTGGTAGCGATCCGCAGATACGCACGGGGGTATTCGGGCGAGGTGAGGTGTAACTGTTATGAATAACGATAAACAGGGCACCGATCCTTTCGAGAGCTACTTTCGCCTTGAGGAAGTAGCGAGCTTCTTTCTCTACGATGC
>CAZNSC010000150.1:5592-6384 GCA_964575695.1 uncultured Dehalococcoidales bacterium
ACGATGCCTTTGAGCACGCTTACCTGGCTGCCCAACTCGAAGTGGCAGGGCTGATTTTTGGTGAGCGCATAATGTCTATCGATCCTGAACCTGACTGGAAAGTACCTCCATTGCCTGCTACACTTCCAGAGTTACTTCGTTCAGAAATCCAAGTACTCTCCGAAGCCACAACGTCTAGACTTGCTCAGGCTCGGGAAGATGCCCAGATCGCTGCCTCTTCCTCTGGACTAAGGCTGGCTAAGACACACGCAATCGGGTCAGTCGAAATAGTTGGGCATATCATCAATCTATCAGCGTGTGTAGAATCAGTGATCAATCGCCATTTATTCTTTCTCAAGGAATCCGGGAAGTTGGAAAATCACCACTATAGTAGCCTGGATAGAACAGAGGTAATTCCGAAGATACTGTTTGCTTTCAAAGATGAAATTCTATCAAAGCAATTGTCGATAAGTTGTCTAAAGCGCCTCTTCCGGCTTCGGAATCAGGCTGTGCACTTCAAAGCATCAAGCGCAAGGTCAATTAAGCCGACCGTTGAGGAGCTCCTTGGCATCTGGCGTGAGGTAGCTCGGCTATTAGAGTTCGTTGAGGGAGAGCCAACGCAACAGCAAGTCAACGAATTGGCCGACGCGGTTGCAAGCAAATGGTTCGCCTGATAACTAGAGGGGCGCGTTCAAAAGAAAAGCCCCGTTCGAACATGTGAACGGATCCCACGAAGGCTCGTTACCTCTTCAGCCCCTTCTCCAAACACTGGAGCAGATCAGCTTCAAACTGAGTGCCACGTGGGTTAATGAG
>CAZNSC010000151.1:0-6348 GCA_964575695.1 uncultured Dehalococcoidales bacterium
ATACTGGCCAGTCCGGCAATCTCATCGGCAGTCTCACCCTTGACTCTCAAGGCAGTGACAAGGGCGCCAAACTGGGCCGGTGTTACCTGTCCCGCGGTCAACTCCTCCATCACCTCAGCGGCCTGTTCCATACTGAGGGATTGCCCGGAAACTATTAGGCTTATAGCTTCTTTGATCATATTCTACCTCGGCCTTTCGCTTAGTATGAACCTCACCCCCTGTACCCCCTCTCCTTCAAAAGGAGAGGGGGAAGGTTATAGAAGAAGGGTTTCACCCTCCTTAGACATCCTTGATTTCCCACCCCATTAGTCGGGTGTCTTAGAGGTTTCGTCTCTTTGTAACTCTCCTTATCCTTTCTTCCCCCAAAATTGGGAGGGTGGTTTTTAAGAGAGGCTCCGCCTCTCTTGGACTCGTCCTTGCTAAATCCCTCTCGTTCTCCCTTTAAGAAAGGGAGAAGAAGCTCTCCCCCTTCGGCAAAGGGGGACTCAGGGGGATTTCCTCCAAGGGTTTTATCCTTCTTAAATATCTTTAATTCCCCCCCATCAGGCGGGTGTCTGAGAGGGGCGAAGCCCCTCTCTACTTCTTTTATTCCCCCATAACAATTATTAGGTTTTGGGGGCCGGGGTTTTGGTTTTCAAACCTCCTTACTACAACCTGATCGTAGAAAATTTCTTAATATATCCTTCCCGACATGGGTCATAAAAGACTCGGGATGGAACTGCACACCCTCCACCGGGTGCTGGCGGTGGCGCACTCCCATGATGGTGTTATCATCAGTCCATGCCGTTACCTCCAGGCAATTGGGAAGTCCCTCGCATACCACGACCAGAGAATGGTAACGTATAGCCGGGAAGGGATTGGGCAGCCCATGAAGAACGCCAGTATTATTGTGATAGACCAGGGATGACTTGCCGTGCATTATCTCTTTCGCTGGGCCAAAAGTACCTCCATAGCTATAGCCAATGCACTGGTGCCCCAGGCACACGCCAAGGATGGGCACTTTAGCTCCAAAGTGTCGGATGACATCGTTGGATATGCCAGTATTCAGGGGGGTGGAGGGGCCCGGTGAGATTACAATGCGCTCGGGACTCATTTTCTCAATCTCTTCAAGAGTTATCTTATCGTTACGGACAACGTTCACTTCCTCCCCCAGTTCACTCAAGTACTGGAATAGGTTATAGGTGAAGCTATCATAGTTATCTATCAGTAACAGCATGGTCTCTCCTCAACAAGACCTAAGGCTTCCGCCTCCTCGATAGCTCTTAGCGAAGCCCGGGCCTTGTTTAGAGTTTCCTCATATTCACGCGCCGGTACACTGTCATAGACAATACCAGCCCCAGCTTGAACATGGGCTATCCCGTTGATCATGACGATTGTTCTTATGGTTATGGCTGTATCCATATTACCTGAGAAGCTAAAGTAGCCCACACAGCCGGCATAGGGGCCTCTCTTATCCGGCTCAAGCTCAGCGATAATCTCCATGGCTCGAATCTTGGGGGCGCCGGAGACCGTGCCCGCGGGAAAACAAGCGCGGAGGGCATCCATAGGAGTCATGTCGGCGCGGAGCTTGCCCTGTACATTGGTGACCAGATGCATAACATGAGAGTAGCGTTCTACCTCCATAAGCTCACTGACTTCGACTGTACCCGGTGCGCTCACCCGCCCGACGTCATTGCGCCCCAGGTCCACCAGCATTATGTGCTCAGCGCGCTCCTTTTCATCATTACGGAGTTCCTCCTCTAGTCGGGCGTCCTCGGCTGGACTCTTGCCGCGTGGTCGTGTTCCAGCGAGAGGGCGGCAGGTCAAGGTGCTGTCTACTGCCTTGACCAGAATCTCGGGAGACGCCCCGATAATCTGAAAGTCCTTCAGATCCAGGAAGAACATATAGGGTGACGGATTGATACTCCGCAGTGCTCGATAGATGTTGAAGGGGTGGGCAGTAGTGCGCCGGCTCAGACGCTGGGAAAGCACAATCTGGATGGCTTCGCCGGCTGTAATGTATTGCCCCGCTTTTTCTACACTGGATTCGAATTCCGCTTTCCTGAAGTTTGAGGAGATTTTCACGGCTCTTGCTGACTTACGGCGAGCCGCTATGTGCTGGCTATGTCCCAGGGGTTGCTCTAACCTATCCACCAGATTGTCTATCTTCTGAACTGCCGCTTCATAGGCGCTGTCTACATCACCGTCTAGGCGAGCGTGGCTGATGATTTTAATCGTGTGAGTAACGTGGTCAAAGACAAGGACGGTATCAACGAACATGAACACTGCCTCCGGCAAAGCCAAAGGGTCAGAGTCAGGTGAAGATAATTCCTCGAAACGCCGTACCGCTTCGTAGGCAAGATAGCCGACGGCTCCGCCACAAAAATCGGGCAGACCGCCTATTGATACTGGCTTGTATTTTCCTAACTCCTCGGTGATGAGATGGAGTGGATCAGCCCCGTCTCCCTCTCTGGTACTGGTCACCTGATAAGGCTCAATGCCTACAAAGCTATAACGAGCTATGCGGTCCTCACCCTCAACGCTCTCCAAAAGGAAGGAATAACCACCGAGGCTCACTTTCAAGAAAGCGGAAACGGGTGTATACAAATCGGCGACAATCTCCCGATAGACAGGCACTAGATTCCCGTGATCTTTTAGCTTTCGGAATTCTTCCAGCGTGGGATGGTACATGGTAAAACCTACCTCCTGCTCAGGCAAAAAATTAACCTCTCGCCTATAGGGGCGAGAGGTTAATCCTTACGCGGTGCCACCCTAATTAACTGCCAAAAACTTCGGCAACCATCTCATCCAGGTACGGCTTCAGTACTCTTAAGCGATACCCTGGGTCCTAGTAACGGTACCCTTTCCGTCAAATCCTACTCGGGGAAGTCCCTTTCAGTTTGCAGCTCCCGAGTCCATTCAACCCCGGCAGCCAACACCGGCTCACACCTTACCCGGCTCTCTGAGTCCTGCTTGGAGCCTACTAGTCTCGTTCTCAGCCTTTATTCCTTATATTCAGTTGTCAGAAAGTATACAGGATTACCGGACTCTTGTCAAGCAATCGGGGGTGGCGTTTTTAATTGAAGCCATACCAAAGTGGAGATTAAATAGGTAAACACCTAGGTGCAAGGCTGACCGAGTGAGTCCACTGGAATGTCATGCGGGCAACTTGGCTGTATCTTTGGCGGGTGCCAGCAGTACATATTGTGGTCATGTGGTGACTATTGACATTTTTTGAATAGTGTGCATAATTTATAGGGGAAGTAATTTGCGGGAACAGGCCAAAATCACCGGGAGTTTTGTGAATCAATTCTTATTCATATATATTATTTCTGCTTATCATCGGTTTGTTTTGTATAAAGAGTAGTTTATGCTGAAGGAGGATCAGTGCGCAGATGCCGAGTTCTCGTCGTTGACGATGAAGCGAGCGTTGTGAAGTACTTGCGAGCTGCACTCATAGGTCGAAATTACGAGGTAACAACCGCTCTTGATGGCGCAGCCGCTCTATTGACTGTTGAAAAAGACATGCCCGACATAGTGATACTGGACAAAATTATGCCTAAAATGGATGGTTTGCAGGTTTGTGCCCGTTTGCGCGAGTGGTCACCGATCCCGATCATCATGCTCAGTGGTGATTGTAACACCGAAGAAAAGATAAGATGCTTCGAAGCTGGAGCCGACGATTATATCTGCAAGCCCTTTGACGTAAACGAGCTGATAGCCAGGATTGGCGCGGTACTCCGCAGATACGGAAGAGCGAAGACCACCTCTAGCAAACCTTTCTTGACCGTGGGTAATCTGGTAATAAATTTTGCTGCGAGGCAGGTCACTTACGCTGGCAAAGAAATCACGTTGACGCGAACGGAGTTTGATCTCTTGCAGGAACTCGCCGTCAATGTTGGGAAAGTGCTCAGGCATGCAGAGCTTCTGAAGAAGATATGGGGGGTTGAGTATTCGGAGGAAACGGAGTACCTGAGGGTTTTCGTGAATCGTCTCCGCGCCAAGTTGGAGCCAGATCCAGCACATCCCAGGTACATTCTCACCGCCACAGGTTTAGGCTACATGTTCAACAGGAGGACATCAAACGAGGCTTCGAGGTTGGGTAGCGTTATATAGCAACCTATTAGCGCGGTATCTTGTTTCTGGTTTCGTCTCCGTTGTGGTAATACTGATGCGCATTATGTTGCCTCTCGTGCATGTGCATCCACAGTAATCTGGCTTCAGGCGCCGAGTCTCGTGTCCAGGTTATTTATGTTCCACACGGCTCCACCAGTGGTGACATTCGAGCAGTCGTAGAACGTCTGGACTGTTGTCCCCGGTTTAATCCGCCTCAAACGAAAGTGATTTGATTACATCGCACAGGGGTTTCTTTCCCAAGATAAAACCCCCACCTTACCATCTTCTTATCTTCCAAAAGCGGCCTGATTTCCGCCCCGGTGTTTTGGTTAATGCAACACAATGCCTTAGGAAATCAAGACTCAGTCTATTCTCGATGGTAGAAAGCCAAAATGTTTATGCGATGTTTATTTTGAGCACCATAGTATTTATGCGCTGTTTATGCTTCATATGTGACAATTGCATCATCTCGTCGTTAAGCGAAAAACAGGTCAAATGAGTCATATGAGTCACTTGCAGTGAAAATGTCAAGAATGTAAGCCGGAACCAGTGGCAGTCCCCGTTCGTCAAGGGTTAAGGCAAACAAACAGGCGGTCTATGTAATGAAAAATTGGCTTACAGCCACGGATGTGGCGGACAGGTGTATGGTAAGTACGGCGACAGTGCGCAGATGGGTTAAAGATGGCAAGCTGTCGGCAATGAAGCTACCGAGCGGGCATTTCCGGGTTACAGTTGAGGATTTCAGGGACTTCCTGAAGCAGTATCACATGCCAATCAGGGAAGAGCTCTTAGAATCCGAATATAAAGGAAAGGAGGTAATTCAGGAATGGCACTAACGACATCGATGGCGTCTTCAGGGCTGGCTGAGGTGCTTGACCGCATCCTGGACAAGGGTATCGTCATTGACGCCTGGGTCAGGGTCTCCTTGCTTGGTCTTGAGATCCTCACCGTTGAGGCCAGGGTAGTGGTTGCCGGCGTCGAGACCTACCTGAAGTATGCCGAGGCAGTTGGTCTGACGGCTACAGCCGCGTAGGGTCATTTGGGAGAGTTTGCCAAGGTGCCCCCAACCAAGTACCGGGCGCGCTTTGCCAAGCGTCCTTCCCTCAGACAGCGGATCTTAGCTATTGTTTGGTAACTCTCATCTATTTCATTCCATTGAAAGAACTTGAGGACGGCGTATATGAAGGATGTAGTTCTGGGCCTTATCAACTCGTATGAACGCAGAGTCGTGGCAGTCGAGAGCCTGGTGCTCAGCGCCTATGAAACGGCCGGTGACTCTGGCGACGGCTTATCGCAAGCCTATAAGACGGAACAGAAACTCAAGGCTGACTTGCGGGAAACTCTCGTCCGCAGCAGTTCTTTGAGACGGACGGACTTTGATAATCTGACGTCGAAGATTTTCGGCGAAATCGAGGCAAAGAGGGCTGAAATTGAAGAAGAGCGAAGATTGATCCGGGCAAGACTCAACGCATACTTGGGACGGCAAAAGGAGCTGGTCACCTCTTTGAAGGGACAACTGACCAGACCCAATCTGGAAGGCTCCAGCCAGGACAATCTCGGAGGGATATTAACTGAGATCAAAACAACCCAGGAGGATGAAGGAGAGCAGACCTTTGCTCTGCTACGGGATTTCCAGCTTCGTTTGAAAACTTACCGCCAGGAGCTGGATGAGCTGAACAATAGGCTGCAGAGGACTCTCGAGAGGGGCGAGCTCTTGAAGCTGGAGGACTTAAGACAGCTCCAGGCATCTTGGGCTGATGAGAGGAGAAAGGATGAAAAGAAGCTTAGAAAGGAGGATGTGCAGAGGTTGTTGGCACGCTTTAACAGAGAGCGCCAGGCAGGCCATTAATTAACGGTATCAAGTAGCATCACCGGCGAGGTGATGATTTCAAATTCATAGAAAGGGGGTCAAAAATGGGAATAGCTACCAGTATGAAAGAACTCACTGAGGACATCTTGTCTTCCTCCGAGGAAAGGGCAGGCAAGCTCACCGAACTGAAGGAGGAGGCAAAGACGTTGAGGCAGGGAGCCTCAGACATGGTGGAGGATTTTTCGGCCTCACGTCGCCGGGCAAGCCACCAGTTAAGGCAGGGCTTGGCTCGAAGTAACGCCGATCGCAAAAGACAGGTCATGGAGAGCCGGAATGGTGCTCAGCACATGATCAAAGGTTTCCGGTCCTCGCGAAAGGCCAGCGGTAATCAACTCAGGAAGGACCTGGCCCAGACAATGAAGACTCTCGCTCAGAACGAGATA
>CAZNSC010000152.1:0-6283 GCA_964575695.1 uncultured Dehalococcoidales bacterium
AACGACTGGTGAGAGCCGGCGGGAAATGATGACATCGGACGATATTATTCCTCAAGTTACTGGCGGCGCGGTCAAGCCAATAATCTTTGTCGCCGTCTCAGCGGTAATCATCTATTTGTCCCATAGGTATCTGTTCAAGCCACGCTCCCATGGCTTTTTCCGGTTTTTCATGTTTGAATTAGTCCTGGCCTTGATCCTGTTAAACGTAGACTATTGGTTCCATGAGCCGTTTTCTACTCTACAAATCGTTTCCTGGGTACTGCTCCTGTCGTCCCTGGTAATGGCAGTGCATGGTTTCTACCTGCTTCGCATGATTGGGAGACCCGAGAACGGGATCGAAAACACGACCATCCTGGTGAAGCGAGGTGCCTATCGGTATATCCGGCATCCACTATACAGTTCATTACTGTTGCTTTCGTGGGGAGTGTTATTCAAGAATATATCAATTCCGTCTGCTGTCCTTGTGTTGTTTGTAACCGCGTTTATAATGGCAACGGCAAAGGCGGAAGAGGCCGAGAACCTCCAGAAGTTCGGCAGTGAATACGCGGCATATATAAAATCAACCAAAATGTTTATTCCCTTTTTAATTTGAACATTGCGACAAATTGAGAAACCCTAAGGTCGGTAACGAAAGGTGGCTATCATGGGTGAGTGGAAGGGTGCCAGATGCGGCACTGAAAGACTACATTGACGAAAGATAGAGGAGTGGCACCATGAGAGCAACTGAGCAATTGAAAGAGGAGCATAAAGCCATAAAACTAACGTTAAGCATTCTGACTAATGTGAGCACAAAGCTTGAGTCTGGGGAAAAAGTGGAGCAGGAAGACCTTGGCCACCTATTGGAGTTTATTAAGATCTTCGCTGATACATGCCATCATGGCAAAGAGGAAGACCTCCTTTTTGTCGCCATGGAGAATGTAGGAATACCTCGAGACAGGGGGCCTATCGCTGTCATGCTTAGGGAGCACGAAACGGGGCGTTCCTACGTCAGGAACATGATGGAAGCTGTTGAAAAATACAAGGCTGGCGGGTCTTCGTATTCCTCCCGATTTGTTGAAAATGCAGAGAAATACGCAGAGCTTCTGACACAGCACATAGATAAAGAGGATAATGTTCTCTACCCGATGGCTGACATGCAGCTTTCAGAAGAAAAACAGTACGAGCTGATAGAGGAATTTGAAAAGCTCGAAGAGGAGAGAATAGGAATCGGTAAGCATGAGGAGTTACATGAATTGCTCCATCACCTGAAGGATAAATATTTGGAATCATAGGGAGGTGCAGGCATGACGCATGAAAGCCGGAAAGATACCGACTATCTCCTGGAGCAGGTCGTAAATCCGGTTGAACTCGTTGGCTACCAGGAAGGCTCTGTAGTCAGCAGGACAATAATTGATAAGGAAACTGGAACCTTAACGCTTTTTGCTTTCGCTAGAGGACAAGGATTGAGTGAACATACAGCGCCGTTTGATGCTTTAGTTTATGTTCTTGATGGCGAAGCTGAGGTTACCATATCCGGCAGGTCTACTAATCTGGAAGAAGGAGAAATGGTCATAATGCCAGCCAATCAGCCTCACGCATTGAGAGCAATAGAGAGGTTTAAGATGATGCTGGTAATGATAAAGTCATGATTATAAGAAATACTAGTATAGGCTTCCAGAATTTTGAGTTGGGTTACAAACATCGGTTGATGTCACGTTTACTCACAATGTAGCTAAACAATCGTGGTGGTCTCTGTATAAGAGTTGTGCAATGAATGCAGCCATGAAGGTGTCCAAGACACCCATCAAAAAAGAGTCACTCGGATACTGGTCTGCCGTCTCAATTGGTATCGGTGGCATGGTTGGAGGCGGTATCTTTGCTGTGCTCGGTCTGGCAGTCCAACTGGCGCATGGTGGTACCCCGATTGCCTTTGCCGTCGCCGGGCTCATTGCTCTGGTTACTGCCTATTCTTACGCCCGCTTATCCGTCACATATCCGGCGAGAGGTGGTACGGTCGAATTCTTAAATCAGGCTTTCGGGGAGGGAATATTCACCGGTGGGCTGAATATCCTCCTCTGGTTGAGTTATATCGCGATGCTTTCGCTCTATGCATACGCGTTTGGCAGCTATGGCTCCAGTTTCTTCCCTGAACCCATACAGAGTCTCTGGAAACATGTTCTTGTCAGTGGCTCTATCGTTCTTTTTACCTGCCTTAATATCCTGGGGTCTAAGACTGTCGGCAAATCCGAAGATTTCATCGTAGCCCTGAAGATACTTATCTTGCTTGTTTTCTTAGGGGCAGGCGTGTGGAGCATTAACATGAACCAATTATCACCGGCATCATGGAGTAAACCCTTACAGTTGGTGGCCGGTGGCATGATTATCTTCTTGGCCTATGAAGGCTTCGAGCTTATCGCTAATACGGCGGAAAATGTTAAGGAACCGAAAATAAACCTCCCGCGTGCTTATTTTACCGCTGTTATCTTTGTGATTGTTCTTTATGTTCTCGTCTCTTTAGTGACCGTCGGGAATCTGCCGGTGGATAAAATCGTATCGGCCAAAGACTACGCCCTCGCCGAAGCCGCCAGGCCGTTTCTGGGTGTAATCGGCTTCAGCCTGATTGCTATAGCGGCTCTATTATCTACTGGCTCAGCCATTAACGCTACGCTGTACGGGACAGCTCGTGTTAGCTACGTAATTGCCAAAGAGGGAGAACTACCCGAGAAACTGGACCATATGGTCTGGAGACGTCCTATCGAAGGATTGCTGATTACCTCTGGATTAACGCTGGTGATTGCGAATCTTTTTGACCTGACAAGCATTTCCATCATGGGGAGTTCCGGATTTCTCATCATTTTTGCGGGGGTAAATTTCGCTAATGCACGGTTGGCAACGAATACTGGTGCTAAGAGGTGGATATCGTTGACGGGGAGTGGACTCTGTTTACTGGCACTGGTCATATTAATTGTACAAAGAGCTATAACATCTCCGAAGGAACTGTGGGTGTTGCTGGCTATGGTGGGCTTTGCCTTCATCGCCGAAGTCATTTACCGGAAGAGCACTAAGAGGACAATCAAACCATCTTACGGAAGGTATATAACCAGGGCCAAACCCTGATGGCAACGACCACTCAATCAGTATTTTGAGGCCTTCAAATGGCTAAAGCTCTACATTGCTCAGTGCCTCGGAAATTCTGTCGATGGTCGTCTCGATATCCTCTTCACTGTGAGCCAGAGAGACAAAGGCCGCTTCAAACTGTGACGGCGGCCAATATACTCCCTTTGACAATAGCTCCTGGAAAAAGCTGCCAAAGAGTGCTGTGTCTGCCTGTGAAACCGATTCGTAATCAAGTGCCGGATTATCATTGAGAAAGATGGTAAGCAAAGAGGTAAAACGGGAAACGGTCAACTTCAGCTTGAGTAGAGAGGCAGCTCTGGTAATGCCTTCTCCTAAGCGGGAAGCAGCATCTTCTAATCGCTCGTAGACTCCTGGCTGGCTTAAGATTTTGAGGGTCTCTATGCCTGCTGTCATCGCTAGAGGGTTTCCGGAGAGCGTTCCGGCTTGATAGACCGGTCCTGTTGGCGCCATCATTTCCATAATTTCTCGCCTACCGCCATAAGCACCTACCGGTAACCCTCCGCCAATAATCTTCCCGAGGCAGGTCAGATCAGGGACAATTTTGAAGAGATTCTGTGCTCCCCCATAGGTAGCCCGAAAGCCAGTGATGACTTCATCGAAAATGAGAACAGCGCCGAACTTGCTGGTTAGACTGCGCAGACCTTCTAGAAAGCCGGGCTGAGGTGGCACCACCCCCATGTTGGCCGCTACCGGCTCAACGATTACGGCCGCAATCTCGTTAGGATAGTGCTGGAAAAGCTGGGCTACGGCTTGGGCATTGTTGTAGGGCGCCACCAAGGTATTCTGAGCATAGCTGCTGGGCACACCGGGAGAGTCAGGCAGACTGAGGGTTGCCAGACCTGAGCCACCTTTGACCAGCAGTCCGTCGGCGTGGCCATGGTAGCCGCCGGCGAATTTTATTGTCTTTTCTCTGCCGGTAAATGCCCGCGCCAGGCGTAACGCCGACATCGTGGCCTCCGTGCCTGAGTTGACGAACCGTATCATTTCGATAGAGGGTATGGCGGAGCAGACCATTTTGGCCAGAGTTACCTCCAGCTCGGTTGGCGCACCAAAGCTGGTGCCCCTCTCCGCTGCCTTTTTCACCGCCTCAATAACTTGTTGATGGGCATGCCCCAAAATGAGAGGCCCCCAAGAGCACACGTAATCAATATACTCGTTGCCGTCGGCATCATATACCCTGGAGCCTTGTCCTCTTACAATAAAAGGGGGTGTTCCCCCAACGGCTTTAAAAGCACGTACCGGGCTATCCACTCCTCCCGGTAGATACCGCTGTGCTTCCTGAAAGAGCTCCTGGGAACGTTTAAGTTTCACGAATGCCTCATCACACCGTCTGCAACCAGCGGGCAACATCCTTAGCATGGTAGGTCAAGATAATATCAGCCCCGGCTCTCTTAATGGCGGTGATGATCTCCAATACAACCCGGCGCTCGTCCAGCCAGCCCCGCTGGCAAGCGGCTTTCACCATGGCGTACTCACCGCTAACATTATAGGCGGCCAGGGGGCAGTCGAAGGTGTCGCCCACCTTGCGTACCACGTCCAAGTAAGCCAGAGCTGGCTTAACCATAACGATATCGGCACCTTCGGCAATATCCTGCTCCACCTCACGCAAGGCCTCACGCACGTTGGGCGGGTCCATCTGGTAGGAACGGCGGTCGCCAAACTGGGGAGCTGATTCCGCTGCTTCCCGGAACGGCCCGTAGAAAGCTGAAGCGTATTTAGCGGCATAAGATAGAATCGGAATATGCTGGTAGCCCTTTTCGTCAAGGGCTTCCCTGATTGCCTTCACCCGGCCGTCCATCATGTCCGAAGGAGCGACGATATCAGCACCGGCCTCAACCTGCGATAGAGCGATCTTTGCCAGCAAAGGCAGTGTCTGGTCGTTATCAATGGCACCATCGGTCACTATTCCACAGTGCCCGTGGCTGGTGTATTCACAGAGACAGATGTCGGTCACCACCAGAAGCTCAGGCACGGTGCTCTTTATGGCTCGTATTGCCTTTTGAACAACTCCATCAGGCTGATAAGCAGACGAGCCGATTTCATCCTTGTATTCCGGCACCCCGAAGAGCAAAACGGCGGGAATCTTGAGCCCGGCCACTTCTTCAACTTCTGATGATAGCTGGTCGGGCGAATAACGAAAGATACCCGGCATTGACGTAATCTCTTGCTTTATACCATTTCCCTCGACAACGAACATGGGGTATATAAGGTCACCAACATCAACCTGGCTTTCGCGAACCAGAGCTCTTAATGCTTCTGACCGACGCAGGCGGCGCAGACGCAATTGAGGAAAAACAGACATTTCACATCTCCCCGCTAAAATACTCTTCTATTGCTCTCACCAGGCCCGGTATGGTCTGCTCGCTGGCCAGGACATCCACCTTAAGCCCCGCCCTGGCGGCAGCCTCAGCCGTTTTGGGCCCGATACAGGCAATTTTTGCCTGATTCAGGCACCGCAGTTCACCCTGGAATGTGGCTACCATATTGGTAACCGTTGACGAACTGGTGAAGGTGATGACGTCAATTTCCCCTGAGACCAGCATTCGCTTGGCTTCAGCGATAGACTCGTTCGCCGGAACCGTGTGATACGCGGTTACCTCATGCACTTCCGCACCAAGCCGGCGAATCCCCTGAACCATTTCTCTATCTGCTTTGTCGGCCCGGGGCAGAAGAAAGCGCTGTCCGGCGATGTCCCTTTGTTTAAGACCGGCGAGAATGCCTTCGGTTGTATAGGTTTCCGGCAAGTAGTCGGGAGTTACTCCCGTGACCGCCAGGGCTTCAGCCGTAGCCGGCCCGATGGCGCCAATCCGCAGTCCGCTCAGGGCACGGCTGTCCAGCTTTAAGTTGTTCAGCCGTTGCCAGAAAGAGGCAACACCGTTAGTGCTGGTAAAGATTATCCAGTTATAGTGTTTGAGGTTTGCAATAGCCTGATCCAGTTCCGTACTGTCTGTTACGGGCTGTATGTCAATCGCCGGTAACTCGATCGGCTCCGCGCCGCACTCAGAGAGCAGTTGACTCAAGGCACTTGCCTGGTGCCGAGACCGGGTAACCAGTATGCGCTTGCCAAATAACGGACGGTTATCAAACCAGCGTAGCTTGTCTCTGAGCCTGACCACCTCTCCGATGACGATAATTGCCGGAGGGGTTAGGTGGTTGTCCTTTACCC
>CAZNSC010000153.1:0-6282 GCA_964575695.1 uncultured Dehalococcoidales bacterium
GCGTTTACCTGGTAAACTCTACCCGTAGCTCCCAGCTGGATAACTTGAGCTCTCAACTGGAGAACGAGGCGTTAATTACCGCTGAAGCCAGCCTGTCCAATTTTTTGAGCCCGGATGAGCTGGTCAGCTTGGATGCCCTGGCTAAGAAACTGGGAGACCAAACTGGTACCAGGATTACCATTATCGCCCTCGACGGCACGGTGTTAGGTGATTCCGAAGAAGACCCCGCCACTATGGAAAACCACGCTAAACGACCCGAAGTCATGGACGCTCTGGCGACAGGCGTTGGCGAGAGTACCCGCTACAGCACCACCCTGGAACAAGAGATGATGTACGTGGCCGTGCCCATCTCGTACCAAGATGAAATTCTGGGCATAGCCCGCGTCTCGCTGCCACTGACCGCCGTGGAAAGCCTGGTAAGTCAAGTGACGGTAAGCGCTATCATAGCCATGGCGGCAGCTGCGGCGTTGGTCATTCTAGCTGCCTGGTTTATTGCCGGCATCACCACCCGGCCTATACGGAAGCTTACCGCGGCCTCCCGGAAAATCAGCTCCGGGGAACTGGGGCAGAAGATAACCATAGAAGCTAAAGATGAGATGGGGGAACTAGCCCATGCCTTTAACGAAATGTCGGCCAGGCTGAAAGAACTGGTGGCCGCGATTTCGGAAGACAGGGCCAGGCTGACCACCATCCTTGATAACATGGCTGACGGCGTCATCATGACCGATGCCGAGGGCAACATCTCGCTGGCTAACCAAGCCGCGGCAAAGCTGTTTAACATTAAAGGCGCCGAGAATAAGCCGCTTATCGAGGCAGTGCGCGACCACGAGGTCGATGAGGTGTTAAAGCTATGCCTGGAAACAGCCCAGACGCAGGCTGTCCAGTATGAATCCGGCGCATCAAAACGATACCTAAGGGCCATTGCCATCCCCATTGCTCATAGTGGTGTCCTGCTCCTGTTCCAGGACCTCACCGAGCTGAGATGCCTGCAAACAACTAGACGCGAGCTCATTGGCAACATATCCCATGAATTCCGCACGCCCTTGGCCGGAATCAAGGCAATGGTGGAAACCCTGAGTGGTGGTGCCGTTGATGACAAAAAGGCAGCCCGAGATTTTCTCACCAGGATTGATAGCGAGGTGGACCGTTTGACCCAGCTGGTGGCCGAACTGACCGAGCTTTCCCGAATTGAGACGGGCACGGCCGAGCTAAAGTTAGAGCCGGTAAACCTCAACCAGCTGGCAGATGAAGTTATCACCCAGCTCAGCCCCCAGGCAGAGCGGCAAAAACTGGCGATTGCCCGAGAGTTCGCCGCTGATTTGCCCCCGGTTCCCGCCGACAAAGATAGGGTTCGGCAGGTAATCGCCAATCTGGCGCACAATGCTATCAAGTTCACCCCTCTTGGCAGAGAGATAAAAATTATTACCAGAACCCTTGAGGGGTCAGCCGTTGTCGATATAGCCGATACTGGGGTAGGCATCCCCAAAGAAGACCTGCCCCATGTCTTTGAGCGCTTCTATAAGGGAGATAAGGCCCGGGCTGGAGAAGGCACTGGCATGGGACTGGCTATCGCCAAGCACGTCATCGAGGCTCACGGCGGTAATATCTGGGTAGAAAGCGAGGAAGGAAAGGGGGCAACTTTTAGCTTCAGCCTGCCGCTTAAATAGCACTTAAAAATTTAACCAAATCTTAACCTAGCCTTAAACCGTCCTTAAACTGCACTTGTTACAGTGGTAGTAGATGAAAAATACAGCCGGTTTAAGGCTTTTTTATATAAGAGATTTATCAATAGGAGGAAAGAACTTGTTAACCAAGTTAAGCAAAAAGTGGCTCATGGCACCGCTATCAGTCCTGCTGGTAGCCGCCATCGCCCTGAGCGGTTGCGGTGGTAATAGCAATTCAGAAAATGGAGACGGATTATCGGGTTCATTCAAGATTATCGGGTCGAATACGGTAGAGCTGGCCTCGGTAATATGGGCCGAAGACTTTATGAACCAGAACCCCGGGGTAAGCATTGCCGTCAGCGGCCCTGGTTCCGGGGTGGGTATTGCCTACCTCATTGACGGCACCACGGACATCTGCCAGGCTTCACGGGCAATCAAGGCAGAGGAAATTGATGCGGCTGAAGCTAACGGCGTAGACCCGTATGAGACTACGGTAGGTATTGATGCCCTATCAGTGGTAGTGCACCCATCAAACCCGGTGTCTGAGCTAACCATTGCCCAGCTCTCGGCCATCTATACCGGAGAGATAACCAACTGGAAAGAAGTCGGTGGTAATGATGCTGAAATCCTTGTCGTATCCCGTGATACCAACTCAGGCACTCACGTCTTCTTCAAAGAACATGTAGTGCAAATGAAGGATCTGTCCACTGAAGACGAGAGCCTTGAGTATGGTCCTGACGTGCTTTTCCTGCCCTCTACTAAACAAGGTGTGGATGAAGTGGCTCAGAATCCCAATGCTATCTTCTATGCTGGCCTGGGCTACGTGACCGATGAGGTAAAGTCGCTGGCGATTAAGCGGACGTCTGATGAGGCGGGGGTCTTGCCCAGTTTGGAAACTGCCCTGGATGGCAGCTATCCCATTGCCCGACCACTCTTTTTCTACACCGATGGCGAACCCACCGGTGTGATTAAGGCCTTCATTGACTACTGTCTCTCTGAAGAAGGCCAGCAGACTTTGGTCGACGTTGGCTACGTGCCAGTAGAATAGCGTAATAACCAGAGCTCCATTAGGGGCATACTGACGAAAGGAAAATTACCCCATGCTGCAGCCGGGAGCCACCGCCGGGGTTGGCCTTGAAAAAGGCCTCCGAAGGCGGTGGCGTTTAGGTGAAAAGTTTGTTGAGGGCTGGATTTTTCTGACCGGCCTGCTGGCTATTGTCGTCCTGCTGGGTATTATTGTCCTTTTGCTGAAGGAGGGCTTACCCATTTTCTTCCATACCCCTCCCTGGGAATTCTTCTTCGGCACCGAGTGGTACCCGGTCTCGGACCCGCCCACCTTTGGCATCACCTCCTTCTTTGTTGCCACACTATGGGTGACCCTGATAGCCACCGCCATCTCGGTACCGATTGGCATTGCCTGTGCCGCCTACCTCTCCGAGGTTGCCCCCGACAAAGTAAGGGAAACGGTCAAGCCCATTGTCGAGCTGCTGGCCGGGATTCCGTCGGTGGTGATGGGCTTTATCGGGCTGATGCTCCTTTCACCACTGGTGCAGAGCGCCTTTAATTTAAACACCGGTCTCTGCGGGCTTACTGCTGGTATCATGCTGTCATTAATGAGCCTGCCCATAATCGTCAGTGTCTCCGAAGATGCCCTGCGCGCCGTCCCCGATGAATTTAGGCAGGCGTCTTATGCCCTTGGAGCCACCAGGTGGGAAACGATAAGGCATGTCTCTATTCCCGCGGCTCTCTCCGGAATCACGGCGGCTATCATGCTTGGGGTAGGGCGTGCTATCGGCGAGACGATGACCGTGCTTATGGTCGCTGGCGGTGCCCTAGCCGTGCCCGTTTCTCCAACCGACCCCATGATGACCATGACGGCGGCTATTGCCTCCGGCATCGGCAATGCGGTGCGCGGAGGGTTACAGTACCAGGCGCTTTTTGCCATTGGCCTGATTCTGTTTATTCTCACTTTAGCGGTTAATTTAATTGCCGACCGGGTGTTAGAACGCCAGAAAAGGAAGTTTGTCAGATAGCCATGAAGATAGCATCACGACAGACATCACAGCGGAATGCCTTCGGCCTACTTATTGTGGCCACGGCTATCGTTGTCATACCGGTCATTAGCATAATAGTGCTGATGATTATCAACGGCAGCAGTGCCATAAGCTGGGAATTTCTAACCCACGCGCCGTCAGAGGCGGGTAAGGCAGGGGGTATCTTCCCAGCCATTGTCGGCACCTTCTATCTCATGCTGGGTACGATAATCTTTGCCCTGCCGGTAGGGGTGATGGCCGGAATATACCTCACCGAGTACGCCCGGGATAACTGGCTGACCAGAATCATCAATCTGGCCATAGTCAACCTGGCTGGAGTGCCTAGCATTGTCTACGGGCTTTTCGGGCTGGGCATCTTTGTGATGGCCTTTCATTTCGGCATGTCGTTACTTTCAGCCAGCCTGACCCTGGCTTGCCAAGCGCTGGCCATGACCATAACCACCTCCAGGGAGGCGATTCTGGCCGTGCCCAGAGAATATAGAGAGGGAAGCCTAGCTACTGGAGCGACTAGGTGGCAAACGGTCAAGCACATCGTTCTCCCCCAGGCTAAACCGGGCATAATCACCGGCGCTGTTCTGGCAATGAGTCGCGCCGCCGGGGAAACAGCGCCGATACTGGTGGTGGGCGCTGCCTTTCTTCTGCCGGCGCTGCCAGGTTCTCCCTTCGACCAGTTCATGGCGCTGCCATATCACCTTTACACGGTAGCGGCTCACGTCCCTGGCATTTCCGATAGCACAATGTGGGGTGTGGCTCTGGTGTTGCTGGCGGTAGTCCTATCCTTTAATATCCTAGCCACCATTATCAGAATGCGCGCCCGACAACGGAGGTACAGCTCATGAAAATGAATTCCGAATTACTCAATAAAAATGCGGCTATTAACAACCACGTGAAACTAAGCACGGAAGGGATAAATCTCTATTACGGAGGCTTTCAGGCATTAAGGAATATTACCCTGGATATACCTGAGCGAGCCATCACCGCCATCATCGGGCCTTCTGGGTGTGGTAAGTCGTCGTTCCTGCGCCTCTTCAACAGGATGAATGACCTCATCACCGGAGCCAGGGTAGAGGGACAAATTGAGCTTGATGACATCAATATCTATGATAAATCCATTGACGTGGTGGAACTGCGCAAAAGGGTGGGCATGGTCTTCCAGAAGCCCAACCCCTTCCCCATGTCAGTATACGAGAACGTGGCTTTTGGTCCGAAGCGGCACGGCGTGAATAACCGTGGCGAGCTTGACGACATTGTTGAGAAAAGTCTCCGGCAGGCAGCACTATGGGACGAGGTTGAAGACAAGCTGTCACAGTCAGCTCTGGCCCTATCCGGGGGACAGCAGCAGAGGCTGTGTATCGCCCGGGTGCTGGCGGTGGAACCGGAGGTGATTTTAATGGACGAGCCCTGTAGCGCCCTTGATCCGGTAGCCACCCTCCGAATTGAGGACTTGATGAGAAGCCTGGCTGAGAACTACACTATTATCATCGTTACCCACAATATGCAGCAGGCAGCTAGAGTATCAGATATGGCCGCTTTCCTGATGATGGAGGAGGATAGGGCTGGCGTGCTGGTAGAATACGGGCCTACGTCTGAGCTCTTTACCAACCCAAAAGATAAGCGAACTGAGGACTATATCACCGGCCGATTTGGCTAGAGACCGAAGGAGGTATAAACAATGGAGATAAGAACGACCTTTCATAAGAAATTGAGAGAGATACAGGATGAGGTTCTGGTCATGGGCAGCATGGTGGAAAAGGCTATTACGTTCTCTGTTAAAGCCCTTAGGGAGAGAGACCTTGACTTGGCCCAGCAAATAGTCACCGACGACCTGAAGGTAAACCAGAAGCGATTTGAAATCGAGGAGAAGTGTATTAAACTCGTTGCTACTCAGCAACCCATGGCCAGCGACCTGCGCACCATTATTTCGGTGCTGAACATCATAAGTGAGGTGGAACGCATCGGTGACCACGCCGAGGGTATAGCCAAGATTGTGCTGATGATAGGCGATGAGCCGCCCCTGAAGCCGCTTATCGATATACCGCGGATGACCGAGAAAACGACGGATATGCTACACCGCAGTCTGGACGCCTTCGTTAAACGTGATGCTGATACCGCCCGGAAAATCGCAACTGAAGATGATGACGTGGACAATCTGTACGACCAGGTTTTTCGTGAGCTGCTCACCTTCATGGCGGAAGACCCGAGGACCATTACCCGAGCCACCCGCCTCATCTGGGTAGCCCATAACCTGGAGCGTAGCGCCGATAGAGTGACCAATATCTGCGAGCGGGTGGTCTATATGGTGACGGGCAAAATGGAGGAGATAGGAGCCTCAAAGTACTAAAGTTGTAGAACAGCACTGCGAAGGAAATCTCACTTTGCTTGTTTGATGGACACTACAATCGTCCATTTCGTTCATCATTGCATCTTCCTTTGCCTTCGGTGACACAAAGGATTTGCCCCCTCGAGTGGGTATGAAACTTATTGGGGGCACCCGGTGCAAACTTAACATTCCAAGTTACTGGACTTGAACCAGCATATTTAGTAAACTAGTGCGAACGTGGTGG
>CAZNSC010000154.1:0-6223 GCA_964575695.1 uncultured Dehalococcoidales bacterium
TCGCCCAAGCAGCCAGCTCCTCATCAGAGTAGCAACTCCAGTAAAGCCCGGTGCTGCCATGAAATCTAATGTAGGCAAAATCAGCGGTAGCGACCAGCGGACAACTGAGATCCGGCATATCGAAGACGCAAAATCCTGCATTGTATTTGCGTAAGATTTCGAAAACCCCCTCCTCAAGCCAGGACTGGTGCCGAAACTCAAAGACATGCTTCATCCCCTCAGGCAAGACAGACAGAAATGACCTTAACCTCTCATCGTCACGGTGCATATTGGGTGGCAACTGGTACAGAAGAGGGCCGAGCTTGTCTCCCAGCACACTAGCCCTGGTGCAAAAGGTTGACAACGCCTCCTGACTATCTTTCAGCCGCTTGATATGGGTGATAAACCGGCTCACCTTTACGGCAAAAGTAAAACCGGCTGGCGACGAGTCACGCCAGGTGGCAAAAGCGGCCTCTGAAGGCAGCCGGTAGAAGCTGTTATTAAGTTCAACAGTATTAAAACGGGAGGCATAGAATTCAAGCCACCTCGCCTTAGCCAGTTCTTGAGGATAGAACCGGTGCCGCCAGTGTTCATAATGCCAGCCTGAAGTCCCGACATAGTACGGCAATGGCTTAAACCCCAGCACACATTCTAACATCAGTGGCACCAAATCTCCAACAGTTGAACACACCTCCAGAATGAACTATAATTCGGGCAGGAGGATGCACGAACTCAGTATTACCCAGAGTATCTTGTCCATTGCCCTGGAGAAGGCTAATGAAGCTCAGGCCAGCAAGATTTCCAAAATCAATCTCGTCATTGGCGAGTTATCCGGGATTGTTAGCGACTGCGTCCAACTCTACTTCGGCTTCCTCAGCAAGGACACCCTTGCTGAGGAAGCCGACCTCTCCTTCTACCAACCGCCGACCCAGTTGCGTTGCCGTAATTGCACGACCATCTTCTCACCAGAAGAAATGGAATGGACTTGCCCCGGTTGCCAGGGACAGAATCTCGAAATATTGTCCGGGCGCGAGTGTTATGTCGACAGCATTGAGGTGGAATAAATGAAGGTAAAGGTACTTCAAGATATTCTCGGTGCCAACGAAGCAATTGCCTCAAAAAATCAAAAGCTGCTTGATGAGCATGGTATCTTGGGAGTAAACATAATGTCGTCCCCGGGAGCAGGCAAGACCAGCCTTATCCGGCAAACGATAACCAAGCTCAAGGACAAAACTAGGATTGCCGTCATTGAAGGTGATATCGCCTCCAGTCTGGACGCTGATAAGGTAAGCGAGCTGGGGATACCGGTGGTTCAAATAAATACCGCCGGTGGCTGCCACCTTGATGCCAACATGACTGAGAACGCCTTAAACAACCTGCCGCTCGGTGGGGTTGACTTATTACTCATCGAAAATGTCGGTAACCTTGTTTGCCCGGCCGAGTTCGCCCTCGGTGAACACAAGAAGGTGATGCTGTTAAGCCTGCCGGAGGGTGATGACAAGCCACATAAATACCCCCTGATGTTTACCGAGTCTGATGTGGTGCTGATAAACAAGATTGACCTGCTGCCTTACCTGGATTTTGATATAGCTGCCTTCGGTAAAGCGGTCACCGGACTGAACCCCACGGTTAAGATACTCCAAGTCTCATGCAAGACCGGTGACGGGCTGGAGGAGTGGTGCTCATGGCTGCTGGCTGAGATTGCCAAACAGAAGAGCGCACACTCAGGGGAGAGCATACTGTGAGCCAGCGTATTGGCGTTGATATAGTCGAGATAAGCCGTATCAAGGAGGCTATGGCCCGCTGGGGAGACAGGTTCCTTCACCGGGTATATACCGAGTCCGAGCTTAAGCAATGCCGCAGCAAGCTCTCCTCGCTTGCGGCTCGCTTTGCAGGCAAGGAAGCAGTAATCAAGGCACTCAAGGACACCGGGGGCATAAGCTGGCAACAGATTGAAGTGTTATCTGAGCCCGACGGACAGCCCCGGCTCCGCCTCTACGGCAGGGCGCAAGAACAAGCCAGATGTCTCGGCCTAGCTAACCTCGCTATTACCCTCTCCCACTCCAGAGAATATGCCATCGCCTTCGTAACCGGGGAAACGGGACAAAATCCCAGCTTATAATGAGATTGTTCATCAACCCCTCACCCTTTATCCCTCTCCCCTTCATAAGGGGAGAGGGATAACTTTCTTAAAGGGACTTCGCTCGATATCGCCAAACCCCCGCACACGAATCCTGCCGGGCGAGAAATGCACCCTCGCGTGAACCCAAGTCAAAACTATTGACAAATAAAGAGCATGATGATATATTTATAGCAACTGAATAGGGTAAAGGCTGCGAACAAGACTAGTAGGTTTCCAGCGAGGCACAGAGAATCGGGGGAGGTGTGAACCGATGCTGGCGCAGAAGCTGAATGGACTTGGGAGCCGCAAACCGAAAGTGCCAGATTGGTAAACGAGTAGGCCTTGTCGCCAGGGAAGCGTTATCGAATCCCAGGGTATCGAGTT
Organism: uncultured Dehalococcoidales bacterium; assembly: GCA_964575695.1. Classification (GTDB taxonomy): domain Bacteria; phylum Chloroflexota; class Dehalococcoidia; order Dehalococcoidales; family W111; genus CAZNSC01. The sequence goes on from CAZNSC010000154.1 coordinate 2,486, forward strand.
CTTGACTCCGTACCCGAGAGAGGTGGTCGTCTGGTGGCAATACGCCAGACTGACCAAGAAGGGTGGCACCGCGGAAGTGAACCTCCCGTCCCTTTGTGGAGCGGGAGGTTTTTTATTTGCCCTCGGTCAGCCGGGCAGCAAGGGCAGGTCAAATAAAAGGAGGACACAGATGGGGGCGGCACACATTAAGTTACCGGAAAGGTTCAATCTGGCAGCAGCAATGCTAGATTCCAGGATAGAGGAGGGCAAGGGGGAGAAGGTAGCACTCTACTATAAAGACAGCACCATCTCCTATAATGACATCCAGAAAGCGGCAAACAGGACGGGCAATGCGCTCAAAAGCCTCGGCATAGAGATGGAAGACCGTGTGGCAATACTGTTGCCCGATTGCCCGGAGTGGATTGCCAGTTTCTTCGGGACAATGAAAATCGGGGGGGTCTCCGTTCCATTTAATACCATGCTCAGACCTAGTGAATACCAGTATCTGCTAAACGACAGCCGCGCTAAGGCGATTATTGTCAGCCAAGACTGGGTCGGCAATATAGCAAGGATAGAGAATAACCTCGATTACCTCAAATATATAATCGTCGTCGGAGAAACCGGGGGTAACCGGCTGTCATACGAAAAACTGATCGCTGACGCCTCACCTGAGCTTGAAGCCGCAGCCACCAGCAAGGATGATGCCGCACTATGGTGCTATACCTCGGGCAGCACCGGGGAACCGAAAGGAGCAGTACACCTTCACCATGACCTGATGTTTCACGCAATCTTTTTTGGCAAAGATTCCCTGGGGATAACTGATCGTGATATTATTTTCAGTGTCGCCAAGCTTTTCTTCTCCTTCGGCACGGCTAATATGGCGGCCACCCTTTATGCTGGTGCCGCCCAGGTCCTGCTACCAGATAGGCCGACCCCCAAGAAGGTCCTGGAGACGATTTCCAAATATAGACCAACGATTTTCTTCGGTGTACCCACCCTATTTGCCAACATCCTCACCATACAGGACATGGACAGCTATGACCTGAGTTCCGTCCGGACATGCATCTCCAGCGGCGAGCATCTTCCCACCGGCATCTACCACCAGTTTAAGGAGCGGTTTGGCATTGAGTTACTCGACTGTCTCGGCTCTAGTGAGGTGCTCACCATGTATCTCGCCAACAGACCGGGAATGGTCAGGCCAGGAAGCGTTGGCCGGCCGACTCCAGCAGCTGAGGTGAAGATAGTAGATGAGCAGGGCAGGAAACTAGCATCTGGGGAGACCGGCGAGCTTATGGTCAAAATTGACAGTAGCTCACCCGTTTACTGGAATAAACACGATAAGACCAAGGATACCATGCACGGTAGTTGGCTAAGAACCGGAGACCTCTTCCGACAAGATGAAGATGGCTATTTCTACTATGTGGGAAGGGTTGATGACATGGTGGAGGCCGGGGGGATAAAGGTAGCACCCGCCGAGGTTGAGGCAACACTCATCGAGCACCCGGCCATCATCGAAGCCGCCGTCATCGGCATCCCTGACGAGCACGGGCTTGACAAGCCTAAAGCCTTCGTTACGCTAAATACCGAGTATCGCCCGTCACCGGAACTGGCACGGGAGCTACAACAATTTGTCAAGGACAGGATCGCCCCCTATAAATATCCGCGATGGATTGAATTCGTTGACGAACTGCCCAAAACAGCCACCGGCAAAATCCAGAGATTCAAGCTAAGGCAGCTCGCCGACAAAACCGGCTAGCCGCCTCCCGCGGTCGCCAAGAGCCACCGCTGGAGTTTCATTAGCTGAGGTCAGTCCTCCTTGTAGAAGGCAAGGCCCAGAGTTCCCGTGCCGCAAGCATAACCCATCAGCGGACTAAACTCGGTAAGCCACAGCTCGATGCAGTTGAACTCCGAGGCGACCCGCTCCCGCAGCCGCTCCGCTTCATCCAAGGCATAAGCGTGCATCACGGCGATGTGTACCGGACTTAGCCCGACCTTATCTTTCACGATCTCAAGTAACCGATTTATGCCGTGCTCCTTGTTCCTCACCACACCAAGAACATGAACCGCCCCCAACGAGATGGTGAATATCGGTCGGATATTGAGCATCGAACCTATCTGCGACGCCATTTTGGGTATCCGCCCCGACCGGTAAACATAGCGCACCGTATCCATAATAGCCACCAGACCAACCCTACTACACATCTTCTTGGCTATCTCAACCACCTCAGCCAAGCCCTTCCCTTCCTCTGCCGCCCTGGCCGCAGCCAGGGCAATAAAACCCTCGGCCGCCGTGGCCGTCTGTGAATCCACCACCTCGATTGAAGTCTGAGGAAGCTCCTCACCAGCTTGCTCCGTGGCCACACGGGCAACATCACACGCGGTACTGAGTTTAGCCGAGAGGGTAATACAGATAATGTTATTGGTCTGCTGGCTCACCTCACGGTAGGCGTCAAGGAAATCCATTGGTGAGGCTGGAGACGAAAAGAAACTCTCCGGGTCCTTCAAGAATAGCTGGTATGCCTCAGAAGGGGTAACATCCACCCAGTCCTTATACGCACTGCCGTTGAGATAAAAGCTGTAAGGCACAATCCTAATCTTATGCCTCGCCGCCAACTCGTTGGTGATGCAAGCAATGCTATCAGTAATAACCCTGACCTCATCAGCCACTGGAGATTTAACCCGCCCCTTCTTCAGAATAAAAAGCAAAGCCCAGAGTGCCCGTGCCCGTAGCATAGCCCATCACCGGGCTAAACTCGGTAAGCCAGAGCTCGACACAATTGAACTCAGATGACACGCGCTCCTTCAGCTTCTCGGCCTCATCCAGAGCATAGGCATGCATCACAGCAACATGCACCGGGCTTTGCCCCACCTTATGTTTCATCATTTGCAGGACGCGGTCTATGCCCTGCTCCTTCTTTCTCACCGCGCCGGCAAAACGTACCAGCCCTGAAGAAATGGTAAGTATTGGCCTGATATTGAGGATAGAGCCCAACTGGGCCGCCACCTTGGGTATGCGACCCGTGCGGTAAACATAGCGGATGGTATCCACAAGGAGAAGAAAGGTGACCCGGCTTTTTACTTCCTCAGCGGCTTTAACCGCCCCAGCCAAGCCCTTCCCCTCAGCCACTGCCCTCGCCGCAGCCAGGGCGATGAAGCCTTCAGAGGCAGTAACACTCTGAGAATCTAATACCTCTATAGATGCCCGGGGAAGCTCAGCCTTGGCCTGCTCCTTAGCGACGCGAGCCATATCGTACGCCGTGCTTAGCTTGGATGAAAGAGTGATACAGAGGATGTTGTCGGCTTGCCGGCTTGCTTCGTGGTAGGCCTCAAGGTAGTGCCCGGGCGATGCCGGTGAAGTATTGAAACTCTCGGGGTCTTCCAAGAACAGCTTATAAGCTTCAGAGGGGGTCATGTCCACCAAATCACGATAGACCTTACCCTTAACCAAGAGCCTGATAGAAACGATCGTAATGCCATACTTCTGCACCAATTCCTTAGTGAGACAAGAAATGCTATCGGTCACAATAGCTACCTGCTGCATCTCTACCAGCCCCCACTATGAAACCGGCGGTCGATGCCCACCGTGCCTCAATCTTCGTTCCACCAGCGCCGGGCTTAAAAGAAGGATAAGCATGGTAACGATTAGCAACAGAAAGGCGGGGAGACTAAGCCTACCCTCAGTATAATAGGCGACTATGGTTAAGGTTATCACCACTGACACCACCAAAACTGATACCCTTAACCACCGTTGCCTGAGGC
>CAZNSC010000155.1:0-2172 GCA_964575695.1 uncultured Dehalococcoidales bacterium
GAAGAAGCCCATCTTTCGTTACGAGAAGAAAGACCCGTATTATGCTTTCAAGAAAGACCTGGAGAGCGGTGACAATCCCTTCCGGGGGACGGTATCCGGCAAGATAGAGTTTTACTCCGAACGGCTGGGCAACGGGTTAGACTATCTCGCAACCAACGAGTTCTTCCCGGGGAGTGGCAAGTGCTACGGTGCGGGGAATCTACCCGCGATGGCACAGATGACGATGGGCGGCAGGGATACCTTCCATAGCAATGATGCGGAGAAGTATCCGTTGCTGATGTCGTCTCCACATTCCCTCTACCGGGTGCACTCATTCCTGGACAATCAGCCCCGGTTGAACGGCGACTGTTATCGACATGCCGTCTGGCTCAACGTGGCCGACGCCAAAGCCCGGGCAATTGTGGACGGCGATCTGGTCAGGGTCTATAACGATATAGGGGAGATGATTATACCTGCCTATGTTACCTCGAGAGTAGTCCCCGGGGCGGCCTTCATATTTCACGGCGGCTGGTATGAGCCAGGTGAAGACAGGAGCCCGCTGATGCCGGATGGTATCGACAGGAGAGGGGCCCCCAACCTCCTGACCCATAATGAGGACCTGCCGGAGACCATTATCGGCTTTCTGCCCTGCAAGGGGCTTGTCCAAGTTGAGAAGTGGGAGGGTGCATGATGCCACAATACGGTTTTTTCTTCGACCAGAGCCGATGTTCAGGCTGTAACGCCTGTGCCGTCGCCTGTAAGAACTGGAATGGACTCCCCGCGGGGCCGCTCAAGTACCTGAAAATCTACGAATATGAGAAGGGCAGCTTTGCCAATGTACGGATTCATTTCCAGTGGGTTCCGTGCTACCACTGCGAAGAGCCAGTCTGTGTCAGCGGTTGCCCCTGCCAGGCGATGTACAAGGAAGAAAAGTACGGCGCAGTGCTCATAGATAGCCAACAGTGTGATGGCTGCCGGATATGCTATGACCTTTGCCCATACGGCGCACCTGTTTTCGAGAATGATGAGACCGGGGTCAAGGCGCAAAAGTGCACTATGTGCATCGACCGCCTCGAGCTGGGTGAGCAACCAATATGCGCCCTGGCCTGCCGCAACAGGGCTCTTGATTTCGGCCCCCTGAGCATTCTCATGGCGAAGTATGGAGATAGAAGGAACCTGGAGGACATGCCCGGCAGCCGGACCACGAAGCCCGCCGTCGTATTCAAACCCCACGCCAGAAAACGGCAGCTTGTCCCCTACGACACCGGAAGGGCCTTGGAACTGCTGATGAGGAGGGATCCGTTACCCCCGGTCTTCACCTCAGCCGCCGACCTCCTGGAGATACCCGGAGGAACGATTGGGCGTAACGGGCTAGTGATTAAACACAAATCGGCGGCTGACCTCATGCGCCACACAAGAAGCGACGAGGGATAAAAATTTATCGGGGCAGACGTCGAACCTGCACCGGAGGAAAGCCGGCAACATCACACCATGAGTTGGTCAACTCATGTGATACCACGGCTCGATGTGAAGGTCTGTAAAGAGTCCCTCTTTTACGGCCGGGTCGTTTTCGGCGAGTGCCCTGGCCTCTTCCAGAGAATCAGCCTTAAGTATCTGCAATGCCCAGGTAAAAGCGACCACCGGCCCCCCGATCAGCAGCTTGCCCTCTGCCTTAATGCCGTCAACATACTTACGATGGGCCTGCTGTGGAGTGGCGATCTCCTCAGGTAGTTTGCCGCCCTCTTTAAGTGCCTGGAAATGTGCTTCCCTGAACCGGGGCGATATCTTCATTGTCTGTACATAAGTTGCCATTGCAATCTCCTCCTTGCATTTTGCATTTGTGCAATTCTATTCCCCCGCAACCTCCATCCAAAAGCGCCGATACCCAACAGCCCTCGACCGATAATTGGCTGGTTAATGTGAGTTTTCCCATTGGGAACAGCCCGGATTCCTGCGTCCCGAGAGTATTTCTATATAGTGCGCTCCTGGCTTAGCCTGTAGAGCCGGGATAAGGAGCCGCCGCTGGACATGATAAGTCTAGCATACAGGGCCGGTTAAATCCATAATACAGAAGTCTAACAAAAACTGGAAAGGAGACCGGTCAAGCTGGTACACTAGCAGTCAGCCAGCTGCGATACTCATGAAGAAGATTGAGCAGAGGAGCAATAATATTGCTGATACTGCGGACATTGA
>CAZNSC010000155.1:2182-6145 GCA_964575695.1 uncultured Dehalococcoidales bacterium
TCCTCATAGAAGACGAATTGTTCCTACAGGTAAACCCGGAGAAGCAGCTCATATGAAACTGGGGCTTGGAATGGCTAATGCTAGCACGGCAAACTCGAAGGCACTGAAAAAGCCTTACCGCTATGGGTGGATAATATTAGCGGCTTGCTTCATGGTTTGGGTCGCCAGCCACGGCATACGCTTTAGCTTCGGAGTATTCTTTGAACCCCTGGAGTCCGACTTTGGCTGGACCAGGGCACAGACCTCAGGCATTTTCTCCGTATACATGGTGTTATTCTCCGTATTTGGTATCATTGGGGGCTGGGCTCTAGACCGGTACGGACCCAGAACGGTCTTCACCGTGATGGGCATCTCCATCTGCCTATCCCTGGCGTTAACGAGCCAGACGAGCCGACTGTGGCAGGTATTTATGAGTTATAGCCTGCTGCTGGCATTAGGTAGCGGGCCCCTCTACCCCGCTGGAATGTCACTAATCTCAAGGTGGTTCACAAGAAGCCGAGGGCTAGCTCTGGGTATCGTCAGTAGCGGGGGTGGTGTCGGCATAGCAACGATGACCCTTATCTCAGACTATCTTATCCGCAACTACGGCTGGCGCACGTCCTATCTTATCGGCAGCCTTACGGCATTGTGCATTGTGGTTCCCTGCGGGCTGTTGATGAGGAGAGCTCCCAGTGAACGGGCAGCCCTGCCCGACTCGGAAAAAATAGGTCCCGACCAAGAGCAACGGCACGACGAGCTGGTAGGGTTGTCTTTACCGCAGGCAGCGAAAACGAGCAGTTTTTGGCTCGTATTCTTCAGCCAGTTTTTGATAGCCTCGTGTTTATTTATGATACTGAGTCATATTATTCGACATGCTCTTGATCTAGGCATCTCTTCGACGCCGGCAGCGTCGATACTCAGTCTCATGGCTATTCTCAGTATCCTGGGAAGGCTGGGCATGGGTAAAATCTCAGATATTATCGGCAGGAAACAAGCATTTGTAGGCGCTACACTGGTTCTGACCGGAGCAATGTTGTGGCTTATCTGGTCTTCAAATTTGTGGATGCTACAACTGTTTGCCATCCCTTTTGGGTTCTCATGGGGAGCCTATGCTCCTCTTACAGCAGCCCTCGTTGGAGATATCTTCGGGCTCCGACACTTAGGAGTAATCATCGGGGTAACAACGGTTGGCTGGGGAATGGGCGCTGCCTTTGGTCCGGCTCTTGCCGGCTATGTATATGATGCCACTGGCAGCTATTTCCCTGCTTTTGTGGCTTGCGTCATTGCCACGCTCATAGCAACGGCACTGCTTATATTAATAAAGAAACCACAGCTTGAAATGATATGAGGGCCCGGTGCTTATCTCACGGTGTCAGGCAGCCAAAGGGAAAGGTGTTTTTGCCTACCGCGGCTTTATACCCCAGTGTTCCTTACGGTCAGCCACCGTAGTCTCCAGTGCCAGTTTGTCCATCTCAAGCTGCACCGGTATCGGGTAGTCACCAGTGAAACAAGCCAGACAAAAACTATCTTTGGGCAAAGCCACCGCTTGAATAAGCCCGTCAATGCTCAGATAGCCCAATGAGTCGGCCCCGATAAAATCCCTGATTTCGGGTATCGTCTTTTGAGCCGCAATTAGCTCCCAGCGGGTAGCCATATCAACACCAAAGAAACACGGATAGCGGATCGGAGGAGCGCAGATACGCATGTGCACCTCCTTAGCTCCCGCCCGCCTCAATAACCTAACCACTTGAGGTGTAGTGGTCCCGCGGACGATGCTATCATCAACCACCACCACCCGCTTGCCGTCCAGCATCTGGGGCAGGGGGTTAAACTTCAGCTTAACGCCGAGGTCCCTGATGCGCTGGTCAGGCTCAATAAAGGTCCGCCCCACATAACGGTTCTTGAGTAGCCCCTCACTCAAGGGTAGCCCCGACCGGCGGGAGCAACCAATGCCGGCAACCGTCGCCGAATCAGGCACGCCCATAACCAGGTCAGCAGCCACCGGGTGCTCGTCGGCCAACCCCTCGCCCATAGCCAGCCGGGCCGGATACAGCAGCCGACCATTAATCACGCTATCGGGACGGGCAAAATAGATGTACTCAAAGATACACAGCGCCCTTCTAGTTACCTGTTCACGGTAACTATCAACACCATTCTCAGAAATAGAGACAACCTCGCCTGGCTCTACCTCCCTGACAAAACTGGCCCCAATATGGTCGAGGGCGCAGGTTTCTGAAGCCAAAACCCAGTTACCATCAATAGTGCCGAGACAGAGAGGACGCACACCAAACGGGTCACGAACGCCGAACAATCTATGGTGAGTCATCACGGCCAGGGAGTATGCCCCCTGAAGTCGATGCATGGCATATCTTATCTTATCCACCCAGTCTTCCTCATGAGAAGAAAGAATAAGATTGGCGATAACCTCGGTATCTGTGGAAGTGTGGAAGGTGAAGCCCTGGTCAGCGAGTTCCTGATGCAGGTACCCGGCGTTAACGATATTGCCGTTGTGGGCAATAGCCAGAGTATTGGAGCCCTTACCCGCAATGATGGGCTGGACATTAGCTACCCGACTGGAACCCATAGTGGAGTAGCGAGTATGACCGATGGCAATATTCCGGGGAAGCTGGGCTAATGCCTCTTCATCAAACACCTGGGATACCAGGCCCATCTTGGCATAGACTTGGAGCCGCCGGCCGTCGGTAGCGGCAATGCCAGCACTCTCTTGACCGCGATGTTGGAGAGCGAAGAGACCAAAAAAGGTAAGCCGAGCTACATCCTCACCAGGGGCGTAAATGCCAAAAACGCCACAACACTCATGCAAATCTATAAGCCTCTCACCTAGCCACCTTAATTATAATTGATACCCGGTTTGCCAGTCAATTGAGAGGAGATGAGATTGTTTACTAACCCCTCACCCGGTATCCCACTCCCCTTACGAAGAGGAGAGGGAAGGGAGTTCTTAAACGGGCTCTGCCCCTTCTTAAACCCTTTACTAAAGAACCTCAGGGAGTTTGGCTACTGATTCCGGCAGTGAGATTTCAGCCAGCCAATAACGAGCGCCATTGCCCGGTCATTTTGCCGCAGCCGGTGCCCGGCGCCATCAATGATAGCCAGCTGCTTGGGCTCTCCCGCTTTATCGTACAATCTGTAGGCATGACTGACATCCACTACCTCATCCTGGCTGCCATGCACCAGCAACAATGGCCTCGGGGCAATACCAGCAACATAGTCAATCGGACTGATTAGCCTGAAGCCACCGAGCCATTCTTCAATGGACGGGGGGAAGCTCTCATCCCTGATCACCCCGATACTGCGAAAGTGGTCAATAACTGACTGGCGGTCATCAAACCGAGTAAACAAGTTGAACTCGGCCGGGCAGGCACAGGTGACGACAGAGGACACCCGCCGGTCCTGCGATGCCACATATACCGACACCGCCGCCCCACCGCTAAAGCCAAGCAGTGATAAGCGAGGCCGGTCCACCTCAGGCAGAGCCCACAGATAATCAACAACCGCCTTAAGGTCTCTTGTCCAACCCATAATATCAAAATTCCCACCGCTAGCCCCCGCCCCCCTGAAGTTATAAATGAATACCGCAAAGCCTTCGTGACAAATCTGTTCCGCCAGCAATGGATAGCCCCGGTCATTGAGGTCAGGCATACGAGCCGGGATGCCATGACAGATGCCAACGGTAGGATACGGAATCTGTTCATCGGGCAGGTAAAGCTGCCCGGCAATGTTCAACCCGTCTACTTCTAGAGCAACCGTTCTTAATAACATTATGTCAACTTTAGCAGAATAAGGAACTCCTTATTCCCGGAAGCACCGAGAATCGGTGATGCCACCAGCCCTCCCAGCCTGAAGCCGTGCTCTATCGCCCAGGCAATAAACCGCCCCAGAACCCGGGCGTGCACCGCCGGCTCCCTGACCAGGGGGGGGGGGGGGGGGGGGGGGGGGGGGGGGGGGGGGGGGGGGGGGGGG
>CAZNSC010000156.1:0-6134 GCA_964575695.1 uncultured Dehalococcoidales bacterium
ACCCGCTTATAGGGCCTGATGACAGGGAGAATATGACCAGGATTTGGCAGCAAGCCCTACCAGAGCCAGCCTTTGCGGCAGTAATCAAGCTTATACAGGCAGCTGTGGGAAACGACTGGGCAGAGCTGACCCGTAGGATCCCAGAACTCGAGTAACCGCTTGTGACAACAATGTTGCCAACAAACATCTGGTAAGGAAGAATCTAGTTACCTAAATGTTGAGGCTGAAGGTTAGTTGAAAAGTTCTGCCTATTGTAACCCCGGCTCCACTTTTGAGGCTAATTAAGGCCGTGGCGGGCTAAAATGAATAATATTAGAACATTTGACTGTCCAGGGTTCCCCCTCTCGGGCCGTGTCTACTTTAGAACATTTGATATCCCCGTCCACGTGTCACGCAACACGCTCAGCCGCAATCATACTGAAATTGAATGAGAGTCTATACGTACTTTGGGCTTCGAAATATACAGGATTCACAATCTCACAAAGGTAAACGCAGTAGCCTTTTGGCGTTCCCCTCAAATATTTTGACCTTCTCCACCTCAGGAACATCCATTCTCTCTATTGAAGCTATGGTGTCCCTTGTGTATCTCTCCCCTACTTGAACATCAAACGGCATATCGGTGCCAAACATCATGTGTTCGGCGCCAAAAAAGGAGTAGGCGCACATTAGGGCCGAAGTATTGCCACTTATGGCAGTATCGCAATAAAACATCTTGAAATACTCTATAGGAGCTCTGGTAAGCCCCTGTTTTGTCTTATCGCCCTGCCTCATTTCAGCCATATCGTACGACGACATAATCCTATTAGACAGAAAGGGAGCGTTGGCACCAGCATGATGAGTGATAATCTTCAGGTTCGGATGCTTTTCAAATATGCCGCTAAATACCAGCCGGGCCATGGCTACTGTAGTCTCATAAAGCCAGCCAAACACTATATTTACGCGGTACTTTGACCTGTCTTCAGTCCTGTAGTCAGGATAGTCCGGGGGTCTCATCGGGTGGATCCAGATAGGCAAATTGTATTGGGACATTTTCTCATAGATCGGCATAAATTCTGGTGAATCGAGGGGCCTATCATTAATCGGAGTGGCTAGCTGTATACCTCTAAAGCGCAAGTCGTGAATAGCCCGATCCAGCTCCGCAAGGGCGGCATCCATGTCATTCATTGGCAAATTTGCTATGGCAGAGGCAAATCTATTCGGGTATTTAATGAGTAGCTCAGCCATCTCATCATTTCCCAGCCTGGCAAGGTCAACAGCCTGTCCTATATCCAACGCTGGCTCAATGGAGGGAGTGGTTATACTCAGCACCTGCATCAGGCCTTCGTACTTGTCCATGATTTTGAATCTACGCTCCAAATCATATAGTGTTGGTATGACGTCTCCGGTCTTCTCATAATGAAAACTGCGAGGCGCTATTTTCTCGATGGCCTCCTTGTACTTCTTGGGAAGAATATGCGCAAATATGTCTATTTTCACTGTTTCGGCCCCCTAGTCTTGCCCTACTACTCTAGGCGTTAACCCTCTCCAGCTTCCCCTCAGCCTAGGGCTTATCTAGCCACTCCCTGAGGTCTTTGTATACCATTTTTCTGCTCCTTCCCTTTTCACCACAGTGCGGGATGGAACAAGCCTAATCAAACACCCCACCAGCTACTATTGTAAGAAATATACTCCACCGTTTGTCGTCGTGTCAACGAAAGGTTATCGAGCATTGACAAGCAGATGGCAGTGTGCTATATTCCGCCACACAACTTATTGCATGAGGGGGGTGAAGTTATGTGAATTACAGGAGGCTTGCAGGTTGTCGTATAACAAGTAAGGAGGACAAGATGGCTAGAAGATGGCAAGCAGCCGCAGTATTACTGGTTTTAACCCTGGTGCTAATACTGATGTTGGCGTGTGCCCCAAAGCCTGCGCCATCGCCAACCCCATCACCATCACCTTCACCGACCCCGTCACCATCGCCATCACCCAAACCAGAGGTAACCATTAGCTTCTTAGCTGGATCCCTGGGTGGTCTCGGTAATGCTCTGACCTATGGCCTGACCGACCTGATCAACAAAAACTCAGACTGGCTCCGGGCGACAACTGTAGAGACTGGGGGAAGCATAGAGAACGCCAGGACCCTATCCGAAGAGCCAGAGAAGAGGAAGACCTTTGCCTATTATTCGACTAACTGGTCTGAGTACCAGGCAAAGATAGGCGATCCTCCATTTACCAAGCCTTATACTACCGGCACGTATATTGCCAAGTTCGCGGATGTCCTAAGCGTAATGTGCACTCGGGACCCTAGCATTAAGACGGCGATGGACTTTGTTGGCAAGAGAGTGGCCATTGGTGGGCCAGGGAAGGCCGATAGTGTACTGATGGAAATGGTCATGAAATACGGCTGGGGGATTTGGGACAAGGTCAATGTTGAGCTTCTCGACTTCGAACCTGCCAAGGATGCCCTAATCGATGGAGTAATTGATGTTGCTCTCGCAGGGTCTTCAGTAGCAGTACCGGGAGAAACCGCTGATAAACCCAAGAAGGTCGTCGGCAACCCGACATCGAATGAGTTGATCGACCGGGTCAAGCCTTATGTGGCAGATCAGGACAAGGCAGCACTTGATAAGGCGCGTGAGGCGACTGGCTACCCGATTTTTTGGGTGGAGGTCCCCGCGGGCACCTTCGGACCAAATCAGACCGAGCCGGTCGGCTCTCACGGTTTCACCCTGCTCTGGGTGGCTGATCAGGAGATGGACGAGGAAGTAGCCTATGAGATAACCCGGATAATATATGAGCATGCCGACCAATTCGGGGAGTATCACGCTGGGGGCAAAGCTGTCACACGGGATAGTTTAGCCGCCATTTTGGGGACAACGGAAGCAGACTTCCACCCCGGGGCGGTAAAATTCTACAAGGAGCACGGCGTTAAGATCGGCGGCTGATCACTGGAGGAGCCGGCACCCACCGGCGCGGATTTAAGAGGTATCCCCTCATAAGGGGGGATACCTCCCACCAATTACCATGAAAGCAACCCAACAACGAGTTTGGACGAGACTGGACATTATCATAGCAGTGATTGGCACTGCGATGATTGCTTATCACATGATAAGCACCCAGTATATCCTGGTAAACGTTCTGGAGCACCAGAACATTCACCTTGCCTTCGCTCTGGTATTGGTATTCCTGTCATCGCTGCAGACGAGTAAGAAAAGATGGTGGCCACTGTTACTGTCACTCCTCCTGCTTTCATTGGTAGCTACTACTTACCTTCACATCTTTTCCTACGAGCTAATAGTGGAGCGTCAGGGCTTCCCTATCCTTCCCGACGTCATCATAGGGACAATCTTGATCGTTCTCGTTCTGGAGGCAACCAGACAGGCGTTTGGGCTGGTGCTGCCGGTGCTTGCTCTTATCTTTATTCTGTACACCGGCTTGGGTTACTTTCTCCCCGCCCCGTTCACCACCACCACGGGATATACATTCAGTAAACTAATCTCCAGGCTTGCCTTACTCCAGGGATTATATGGCACCATTCTTGGGATTTCGGCTAATTACCTGTTTCTATTTGTCGCCTTTGGCTCAGTGTTACAAATCTCCGGGGCCGGTAAATTCTTCATCAACGTCGGTAAGGTCCTGGGTGGGCGCCTCGCCGGTGGCGCTGCTCTGACCGCCGTGGTCAGCAGTGCTCTACTGGGAACCCTCACCGGCAGCGTCAGTGCCAATGTTGTTACCTCAGGTTCATATACTATCCCGCTAATGAAAAGGTCAGGCTATGAGGCGGAACAAGCCGGTGCAATAGAAGCCGCCGCCTCAACCGGGGGACAAATTATGCCTCCGATAATGGGTGCCGCTGCCTTTGTCATGGCAGGCATAACCGATATATCATATTTCAGTATAATGGTGGTCGCCATAATCCCGGCACTGCTGTATTTCTTTGTAGTTGGGCTGTACGCCCAACTACAAGCGATGAAGCTAGGCATAAAACCCCTTACCGAGAAGATTGACCTTAAGGAAATGTTGACAACCTCTTATTTGTTTGTTATCCCGATTGGTATTCTGGTCGCTCTGCTTGCTATCGGCTATACCCCGATGTTCGTCATTTTCTGGACGATTATCTCGGTGATAATACTGAGCATGGTCAGAAAGGAAACCCGCCCCTCCTTGGCCCAATGGGCTGAGGGTTTTAGCAGCGGAGCCAAATTAGGCGCCCAAATCGGCGTGTCCTGTGCTGTTATCGGGATAATAGTAGCCTGCGTAATCCTTACTGGACTGGGCTTCAAGCTCCCCGGGTTGGTAGAGACGATAAGTGGTGGCAGACTGGCCATAGCATTAGTTCTGACAGGCGTGGTCGCTCTAATTCTGGGTTGTGGCATGCCCACAGTGGCCGTCTATGTACTGGTAGCGCTGGTAACCGCCCCAGTGTTAGTCAGGATGGGACTCCCATTGCTCACAGCACATTTCTTTGCCTTCTATTTTGCGGTCATGAATTTTGTCACACTACCAGTAGCCATCGGGGCACTGGTCGCCTCAAAGGTTGCTGGGGCTAACTTCATTAGAACCGGTGTCGAGTCCATGAAGGCAGCTCTGGGAGGGTTTATCATCCCCTTCCTGATAATCTTAGTGCCGGTGCTAATGCTAGAACCATCGGAGTCAGCGTCAGTTTTGCCAATCATCATACGGGTGATATCCAGTCTGCTGATCCTGGTCGCTTTCGAAATCGTCGTGGTTAATTATTTTCTCACGCCGCTTAGCACTATGGAGAGGGTCGCCACCGCTGTCAGCGGAGCGTTGCTCTTCGTCTTCCTAATTACCAAAAACTATATATTTGCCCTTGGCTTTGTCCTTCTCATTGCGGTAGCATTGTGGCAATTAAGAGCACGAAGACGGATAAAAGAGGTTGGGAACATGTAAGTGTAAAGGGAGGAGACGAAGAAATGGGGTATTACCGAGACCTTAGGGAGTACATCGAGGTTCTGGAAAAGAATGGCAAGTTGGTGAGGATTAAAAGGGAGATAAACAAGGATACCGAACTCCACCCACTTGTCAGATGGCAGTTTCGCGGACTACCAGAGACGGAGAGGAAGGCATTCTTATTTGAGAAGTCCATTGATGTCAAAGACAGGAAGTATGATACGCCGGTACTGGTAGCGGCCCACGCTCCTTGCAGGGAGGTCTACGCCCTGGCTATGAATTGTCCACCTGACCAAATAATGGCAAAGTGGAGCCAGGCCCAACTTCATATGATTAAGCCTAAGATAGTCGATTCGGCTCCAGTCCATGAAGAGATACATATGGGGAATAATTTGCTGGAGCATGGCGGTCTGGAAGAGTTCCCGATACCCATATCGACCCCGGGGTTTGATAATGCCCCTTATTTGAGCGCTGGCAACTGGGTGTCCAGGGATCCCGATAGCGATATATTTAACGTTGGCAACTATCGGGGCATGGTCAAGAGCAGGACTAGAATCGGGTGTGACAACTTTCTCCCCCAGCACCTCCGCACGCACCGCGAGAAGTACAAGGAGAAGGGGTTTAAGACAATGCCCGCGGCGATAGCTATCGGTCCTACGCCCAATATTGGCTTGGTGGCCGTTACCAAGTTTCCGTACGATGTTAGTGAGTATGATGTTGCCGGTGGTATCAGTGGTGAGCCGGTTGAGCTGGTAAGGTGCAAGACAGTTGATCTCCTGGTACCGTCAACTGCCGAGATTGTCATCGAGGGCGAAATCCCGACTGATTACCTGGAGAAGGAAGGGCCATTTGGAGAGTACAACGGTTATATTGGTCGCGCCAAGATGAACCTTTTCCTGAACATTACCGCAATCACGCATCGTAAGAAACCTATCTGGAACGCCTTCCTGAGCCAGTTTCCACCTAGTGAGAGCAGCTTGATGACGCGAATAGGCCTGGAGAGCGCTTTTTACAAGTTCCTAAAACATGACTTGAGCCTGGCTAATCTGGTAGACGTCGGCTTTCATAACGAAAGTGGCGGCCGTCAATTCCTTGTCATCAGTCTCAGAAAGCCGACGCAACCCGAGGCGTGGAAGGCACTTAATGGTGCCGTGGCTCTGGCAACAAACCATGCCAAAATCATAATTGCCGTTGATGATGACATTGACCCCAGAGACGCGGACTCGGTTATCTGGGCT
>CAZNSC010000157.1:0-6049 GCA_964575695.1 uncultured Dehalococcoidales bacterium
CCTGCTGGTCAGCAGGGGGGAGGGGTATGAGACCTGGAAAGACTTTGATACCGTAGTTCTGACGGCTGATGCCTACAGTGGGGATACGCTGGCCGGAGACATTAAAGAAAAGGTGAAAGAAGTATACGTGATCGGTGATGCTACCCAGCCCCGCAGCGGGTTTGATGCGATACGGGAGGGAGCGGAGATAGGTCGAAGGGTATAAGCTGTGCCGGACTTCAAAAGAAGTCGTAAGACCGGCTTTGAGTAAGAATATTGACCCCTTTTTATTCTAAGACAGCCATAATACTGCCGGTAACAGGTAATTATTAGGTAATTTGGGTCTGGACAAACGGTTTAATCTGGGGTAAACTTGATAATAATTGCCCTCAGTAAACAGTTGCCTTGGAGCTTTACTACATCACTGAACATAATATGAATTGACTATTGCATAGGTTCTCCTTTAGTAGTCAATATTGACGAGAGTTAAAAAGGGCCGGCGTTGGGAAATACAGCGGATACTTATGGACTGGACAACCCCAGCGACTATGGTGATGGAGCGCAGTGGCAAGACACTGTCCACCTGCTGAGGCTCGTGCAGAGTGACTATCAGGGGGCCAGAAAGCAACTGGATCAGGTGAGCCACACCCTTGCCCGAAGAGAGACCCTGGTCAGCCAGCGTCTGCAATACGCCCTTCGAGTATCTGGTGGTTACCGCACCCTGTGTCTCGTGCCATATATGACGGGAACCGGCAGCCAGATGGGCAAGGCCATCCTCGGAGGGCCTCCTCAACTCGGTGTTCTACCTGGGTTGATGCGCCTTGAGGTGCGCTGCCTGGGTAGGTTTGAAGTCCGTTCGACATGGAAGCAGGTTGAGCGGTGGCAGAGCGTTAAGGCAAAGTCGGTCTTCCAGTATCTCGTCACCAGGCCTAGGGAGCCAGTGGTCAAGGATGTTCTTATGGAGACCTTGTGGCCAGACTGTGTTCCGCAGGCAGCTAGCAACAACTTGAAGGCGGCGATGCATGGTCTGCGGCAGATACTTGGTGGCCTTTTCGATAGACGGGAGGGCTTCCCTTATGTCCTTTTCCTGCAGGGTAGCTACGCAATCAATCCTGAAGTTGAGTTGTGGGTGGATGTTGAGGAGTTTGAGCAACACTGGGTGCTCGGCCGGCGCCTGGAGAGGGAAGGGAAATCGGCTGAAGCGATGCGGGAATTTGAGCTGGCTGAAGCACTGTATCGGGGCGACTATCTGGTTGATGAGCCCTATGAGGAGTGGACGCTGCTGCGCCGGGAAGCACTTAAGGATACCTACCTCATTATCCTGGCTAAACTCGCCGACCGGTCTATGGAGGCTGCTGATTATGAAAGCTGCCTCGTGTACTGTCAAAAGATACTGTCCAAAGACCCCTGTCGGGAGGATGCCTATCGGCGGCTGATGTGTTGCTACGGCCGGTTGGGGCAGAGAAATCGTGCCCTGCACTGGTACGAAATCTGTCGCCGGGCTATCCAGACTGAACTTGATACCACCCCTGGTCGTGAGACAATCGCTCTATATCATCAGCTTTTAAGAAATGAACCTATCTGAGAGACTGCCAGTGAGATGGTCTGCTCTAATTGCTCCTCTTTATTTCATGTAATAAGCTGAATCCCTAGGCGAGTCCAAGTAACTGTTTCGCCGGCCGGTCTCCCGGCTCGAATAAGTAAGAAGTAGTAGCCGAGTAGTACTCTAGTAAGGTTTGGTGAAGAAATCTTGACGTGGATGAAAATCTGTGGTTAACTTTATAACTATAGGCAAGGGAGGAGTTGAAATCTCTGGGTACATCCCCGGAGTGCGTCTTGGTCGTAAAACCAGGTTGGACGGTGATACCCGTCCCGGCAGTTCGGGAGCCGGATATCACCGCACCGTCGTCTTGGAGCTTGATGGAAAAGTGGGAGTCGATATCAGCACTGTTAAGGCGATCATTAATGCACAGAAGCCAGCCTATACTGTCTATTCCCTGCGGATAAGACAGACGGGCGGGAGACAGTGGGACAACGATGGCTCGTAAAGATATCATAAAGTTCCAGTTAAAGCGAGTCAGTCCGTTTCAAGGTCTGGTGATAGACGCTGATACCTGGCGTGATGCCCACAACTACCACCGGGACCATCAGAGACTGCATTTATTAGCCTTTCATCAGACCGGGATAGTCGAAGGTCTTGAGGTAACCGCCAACAATCCCCCTGCCCTATCAGTTACCATCCATCCAGGAATGGGTATCGACCCTGAGGGGAATGTTATCATTGTTCCCCAGGTCCAGCACTACCGGCTCCAAACCAGTAAGCCGGGGATCATCCATCTTGTTGTCCAGTTCCGGGAGGTTCCTACCGAGCCGTACCAGCCTCCAGAGGGGGGAGAGCCAACCCGGATTCTGGAAGCCTACCGCATTCAGGAGAGGGATAAACTGCCTACTGAGCCTTACTTGGAACTGGCTCGCATCGATTTTGACCCCGCCATGGAAGCAGTTAGAGATGCTAAAACACCCTCTCATCCCGGGAAGAGTGAGATTAACCTTAGCTTCCGGGAGGAAGTAAAACGGGCACCGGTAGCAGTAGCACCACCGGTACAGGAGAAAACTAGCGCCCCGGCTAGTGTAAGCCCCGGCCGTCCCCAGGAAACAATCAAGGAAACAATCATCCTGGGTCATGCCGTGCTTGGGCAAGCGGGTAAGGGTTTGCATTGTGTCGGCTTGAGAAATCTGGTTAGAGAGGTAAACCGACAGGCCAACTTTGTGGCTAACCTTGAGGAGAATATCGCACTGGATAAGAATATTAATCAGTGTGCCATGCTGTACCTGACGGGCACCAGTCGCTTCGAACTGACCGCAGAGGAGCAGGGGGCTCTCGGCGTTTTCCTGGGGTCGGGTGGGGTCATTTTCGGGGAAGGCTGCTCTGAGGGGAAAGAAGAGGCGGAGTCCAAGGGGGCAAAGGAATTTGGTTTAGCCTTCAACCAGCTTGCCAGCCAGCTCAGGTGCAAGTTAGGAGTTGTCCAGCGTGGCCATCCTCTTCTCGATGTTGTCCATGTTTTCGCCGAGGTTCCTCTGGGAGCGGAGCCAACCGTTATGCTCCTTGAGGGCGGTCATATGGTTTATAGCGGAAATGACTACGGCTGTGCCTGGCAGGGGGGACAACAGAACCACCCCCTATCCCGGGATATTATCCGGAGTTCTTTTGAGATGGGAACCAATATTATTACCTATGCCCAGATGGCAAAAGCATCTGGGCATTAGTCTGTAACCTGGGAGAAAGTTAGATTTAGGAGCCCGAAGATGGCAGGCAAGATTCAAGTTACAGTGGCACCGACGGCTTTAGTGGCAAGTCCTGGGGATACTGCTGAAGTCACAGCTACCCTTCGCAACTTGGGACAAACCGTAGACCAGCTTACCCTTAACATCGATGGTCTTGATCCCGGCTGGTATACTCTGCCTATTTCCAGTGTTGCTCTATTCCCCAATGACCAGGACAACCTGAGAGTCATCCTCCACCCACCAAAGGCGGCCGAGACCAAGGCCGGTTCTTACGCCTTCCGCATAAATGTCACCTCTCAGGAAAATCCAGAGGAGATAGCGGCTGCCGACCTGACCGTTGAAGTCCGGGCACAACTTGGGCTGGAGTTAGACATCTCACCGCAAAGTATTGCCGGCCGGAAGGGGACCTATCAGGTCTTGGTCAACAATAAGAGTGACCGGGAAACCACGGTGAGCCTAAAAGCCAGTGATGCCCGGGGAAGTCTACGATACGACCTGCGGCCAGAGAGTCTAACGGTGCCTGGTGGTGGCAGCTCAGAGGTTGCTCTGGACGTACGGCTGGGATGGCTTGCTTTCCTTGGTGGAGAAAAGGCATTCGATTTTCAGGTATTAGTGGCGCCGCCGGGGACAGGTGGACTTGCCGAGGAAGCTAAAACTGTTAACGGTCAACTTGTTCGTATCCCGTGGTATAGGAGTTTAGAACAGATACGATTACCCTGGTTGGCACGACCACCGGTTATTAGTAACTTTAGGGCAACCACCGAGGATAAACGGGAGTTCAAGCTTAGCTGGGCAGTTAAAAGAGCTACCGAGGTTAAACTGGATGATGAAGATGTTGACCATCAGGGGGAGAGCCTGGTGCGCCCCACTGAGGTTACAAAATATACCCTCACAACCAGCAACAAGTATGGAAGTTCAAGTCAGACCGTCGAGGTTAAGCCGTTACCGATGCCAAAAGCAGAAGCCTCCGCACGGATACGGGTCTCCTTATCACCAACCGAACTGCAGGTCAATGCTGCTGGGGCACCAGTCCCGACCTGGGTGACAGTGCAGAACCTCGGGGAGATTGTTGACAAATTCCTGATTGAAGTCGAGGGGTTTGATGAAACCTGGTACAGTCGCTCGGCATCGAGCATAGCGCTGATGCCTCAAGCTACCGACCAGGTGCAAATTTCCCTCCGACCTCCCAAGAAGAAGGGAGTTAAGGCTAAAGTGTACCCGTTTGCCGTAACCGTACGCTCCCAGAGCGTTGCTGAAGAGGCGACCAGTGTTGTTGGTCAGCTTGAAGTGCTGCCGTCGGTGGAATTCAAGCTTGCAATTCGTCCGTATCGTATCTCCTGCCGCAGAAAGGGCAAGTTCCGGATTAACCTGGCCAACGTTGGGGTCTCTGACGCTGCCTTCACCCTGGACGCTACCGACCTGGATGAGGGTTTGCGTTTCCGCTTCGAGACTGACACCCCGGCGGTGGCTGCGTGGAGCACTGTTGAAGTGCCGATGATAGCCAGACCCAAACGAGGGTCAGGGGTTGGTGAAAAGAAACGCTATGATATCAGCGTGACCGCCAATGCTGGCGAGGGCAATACCCAATCGGTAAACTGCGAGCTATATCATAACCCCTTTATCGGTTCCTGGCGGACTATCTGGCGTGTGGTCAGAGCTGTTCTTATTCTCGCCATTGTCGGCACAGGAGTATATTATCTCCTAAGGCTTGGTGGTGGCTGGGGGACGCTGCGTAGCAGCCCACAAGCATGGCTTAATCAGCTAATTCAGACTATCGAGGGCTGGTTTTCCCGATGAGCTGAACAAAGGAGGGTTTATGAATAAGTTAATATTTCTGCATGTCCTGGCGCTGGTTCTAGCCGTGGTGGCGTTGGTATTCGCTGCCAGCGATGTTCTTTCACAAGCTGGAGCCCCAGAAGCAAATATAGAACTCACCCCCAGCTCCGGATTCTCAAGCTTTACCATTGTTGGTACTGGCTTCCCCGGTGACTATCTGGTCACCATTGAGTGGGACGGGAGACCCCTTGAGCTTTTCCCTGGTCAAGACATATACGAGGACTTCACAGTAATTGCCGATGTGCCGGCGGGGAGCAGGCCTGGCCGTCATACTGTCACGGCTATCTCCGAGGAGCCAGGCTATACTGCCAGTGCCACCTTCACGGTTGCTGATATGACCGGGCCTCAGGGACCGGAGGGGCTGGCTGGTGCTGATGGCGCCTCGGGTGCGCAGGGATCCCCCGGACCCCAGGGCTCCGCGGGGCCCGCTGGGCCTGAAGGCAACATGGGGCGACCGGGCGAAGAGTCCGGCCCTGTTGCCGACATGACCGCCATTATCGTGGCACTGGCGACCATCGTCTTGAACCTGGGTTTGATGGCGAGGAGGGCGATGAAATGAGCATGATTGGCAAACAACCTCCGTTGGCTATGTACCCTCACAGGAGGCTCGAGATGAAGAGATTCCGGATTATTATGGCCGCGCTGCTAGCCGTCATGCTGGTGTCGGCTCTATTTCTTGCCGGTAATGAAGCATATTCTCAGGAAGCGAGCATAGAGCTTGAGCCTGAGTCTGGCTTTGCCACCGTTGCTATCAGCGGTTATTATTTCGACTTACCGGCAGTAATGATAAAGTGGGACAATGAAGAGATTCCAGCAGTAATAAGCTACACGGCGGGAGAGGGCTGGTGGGATTTTACCGCATTTATTACTGTGCCGACTCAAACCGAGCCCGGGCGGCATACGGTCAGTGCTGAAGATGATAACGGTAACACCGACAGTGCCACCTTCA
>CAZNSC010000158.1:0-5985 GCA_964575695.1 uncultured Dehalococcoidales bacterium
CCCACACCAGCGTCACCTCCGACTGGTCCAGCGGTAAGACAGTAATAATAATTGGTGATGAGACAGTAAGCACTCCCGATACACCATCAGGGCCCTCCGAAGGTGACGTTGACGAGCCACTGACCTACTCCACTGGCGGTGCAAGCTCTAACCTGGGGCACAGCATCCAGTACCACTTTGACTGGGGTGATGGATCATACTCAGACTGGTCGTCATCAACCAGTGCTTCCCATTCTTGGTCAGAGGCGGGCACCTATACTGTCCGGGCTCAGGCAAAGTGTGCTACCCACACCAGCACCATCTCAAACTGGTCGAGTGGCAGAACGATAGATATTTGTGTACCAGCTGAAAAGGACATTATCGTAACTGTTGAAGGACTCCAACCTGAGGAGTTCTGGGATGATATAGACGATGTTGCCAGTGCTCTGGAACCGTATTTCCTCGATCTCCCTGGCGCCGTTGACTTGTCCGACATCTTGGCGGTTCTGAGCGACCTCGACCTCGAATTCGAAATCCCCGAAGATGACTATCTGGCTAATAATTTGAACAGCAAATACTGGGAAGTGAGCCACTTTAATTGGGACCGTGACCCTTCATTCACAGATATCCGGGTAGATGAACTCAAAGACTTTCTTGCTGAAGAATACGCCAGAGCGCAGTGTTCCGGCAAGAAATTTATTGTCGTCTCGCATAGTTGGGGAACGGTCTTGACCTATGCAGCACTATCCAAACTTGCCGAAGAGGAGGGAAGTCCTGTTACGGTAGATTTATATATCACGCTTTCCTCTCCATTGGGTACCTACTGTGAGCAACTATATTATGACCATCCAGTAGCTTACGCGCTTGATGCACTGGTTGCCGGATACGTAGAGTACTGGTTGGAAAAGTTGGACCTTAGTGGCATGAGTGGTACGCCTAGTGTCGACACGTGGGTTAATTACTGGGCCTGGGGTGACGTCATCTCCGGTCCTATGCGTAAAAAGTTTTCTTGGGTGGAAGACGTACAGATAGATACCCCAAGGGAGCAGTATGGCATATGGACTCGCGGTCCTCATACATTCCAATATTGGCATAAATACCTGTCCTTGAATGGAGCAGATATCTCATACGATAACGCTCGTTTCAAGGATAAGGTGGGATATATAATCAAGGGAACTATTGACGGCAAAGAGGTATCGCCAGAATACACAGCTGACTTGACAAGTTTCATCCTTAAATGCCCGGTTGACATGATCGTGACCGACCCCGACGGACTCACCGTCAGCAAGGATCTGAACCAAATTCCGGGTGCAGTCTACGTCGAAATCGACCTCAATGAGGACGGTGACCCAGATGATCATGTCATCATTCCTCGCGGGAAGGAAGGAGATTATCAGATAACGGTAATACCAGAGCCGGGCGCTATGCCTACAGATACGTATACTCTCACAGCCAATAGGGGGGATACAACTAAAGTATTGGTCGAGAACCTGCCGGTGGTCGATATTCCCGACGAGCCCTACATACTCACAGTCACGCTTCCAAACGGAGACTCTAATACAATTGTCATCATAATTGCTTCTGCATCTGCATTTGTGGTCATTATAGTGTTGGCCTTTTTCGCTGGCAGAAGAAAGGCAAAACAATAGGCAAAATAAAGCATAACGTTAAATAGAACCTTTCTGACCCTACTGTCACAATATAGCGGTTTGTTTGCCACCGCACAAAAGAGGCTTTTGTGCAACCATAGCTTGATTTGTATTATCACCAGAGCTACAATCCCAAAAGGTAAATATATACAGCTTAAGGAGGTAAAAAATGACGAAACAAAGGGCACCTGCTTTACCGGATTCCCCTACCTTCCAACAGCTTTGGGATGCTCTTGGCTCAAAGCTAATTGAAGCCATACAGGAGCGATTGCTTTACACTCTGGTCGCTGTTACGACACACCGAATTTGAATTGTACAAAACTGACTTTCGTGCAATCCCTATTATACGGTCACTCAATTGTTGGTTTTCGGAAATGCCCGTTTTCTGACTCTATTAGTAAAAGTGAACTATTAATGCGATAGTCTGTGAAATCCAAAGCACAGTAGTTGCAGTTAAATGTTTTTTGCCGTAGAGTATCATTAACACCGACGATTATTCCCTGGCCGGTCAAGATGTTATCCAAACTTACATAACCACGGTATCAAAGGCTAATATTCTTCCTAATGATCGTACTGGACAGTAGGTGGTGTTGTGAATCCGATAAATATAGATTCCGGCTACATTTCCGGGCTGGTCTTAGGCGAACCTGGCAAAGAAGTGCATGTCTATCTCGGGATTCCCTACGCGGCTCCGCCTGTAGGAGACCTGCGCTGGAAGCCGCCTCAGCCCGTTGCCTCCTGGTCAGGGATCCGCGAGTGTACCACTCCCGGCACTCAGGCCCCACAGGCGCCTGGACTACTTCCCGCCCCGGTTGAAACGAGCGAAGACTGCCTTTGGCTGAACGTCATGACGCCGGCAAAAAATGCCACGGACAAATTACCGGTTATAGTCTGTATGCACTCCGGTGGTTATCTTTTTGATACGGCAGCTAATCCAACCTACAATAACTTCCAACTACCCCAGCACGGTGTAGTTCAGGTAAATGTCAATATGCGGCTTGGGGCAATGGGCTTACTGGCTCATCCCTTGCTTTCTGAGGAATCCCCCAAAGGCGTTTCCGGAAACTACATGTTCCTGGATATGATAGCGGCCCTGGAGTGGGTGCAGAAGAACATCGCTGCCTTTGGTGGTGACCCGAATAATGTCACCATATGGGGTTATTCCGGCGGTTCCTGGAAGGTCATCAGCTTGATGGCTTCGCCTTTGGCCGAGGGGCTTTTCCACAAGGCTATTTGCCAAAGCGGGACCCCTACCGGCAGCTATGTCGTTAATCCCCGGCCGACGAAAGAAATAGAGGCGCTGGGTAAGAAACTGTTCGCCAAGCTAGGTGTAGATAATGAAGCCGACCCGCTGGCCGCGGCCCGTGCTCTCCCCTGGGAGATGATCATTGAAGCTGATTCAGCTCTAGCCACAGAGGCTGGTGGTATTTACGAAATTTGGGGTATCTGGGATGTAGCGATAGATGACTGGTTTATGCCGGATTCACCATTAAGCATCTTCCAGGCTGGCGAGCAGAACGCAGTTCCTGTCATCATGGGCGGTAACTTAGGCGAAATAACCGGCCCGGGCATGATACTAATGCCCGGAATTATTCCAGACTATGTGAAGATGCTTTCGAGTGCGAGCAAGGTTGGCGTCGATTCGTATGCATACATCTTCGACCAGGTGCCAAGTACCTGGAGGCAGGAAGGTTGCGTATCAACCCACGCCATGGAGACCGTCTATATGTTTGGTAATGTGGATATCCCGCGTGAATGGGAACTGCTTTACTTCCTGGCCAGCCAGTCCGGGGCCAAATCGGAGGACCCCGGGGTGACCGATGTGGATAGAAAGGTCTCCGAAGAGATGATGGCCATGTGGACTCAGTTTGCCAAAACTGGGAATCCTAGTGTTGAAGGGATGATTACTTGGCCTGCCTACGAAGCGTCCACCGATAAATATCTCTATATAGCTGACCCGCTAGAACTGAAGTCTGGCTTCTCTAAGATTGGCCCCGATTAAATAATCGATACCTCTAGTTAAAAGGCTGCTCTGCTTGCAGTTATCTACTTTCTTCTTCTCGGTATGTTCCAATATGGGCTATTACACTTTGGGCAAACTTTCGGCTGAAAATTCTCCAAGTTTTCAAATTTACCTTGAATATTTTTGGGTACCCAAATTTGCCCACATCTTTCACATTTGAAAGCCTTAACCTGTACTATTCCCATAATGATTAACAGTATATCACCACTTATTATTTATTTTCAATCATATACTTTACCTGAAAGGTATTGACCTATATCGTCTATGGCATTATACTAATAGCTATATCGCTATTAGCTATATAGCTATTGGCTATATCGCTATGAGCTATAGTGAGGAGCAATAAACGGGAGTAATTAAAACTGAAGCCAGACAAGAATTGATAATTTGCAAGCAGGAGGTTGGAGAAGTGACATAGAAAAGACAAAAGAGGCCATCAAAAATTCATAAAGGAGGTGCAAACTAGCAATGAAGAGAGTATTATTAATGGCTTTTTTATGCGTCGTCTTGCTGGCGGGACTGGCTCTTAGTGGATGTGCTGAGGAAACCGAGATTGCGGACCAGATAAAGATAGATTCCGGGTACATCTCTGGCACAGTAGTTGGTGAAGCCGGCGAAGAGGTACATGTCTATCTCGGCATCCCCTACGCCGCTCCGCCCACGGGCGACCTGCGCTGGAAGCCGCCTCAGCCCGTTGCCTCCTGGGATGGCGTGCTTGCGTGCACCACCATGGGCACTCAGGCGCCTCAGGCGCCCGGACTACTTCCCGCCCCGGTTGAAACGAGCGAAGACTGCCTCTGGCTGAACGTCCTGACGCCGGCTAAGTATACCTCGGACAAATTGCCGGTTATGGTCTGGATGCACGGCGGTGCCTACTCAATCGATACGGCGGCCAATCCCACCTACAATAACTTCCAACTACCCCAGCACGGTGTAGTTCAGGTAAACGTCAATATGCGGCTCGGCGTAATGGGCTTACTGGCCCATCCCTTGCTTTCCGAGGAATCTTCGGACGATGTTTCCGGAAACTACATGTTCCTGGATATGATAGCGGCCCTGGAGTGGGTGCAAGATAATATCGAGGCCTTTGGCGGTGACCCCGACAATATCACCATATTCGGCTATTCCGGCGGTTCCTGGAAGGTTATTAGCCTGATGGCTTCGCCTTTGGCCGAGGGGCTTTTCCACAAGGCTATCTGTCAGAGCGGGACCCCTACGGACACTTACGTCGTTAATCCCCGCCCGATGTCGGAGATAGAGGAGCTGGGCGAGGCGTTGTTTGCCGAGCTGGGTGTGGATGGTGAAGCCGACCCGCTGGCCGCGGCCCGTGCCCTCCCCTGGGAGACAATCATCGAAGCTGATTCAGCTCTAGCCGTAGAAGCTGGTGGTCCTTATGCGGTGTGGGGTATCTGGGACTTAGCGATAGATGGCTGGTTTATGCCGGATTCACCGTTAGATATCTTCCAGGCCGGCGAGCAGAACGCGGTCCCTGTCATCATGGGCGGTAACCTAGGTGAAATAACCGGCCCGGGTATGATACTAATGCCCGGAATTATTCCGGACTATGTGAAAATGCTTTCGAGTGCGAGCGAGGTCGGTGTCAATGGGTATGCCTATATCTTCGACCAGTTGCCCAGTACCTGGAGGCAAGAAGGTTGTGTAGCCACTCACGCTATGGAGACTGTCTACATGTTTGGTAATGTGGATGAACCACGCGAATGGGCCTTGGTTTACTTCCTGGCCAGCATGTCTGGGGCTCAATCAGAAGACCCCGGGGTGACAGATGTGGATAGAGAGGTAGCGGAAGAGATGATGAGCATGTGGACTCAGTTTGCCAAAACTGGGAATCCGAGTGTTGAAGGAATGATTGATTGGCCTGCCTACGATCCGTCCACCGATAAATATCTCTATATAACTGACCCGTTAGAAGTAAGAACTGGCTTCTCCGAGGTTGGCCAATAGTAATGATTTCGAGGAGGGGTGTCTGTCAGTAGGGGCAGGCTCCCCTCCCCTTCTTTTTAAAGGTCTTCTTATCCCATCCTTGATGTGGGCGGACAATGTAGCAACCTAACAATTTTAATATTCAGGATTATCTGAGCGGTAATAGGACTTTACCGGCGGGCTCTGCCAGGGGAAACTGGGGTACCAGGGGGTTTTTTCACCCGACTGGTTTAAATTTTTCACCTCCCCCTCCCGTGTGGATAACCTCAGCTGTAATCGGGCAAGTGGCACCCCGCCTTTTTAATTGCGTCTTTAACCTCACATTATTGAACGATTGCTTGCTTGGTCAGCAAGGCTGATTATAATTAAACATTGAAGACCAACTCAAAGGTT
>CAZNSC010000159.1:0-5967 GCA_964575695.1 uncultured Dehalococcoidales bacterium
GCTGGTACTCCATCTCAGGCAGGGCCGCCCTGACCTGCTCGGCCTTGGCCTCGTATTCCCTGGCGCGGGCCATGTCCTGGGCTGGTGCCCAGTCGTCCACGACCAGCGGGATATCCTTGGCCAGCGCCATCTGCTTCTCCAGGTAGTTGGCGGTATCTCTCCAGGACGCCGGCAGCGTCCGGACGTCGAACTCCCCATAATGGGACAGCGCCAAGGCGGTCAGGGTGGACTTAAAAGACCCCGAGGGGCCCACTATCCACACGGTAAAGGCAGGGCACAGCAGGTCGGAAAGCGGCGCCAGATACATTGCCGACCACAGAACCTGCACCACAGCCGAGCCGCCGAGCTCCGGCTTGCCCAGCTCAAGAAACTCCAGGCTGGTCTTTATCGCCTCCACCAGGTCCGGCGGCGCCGGCGGCAGGCTATACCGCCGCAGCGAACCCTCGAGCTCGACGTCGACGTCGGGCATGTCGAGGGCGCCGCCCGCCGTCAGGTATGTCCGCTGGCCGTTGATTTCCCGCCAGCCGGTGTGGGTATAGAGAACCTTCTGCACGGCGTCCCCCGACATAAGCTGGATGGCTTCACGCAGGCGGTCCTTGTAGGTTTGGCCAGCGGATATAATCGCCCTGGCGCCCCACTCCCTTGTTACCCAGTTGAGTGAGGCAAACTCCGAAGCCGAAACCTCCGCTGGCGGCAGCTGCAGGCCGCCGCCCAGCTTCCCCTCAATCCTAAATACCCTTGAGGTCTCATGCCCATCGTCCTTCAAGATATCCTCAACGATACGGGCGGTGAAGTTACACAGCGGCAACTCCACCTCCCCGTCCTTTATCGTCTTAATCCAGCACACTCGCTGCGACTCAACGCCGTACGTCTCGCTTGACCTGAGCCGCGGCCGCGGCGCCTCCTCCGTGGACTCGAGCTTAACCAGCTCCTGCAGGCCGTGGCCGGCGGCGATATAGTCGTCCACCCCCGTCTTGGCGCCCTCGGCGCCGGGCGGCAGCTTGAGCATCCTGACCACCGCCCCCTTCCGCTTCAGGTGCTCGGCGAGGCGGTTAAGCGCCTGCGCCACATGGGGGTTGGAGAAGCTGTCGGAATCGAAGACCAGGTAAGCCGTCCGGTCCTTGAGAGCGACCATGTCGAAGTCGGCCAGCAGGGTGGTACCCCCGAACTTGTTCTTGCCCTTGAACGCCCACACCCCGGTCAGTCCGACCGAGCAGGCGCCTAGGGTGGCCAGGGCGTCCACCTTCTTCACTCCCTCGGTGAACCATATCGGCACGGCGGGGTTGCCCAGCTGCTGCCGGCACCGCGGCGGCACGTCAAGGCGCACCGAGGAGCCCTTGGGGTTTTCATACTTGATAACCCGTTCCCGCTTGGAGTCGCGGCGGGGGTTATCGGGCCGGTACTGGTGACCGATAACCTTGCCGTCGACGCCGTGGAGCGGTATTAAGATGCCGGGGATGCGCTGCTGCACCGTGCTGAACCCAACCTCCTTGAGCTTGGTCTTGTTGAGCTCCGACCGATAGCCCCGTTCCTTAATCGCCTCGAGCGACAGGGCGGAGCCCTTGAGGTGGTCCAGGTGCGCCTGCAGCAGCGCCGGTATTTCTTTAGAGAAGTTGTTTTTCATGGCTTGGTCCTCCTCCTCATCGCCGCTCCCCCCTTGCAGCCCGGCAAACCTCGTAGACGACGAAGTAAATCGCAGCGGCCATGGCCACCGCCCACCAGGACGTATGCGGCTGCAGTATGGCCGTAACCATCATGGTGATTGAGAACAGAGTTC
Organism: uncultured Dehalococcoidales bacterium; assembly: GCA_964575695.1. GTDB lineage: Bacteria > Chloroflexota > Dehalococcoidia > Dehalococcoidales > W111 > CAZNSC01. The sequence goes on from CAZNSC010000159.1 coordinate 1,778, forward strand.
CCGCTGCTATCCCCACGAGGTGTGGGAAGCGAGGCCACCGGAAGGTGAAGAGACCTACTATCAAGCGCATACTCTCCTCCCTATCGTGTTATTCCCTCCCGGGGAAGGTGGCAGGTTCTCAGCGGCGGGCATACGTTCCCGTCTCTCACTCTGAGTCCTTGCGGTTTAAGTGGGCCAGCCACCCATCGCGGCAGCCTACCACCCACCCTGGCAGGGACAGAGCCCTGCTTTAGAGCTCCGTCGCTGTGATGTCCGCCAATGTGGCTTCCCACACTTCGTTGTCTGCCGTGGCGAAGCTGTTCAAGTAGAGGTAGACGACGGTCGTCTGACCAGGCGCCACCAAGATGGCATCGGTGCTGGTCCACACGAAGTAGACGTACCGACATTCAGCCCAACTGGAGACGGGGGTACCAGCCATACCTACCCCGTTAACGTCCATGGTCGGCACACCCGTTACCTCGGCCTCAAAATCCGAAGTAACGCACCGCAGGGTGACGTTGAACATGACTTCATAGTAACCGTCGGTGTCGTTCGTTACCCTGACCGGCGCCACCATGGTGGCCGCCGTGCTGCCCGTCGTGAACGTAAAAGGGGGGTCGGCCACATCGATCTCAACGGTTAACTCACCGTCAGGGTTGGAGCCGCCGTTACCACCGTTACCGTTAGGCTGACTGTTCTCCAGCTCCTCCAGCCTTACCTCGACATCTGCTATTGAGCCGTCCTTGTCGGGGTCCAGGAGATCGTCCTGCCATTTCTTCAAATTCAGGAGTGCCTCCAGCTCGTCGTCCTCGAGTCCAACTAACTTCTCCAGGGTATCGGCGTCCAGCTCTGCCAGGGCTAATAGCGTGGCTAAGGTTTCGTCGTCTAGTTTGTCCGTGACGGCCCGGATATCGCCGATATCCCCTTCCGCATCATCGAGCCTTTCCCCGAAGCCCAAGAGCTTCGTGTGGTCTGCCCTGATGATGGCGACATCGTCATTCGTCAGCGTGACGCCGTCTCCGCAGCTGCCCCCCGCCAGGACCAGCGACGGTATTATGAGCACCGCCAGTATCGTGATTGTTAAGGTCTTTTTCATGGTTTTTACCTCCTTGTGTTTTTATATCGTCGGAGTTCTTCAGCGAAACCCCGTGAACGGTATTTTGAGCTCTGTTAGCGGGCCCGGGGGCAGCTGCTTACTCTCCTTGGGTGCCCTGCTGCCGGGGTCGTACTGGATTGCCAGTAAAGACAGACCCATGATAAGTACGACTGCCACGAGCACGATAACTCTTTTCACCATATGCCCTCCTCCGTTTTATTTCGGCGCCGGGGGTCGTTTCGGTACGACTCCCAGGCGATATCGACCAGCTTGTTGGCCATGACCTTGGCCACCCTCTCCCCCTCGTCGTCGGGGCTAAAAGCCTGGATGATATATTCGGCACCGGTGGGGGCCGAGCGAAATACCACGGTCCAGACGCGGGTCAGCTTTACTACCCAATTCCCCGGGGCGGTGTCATTAGGCGGAGTCGTCCCCGCCACCCACTCATACCCCGACTCATGGTTGCCCAGGTCTAGGTTTTCGGTCGTTCTCGTTTCCGCCATGATTACTCCTCCTTCAGCGTTCGGACGAACTCCTTGCCGGCTTTGGCGCATGATCTGCTGCCTCGCCACAAGATAAACACGGCGAACAGCAGTATTCCGGTTATAACAGGCCCGCTTACCCAATCGGATATATTGAGAGCGTTAGGTGCGGAAATGAAGGCGAACATAACGGCGACTCCGACGGGTATCAGCATGGCAATTAAAAACCGCCACTTGTTCTTTTCCAGCCACCTCTTCTCCCCGAGATCTTTCGCCTCCTTCTCGGTAAGTTCTACTTTATACATGGGTCACCTCCGTCTTCCTCTGGCCTTTGAGGATACGCTGTATGGTCTTATAAGAAACATCAATGCCCTGCTCCTTGAGCAGGGCCTCTATCCTCTTACTCCCCAACCCTTCTTCCTCCTCCAAACGCTTTATCTCCTCTACCGGCAAGTCCTTCTGCTTCGGCCCCCGCCGCTTTTTTACCGCCGATGGTTGCGGGGCCTCGGGGGTGGACATAATTCGCTGGCGCTTTGCTGGAGGGGTGGATGGCTGGGTCGAAATTGTGTCCCCCTTAACTGGGGGCACATGGTCAACCTGGGGGGCTTCCTGGTCTTTACCGACAGAGGCTTTCCCCCTCGCTACCTTCGGCACCCAGTCAGCTTTGGAATGGGACAGCTTCGCTTCCTGACTTAAGAACTCGCAACAATCCCGACAATAGCGGGGATCTTCCGACTGCTCCTCGTTGGGGCGGGCGCCGAGGTGGCCGTAGCAGTAGAAGTGGGTGCCGGCCTTGATTAACGCTCGGTCACGGGCGGGGTCAAAGGTTTCTCTCTCAGCCACTGCCTCAGTTACCACTTTTACCTCCCCTCCCGGGGGCCGGGGTCGGTGTCGTAGTAATGGGAAATAAGTCGTCACTATGCGGCGTTTTCACAGAGGAATATTCTTCGGGAAATTCGAATGCCCCAACCCCCAGGCGCTGGCTATTTTCAGAGCTCGACTTTCGCAACCGATACAGCATCTTCAGTTCCTTTAGATTGGTGGGCAGCCAAGCCTCCATTTCTTTATTGGTTGAAGATGCCGATTGCTGCCTAACCTCGTCCAACGTATATGCTCTCGGCCTACCGCCGAGCTTGCCGATGGCAGAGTAGAAACCTCGGCCATGTGTTGTCAGAGTTGTAATGCCGCCTAATTGTCCAGCTTCCCTTTTATTCATTGGAGCCATCAGATTTTGACTTTAAGGGGTTTTTAGATTCGGGTTGATAATGACCAAAGGTGATTACCCTTAAGAGCTTTGCAAGAATCTCCCCAGACCCGTCGCGAGGTGTCTGGAGGGAATCCGTGGGCATATGGTCGAAAATTCTCTCATCGGGGAAGGCTCGGTCAAAGGCCGAGAGCAGTTTGAGGCCTGGCTGTCGTGCCCCCGCCTTTACCTTCGCCCAAGTAGTCCTGTGAATACCGAGCAGGGATGCAAATTTCTCGTCAGTAAGGCCCTCATCCCTCTGGCGGTTTTGCATTTTGCCTACACGATTGTCGTAATTAACCACAATGAGGATATAATAAACTACTTTGTGGTTATTGTCAATACCTAATGTAGACAATTTTCTACAAATCAATGGGGAAATGGGTGTATGTTCCTAAATATGCGGCGGGTGTTGTAGAATATTCCCTCAATCTTTGAAAATCCAGCCAGTTGTGAGAAAATAGTCTACAGGGTTAAAATGGCAGAGAGTACAGGCGATATAATAAAGAGGCTTCGGGAGGAGAAGGGCTTGAGCCAGAGGCAGCTGGCCACCCTCTCCAATGTCGACAGAGGTTATATTAACCAATTGGAGGCCGGCAAAGGGGGAAGCATTTCTCTCCGAACTGCCAGGAAGCTAGCTGCTGCCCTAGAAGTGCCGCCGGAAGTCTTTCTCAAAGGTCAGGCTGAACACCTGGAGACACCTCAAGAGATTTTACAGCGTTTTAATCTGGCTCTACCGGAATCGGTGCCGGTATATGAAGACTTCCCCTTTCACGCTGGTGAGCCAGTAGAACCAGTGGATTATGCCCCGGTATCCAAAGAATTCACTAGGCATAAGAATCTTGAGGGTTATATCGTACGAGGCGACTGTCTCAGCCCCATCATAGAGGACAAGGACATCATCATCATTGACCGGGATGCAGAGATAAAAACTGGGGACATAGTAGCCTGTCTGGTCGAGGGCGTTATGCACCTAGCTCGCCTTAAAAGAATCACCGACGAGCTCTACCTTGAGAATAATCACCACAGAATGAAGCTAGATGAAGCTCAGGTAGCGGCGCCGGTGGTGGAGATAAGAAGAAGGTTAAAGTAAAGGAGGCAAGCTGCCCACTTTGCTTGCTTTTAGGGTTTTTAACTCTTAATCAGCCGGTTGGAGGTTCGAGTCCTCCGCGGCTCACCACCCACCCCCCAGGCCTCGTCCTCTACCGCCTTTACCCACCACCCCACCGAGGTTCGAGACCTGCACGGCCTACCAAACGCCCGATTGTGACTTTTTGAGCCCCTTGACTGAAGTAGTCCTCGGTTGTAGACTGGGGCATCACTTACGGGGAGGCACTTCCCATGAAGTGCCCGCATTGCCGCCAATCTTCTCAAGTTTTGTATGGTTTTA
>CAZNSC010000160.1:0-5818 GCA_964575695.1 uncultured Dehalococcoidales bacterium
CTTAGGGCGGCAGATTTACAGTCTGCTCCGATTAACCACTCCGGCACCCCTCCCCGATTCTATCCCCGGAGGCGGATCACCAGCCCGAGAGGGGATTCGAACCCGCTAACCTACCGATTACAAGTCGGTTGCGCTACCATTGCGCCACTCGGGCACAACTAAGTTCACTGAGCCAGTTAGTCGGCGTGAAATATTATAAGAGCCAGCAACCAGAAAAGTCAAGCCTGTGTCCTTTAGAAGCCGCGATAGCCGCAACCAGTAGTCCCGACCCTACCCGCCGGCAATTGTCAGTACGATATGAAGCTCATCTCCATCTGTAACCGACCGGGCTAACTCCTCCGGGTAAGCACTTTCCCCATTGACATAGACATCAACGTAGTTGAGTAGCCTGCCATCTTTATCAAACAGCCCTTTCTTAATCTCGGGGAACCGGGCAACCAACTGCTCAAGACACTCACCAACGGTGGCCCCCTTAACCTCAACTACATCCTGGCCATTGGTGAAATGATGCAGGATGGGATGCACGTTTATCTTAACGCTCATTATCTTTACCTCCCCAACCACAATACTCACAACCAGGATGCGATAATGGGTGGCACGACCTCAGATGCAGGAAACTTCTCACCTGAACGGTAACGGCAAGCATGACTCACAACATTCCTTACCTACTCCACTTCTCTGCCGACCCAGTCGAGGTAATCCTGACTCCCACCAACAATGGGCAGGGCGATTATCTCCGGGACATCGTAGCTGTGAATACGACTGACTGAGTTGACAATACCGCTCAGCTGTGATGCTTTAGTCTTAATGATTAACAGGTTTTCGTGAGCCGAGTCAAGCCTGCCCTGCCACCAGAAGAGCGAACTAACCCCGGGCACAATATTGACACAGGCGGCCCTTCTCTGGTCAAGCAGCTCATTAGCTATCTTATGCGCTTCCTCACTATTACCGACGGTAACCAAGACCACCAGGTAAGCCGATGCCGTATCCTCTTTCATCACCGGGCACCCCGCCCCTTACTCAGACGACCCTCCGGGCATGACAATAAACATTCATCCTCTTCCCGCGGACGAAGCCAATGAGAGTGATCCCTAACTCACTGGCTAGCTTCACCCCCTGATCAGTGGGAGCGGAGACGGAGATAATGATCGGGATCTTCCTTCTCGCCACCTTGAGCAATATCTCCGAGGAAATTCGGCCACTGGTAACTATTATCCGGTCGTCAGTAGGTATATCCTCCAAGAGACAGTGACCAAAAATCTTGTCAATAGCATTATGCCGCCCGATGTCCTCAGCGAACACCAGGATGTCCTTAGTATCACACAGGGCGGCACTGTGAACACCACCAGTCGCCCGGTAAATCTGGGACTGGTGCTGAAACTTATGGACCAGGGTCAAGGTCTCACCAAGGGAAATGACAACTTGAGATTCAACCTTCCCCACATCCTGAACATCGGAGGCACTATAAAATGAAGCCCCCCGCCCGCACCCGGAGGTTATCAGCCGCTTAAACGGAAGCTCCGTAGCCGACTCCACATCGGCAGTGGTCTTTACCCGCACGACACCCCTTCGGTCATCAACGGTTATCCTCTGGAGGTCACTCTTATTCTTAAGAAACCCTTCAGAAGCAAGGAAACCAACCGCCAACGAGTCCAAATCCGAAGGGGAGCAGAGCAAGGTTACCAGCTCTGTATCGTTTAGAAGGATGGTCAGCGGTAGCTCCCGGGCGACAACATCCTCGATCTCGGTTCTACCCTCCTCGGTAACGCGCACAACGGGGAGGCTATCCTGGGCACTCATTCTTTACCGTCCACCACCCTTATTTCGTCTCCAGACCGGACCTGTCCCTTACTGACGACTCTGGCAAATACCCCCTCTTTGGGCATGATGCATTTGCCCACCTGACGAAAGATGGCGCAGCCAGCATGGCACTCCTTGCCTATCTGGGTAACCTCCAGAATAACATCCTTGCCGACCGATAGCCGGGTGCCCACCGGTAATGACACCAAATCCAGCCCCTCAGTGGTAAGATTTTCGGCAAAATCCCCGGGGCCGAGAGCCAGACCCAGACGGTACATCTTGGCGATACTTTCCGTCGCCAGCAGGCTCACCTGCCGATGGGTAGAACAGTCGGCATGGGCATCACCAACGAGGCCATAGTCCTCACTAAGGAAACCTTCAGCAATCACCTCTTTTCTGGTGCCCTTGCTATCACTCCTACACACTGCAATTATCTTGGCCATACTATGTCACAATAACCATACAACACTGGCGGGGTAACTCTCTCTTCAAAGACTCAGAGAAATCCCCACTTTTGAGAGGAACCCAGCCTGTCTCGTCCTGCGAAACCGACGGTTTGGCAGGCGTCAGCCTTTCTCTCTCCCCTTAGGAAGAGGAGAGAGAAAGGAATTTTGCCTGTTTAATACCGCGACGAACACTGCGGACTATTGGCTTAGAGTTCGCTGCTTAGTATTTTCCCCTTGAGGGTCTCCCACTGTTCCAGGGTGAGGATACAGAGGTTGTTCTCCTCCCCTATCTCCACGTGGGTGTCGGTCACCTTGACCACCGGGCAGCACTGCCCGGCACTGCAGAGACTTACCACCTTCATCGTTTTACACCCCCTTCCGTTCTAGATTCAGAGTCAACTTCAGCCACATCGCTGCACATAAGCATATCGGAGGCTATTCTGTCCTAGCCACCGCCCAACATGCCAAGAATCATGATTTCTTCGACCTCTGGCCCTATCTCCCAGATAACCTCCTGGGTTCTGGCATCGGTGATAACCCACCCCCAGGTGGCGGCATCCTCCAGAAGCAGCTTTGCCTCATCAAGCCCTATTTCCTTAATCTCCATCCCGCTTCTGCCCAACCGGCGTACCTTAATTGTCCGTGCCACCTAGTCCTCCTTCTAGAACCTAGCCACCAGCCAGGGTGAACATAATAATTTCTACCTGATCACCATCTTTTAGCCCCGTATCCATGCCACCGCCCAGAGCTTCGTATGACTGCCCGTTGAGCTGCACATCACAATCGGGGTAGACCTCACCAGCTACGAGGTCAAAGAACCGGATATTGGTCAGCGTATCGTGGTGTGACAGCTCCGCCAATAGACCCCCTAACGTGGCACGCTGCGTCTCGACTTCTATCCCATTCACATTGAAAGGTGACTTCAAGATAATCTTCACCGCTTGCTCACTCCGGTCAAAACTCGCCCGGCACCAAGTCACCGAGTTAATATCCACACTACCTACGCATCAAATATAAGCTACATACCCGCTGTCAGTGGGCCAAATATATAAGATTATCTTATTAAGAAATGAGTCCTGTCAAGCCTTCAGACCGGCCCAACCGAAAGCCCGCTGGCCTCGCCCAGGCAGTACCGGAGCCTTGCTTCCTACAGGCAACGAGCATGTAGCCTCTGGAGAAGGTCAGAACACAGGTCCTGTGGAATGTCCGGCGCCGACCTGTTGAGCCAATTGACATGCAACGGAGTGATGGAGATATTGCCCTGCTCTACTGCATGGACATCAGTGTGGTCTTCGGCCACCTTGTCTACTCTACGACGTACTAACCGGTAGTGTTCCCGTTTCCCGTCACCACTTTCTTCAGCAGTATCGGTATGAGTACTGCTCGCCAACTGCGTAATCTTCACCCCCTTGATTTCGACCAGTGGTAAGGCGGGCAGGTTTACATTAAGAAAAACATTGTCGGGCAGGGCATTGGTATCAATCCGCTTCACCAGCAGTGCCGCCAACTCGGCGGCAGTATCCAGGCTGTGATTGCCCCCCGCTTCCATCGAGATAGCCAGGGCAGGGAGACCCCGCAGGTAGCCCTGTAGGGCGGCGGCCACCGTGCCCGAAATAAGGATGTCATCACCCAGGTTTGCCCCTTGGTTTATGCCGGAGACGACCATGTCTATCTTACTTCCAACCAACATGCTTGAGGCCAGGATAACGCAATCGCTGGGAGTACCCTCAACAGCATAGGTATCTATTTCCGGCACCGGCGGCCTCACCCGGCGTACTCTCAGCGGTTGATGCAGGGTTACCGCAGTGCCTATGGCACTCCGCTCTCTATCCGGGGCAACGACTACCACCGGAGCAACGTCCTTCAGCTCCCTGACCAGTACCCACAATCCCTCGGCAGATATGCCATCGTCATTAGTGACCAGTATCGTCATATGAAAGTCCCCTGCTTACTCTCACAGTTTATCATAGAAAGGCCGATGACGGCAAACCTTGCTAGCACATCACCTGTAAGCCTTGATATGGGTTCTTCAAGCCAACCTCACCCCCTTAATCCCCCTAATGCAACAGACTTCATCTACCTCTCTCGGAGAGGGGGAAGATTTTGGGAAGAGGGGCGAGGCCCCTCTTAGACACCTCCTTAGATTAACTCCTTCAAAGAAAGGGGGGAATTGGTTCTGAAAGAGAGGCTTCGCCTCTCTTTGACTCTCTCCAACACCTATCCCCTCAAGTAAGAGGAGGAATCGGTTCTCCAGGCGTGTCTTCGCCTCTCTTCGACTCTCTTTATCCCAGAGTAGCAATCAGGGAGTCTTAGAGGCGTTAGCTCCTCTTAAAACAAACCCTCCCCTTCCCCTTAGCAAGGGGAAGGGGATACAGGGGATGGGGTTAACAGCCAACCTCAACTTGCTCAGGAAGCAGACATGTGGTAATATTAAGGTGCATGAAGAGCTTTTTTGCCGAGGTTACCGCTACCCCCGGCGGTGAGAATATTCGGGCTTGTATCCAATGTGGCGTCTGCACCGGCTCCTGTCCTATGGCTGGTGAGATGGAGTACCCACCGCGACGGGTTATCGCCCTCATTCGAGCCGGGATGCGGGATGAAGTCCTGTCCAGCAGCTCTATGTGGCACTGCCTCTCCTGCTATCTGTGCACGGTGCGCTGCCCCCGGGGCGTCAAGCCAACTGAGCTGGCCCATGCCCTGGAGTCACTGGCCACCGAGCATGGTTTCAGAGTCAAAGGTACCCGTACCCCGGCGATGTACCGGAGCTTCGTCAGCTCAATCAGGGGTAACGGACGGGTGCACGAATTCGGGACGATGCTCCGGTATTACCTGACCCGCCCCCTGGAGGCACCCAAGATGCTACCGACGGGTCTAAAGCTATTCCTGCACGGACGTATGCCGTTAATGCCCAAGAAGGTTGAGGGTAGAGACGACCTGTCAAAGGTCATACAGAAGTTCAGAGAGGTTCGAAACCGGTCGTGAGAGACTATTCATATTACCCCGGTTGCTCCGCCGAGGCAACGGCAGCCGGTCTCGGTCTTTCCGCCGAGGCGATAGCTCAGCCTCTGGATATGGAACTAATCGAGCTTGAAGGCTGGACTTGCTGCGGCTCAACTCCATACGGCTCATCAGATGAGCCAGAGTCTGTTGTTGTCGCGGCTCGCAATCTAGCTCTGACCGAGAAAACCGGGCGCGACCTGGTAACACCGTGCAGCTCCTGTTTTGTCACCCTGCACAAAGCCAGCTTACAGCTCAAAGAGCACCCGGTGCTGATGGGTCAGGTAAACGAGGCTCTGTCTGTCGCCGACCTGGAGTATCACGGGAAGGTTCGGGTGAGACACCTGACTGAGGTATTAGTCAATGATATTACCCCTGAGGTAATCGCCACCAAGGTCAAGCGACCACTTAAAGGGCTTAAGGTAGCCCCATATTACGGCTGCCAGCTAGTCCGCCCTGACTATGGCTTTGATGACCCGGAGTCTCCCCAGTCCCTCGACCGCCTGGTAGCGAGCCTTGGCGCTGAAGCGGTGCCCTATCCACTAAAGAACCGGTGTTGCGGCGGGGCATTAGCC
>CAZNSC010000161.1:0-5726 GCA_964575695.1 uncultured Dehalococcoidales bacterium
GCCTTCACCAGGGACTCTGAGCTAAGGGTGATTGATACTATATGCCACGATATTCGTGAACGTCAGGCGGCCGCCCTCGAGCTGGCGCAACGGGTTGACCTGATGCTGGTCATCGGTGACCGTAACAGCGCTAACACCAATCGCCTTGCCGAGTTGTGCTCCACGGTTGCCAGGACATATCTGGTCTTGACTGCCGAGGAAATTCAGCCATCATGGCTTGAGGGTGTAGCACGCATAGGGATAACTGCCGGGGCTTCCACAAGCGAGCAGACTATAGATGAAGTTATCGCCAGGTTAGAGGCTATGGCTTAGACTCTTGGTTCAACCCTATTATCAAGGGGAAGGGGACAAATTCTTAAAGAGGGGCGAAAGCCCCTCTTATGAAATAATTTCCCCCTCTCCTGGAAGGGGAGAGGGATGGGTGAGGTTCATATATTTACAGTCCCATCTCTTGGGCTACTATCTCTCGGTAGAACCTGGCATCACCAAAGGTAACCTCAGCCGCCTTAGCCTGCCGGGTGTAGTATTGTAGGTCATGGTCTATGGTAACGCCGATAGCACCGTGGATCTGGTGGGCAAGAGCCATAACTCGCTGACAGGCTTCGCCAGCCCATGCCTTGGCGATAGCCACCTCTTGAGTGCAGGGGAGACCCTCGCTTACCATCCAGGCGGCCTGATAGGCCGACAGCCTGGTGCCATCCACATCAGTGGCCATGTCAGCGCAGTAGTGTTGTATGACCTGGAAGCTGCCAATGGGGCGGTCGTACTGCTTTCTTTCCTTGGCATAATCGACGGTCATGTCCAGTGCCTGCTGAATGCAGCCGACCATCTCGCAGCATTTGGCTGCCGCCGCTCTTTCGACTATCTTTTTGACCTGGCTACCGCCGCGGTCTAACTCACCCAGGATGTTCTCCTTGGGCACCTTCACCTGGGCAAAAACTACCTCACACAGTTTGTCATTGGCGATGGTCTTCAGGACCGCAGTGTTTATACCCGGACTCTTGGCATCCACTATAAAGATCTTAATCCCGTCCTCCGGTTTTGCCCCGTCACCGGTTCTGGCGGCACACAGCATATAGTCGGCAATATGAGCATCGGGGACAAAGAGCTTGGTGCCATTCAAAATGTAGCCGTCTTTATCGGGAGTAGCTCTAAGTTGAATCGCCTCCGCGTCATAGCTGGCACTGGCTTCAGTGAGGGCCAGGGTGAAGAGCAGCTCGCCACTGGCTATCTTGGGCAGATATTCCTGCTTTTGCTCCTCGCTGCCGGTATCAAGGATGGGCAAACCACCGAGAATGACTGTGGAAAAGTAGGGTCCAGGCAGGCAGGCCCGGCCCATTTCTTCCAGCAATATTGCCAGGTCGAGGAAGCTCATGCCGCCACCGCCGTACTCTTCCGGAAGTGCCAGCCCCATCCAGCCCAGCCCGGCCATTTCTTTCCAGATCTCTGGCGAGTAGCCCGGCTCACTCTCCTCTATCTCCTTGACCATGGCTTTGGGGAACTTGTCAGTTAAAAAGTCACGAGCCATGCTCTTCAGCATTTCCTGTTCTTCGGTGAGGGCTAAATTCATTACATTCCTCCTACTAGCTTGCCACCTATCTTTCTCACAGAGAGCTCATCCGCTGGGCAACTCCAGCTTTCTCAAAGCTAGGATATTCTTTAGGACCTCTGAGGTGCCGGCTTGGAGACTGTACCCTTTGGACGACAGATATGAGTGATAAGCCATACCGTGCATGGGCACCCACTTGGACTCAGGTGAGAGCTGTCCGTAGAGTCCGGCAATCTCGATGGCTGCGCTGGCCAGGCGCTGCTCAAAGGCGGTGCCGTATGCCTTAGACATCGATGATTCCCAGTTTGGGGCACGACCTTCGTCCATAACCATGCCCACCCGATACATATGCAGACGCCCGATCTCAAATTCAATCTTGAGCTGTGCCAGTCTGGAGCGAATTACCGGGTCCTCGGATAGCGGCTTCCCGTTCCGCTTGGTTTCCTTCACATACTGGATGAGGGCTCCAAACAGGGGGTAGTTGGCCATCAGCCGCTCCATCCCGCTTCTCTCATAGTCAAGCTGGTTCACCACCTGGTAGAAGCCACGGTTCTTCTCCGGTATCAGGTACTTCTTGGGGACGCGGACACTATCAAAAAAGACCTCGTTAAAATGCACCCCGCCAGTGATGTCTATTATCGGGCGAACGGTAATCCCGGGCAGACTGGTCTCAAATAGGAACTCGCTGATACCCCTGTGTTTGGCGGCGTCCGGGTCTGTTCTGGCTACCAGGTAAATCCAGTTCATGTGGCTACCGCCACTGGTCCACACCTTCTGTCCGTCAATTACATAATCATCGCCATCCTCAACAGCCCGGGTCTTGAGGGAGGCCAGGTCGGAGCCAGCCTCCGGCTCGCTCATGCCCAGGCCGACATATGCCTCCCCCCTCAGAATCTTGGGCAGCAACTCCCTCTTTTGTTCGTCAGTGCCATAATGAACGATGGCACCGCCTATCTGGCGGTCAGCGAACCAGTGGCAGGCGGCGGGTGCTCCGTAGCGCAGCATCTCTTCGGTAACGATGAGCCGGTCGATAAAGGAGCGGCCCTGCCCCCCGTACTCTTTAGGCCAGGTCAAGCCAATCCAGCCTTTGGCGGCGACCCGCTTGGTGAACGCCGGGTCGTAACCCATTATCCAGGCATCGCAGCTTGGCTGCCACAAGCCCTGTCTTATCTCTTCTTCAAGAAAGTCACGGATCTCCTGTCTCAACTTCTGTTGCTCTTCATTAAAGGCAAAGTCCATCTTCTTTCCCTTTCTTCAGTCGGTCTTGGCTCAGATCAGGAATGTAGGGAGTGGTCTAGGCAGTTTATATTGCCAGGCAGGTGACAGTTCGGGCTATGCCAGAAACTGGGTGGATTTTGCTGGTGACCAGTTCGCCGATATCGGTCAGGCTTTCTCCTTCTATTACGGCGATGATGTCATAGGGGCCGGTCACCGGGTCAACCGATTTTACCCCTTTCAGCTGACTCAGGATACTGGCAACGTCCCTGGTTTTGCCCACTGAAGTTTCAATGAGAACAAAAGCCTTGGCTGCCATTGGCTTTCACCTCCTCTCTGCCAGCTTATTGCTCCTCCTCGGAGCCTTTCCCGAATTTTCTGTTTGTCATATCGGAGACTGCGCCCATTGCCGGCTAATGCCGGCGCCAGCCTATCTCGGATATTAATAAAGTCAGTGCTGTGTCTCAAATCAAATTATGGAGGAGTCCGCCGCGAGCGTGTTCATTATAGTTTACCTCACCCCTAGTGTCAATATGGAACTTTGAGATTATTTACCAATCCATCACCCTGTTAATCCCCTTAGAAAACAACCTCAAATTTGTCGCCCTCACTGTGTTTGAGCACCCAGAAATATAAAGAAGGTTTCTGGGTGCCCGGGTTTACTCTCCCTCCTTCATGGGGGTAAGGTGAACAAGAAATTTTTTTGGCAAGCGTTGACAGGAAGATGAGCGATAACGCATAATAGTTAGTACCCGGGATGGATTTTGAGCCAAAAAAGTCGTAGACTGAGAAAAGGAAGGTAAAGGTGGTAAAGATAAGATTACGGAGAGTGGGCGCCAAGAACCGGCCAAGTTATCGGCTGGTAGCCGCTGATTCGCGGTCACCCCGTGACGGCGCCTTCATCACCGTCATCGGGCATTATGATCCCCTGACTGACCCCGAGACTGTAGTTATTGATGAAGAAAAGGCGCTGAAGTGGCTCCGGGAAGGGGCGCAGCCGACGGCTACTGCCGCCAGATTGCTGTCGAAAGCTGGCATTATGGACAAATTAGTCAAGGAGAAGGCATGAAGGAACTAGTCGAATACATCGCCAAGGCAATTGTTGAGCTACCTGATGAAGTAGTCGTTACTGAGGAGACTGATGACCGTGGCGTGATACTTAAGTTGCAGGTTGCTGATGGGGATAAAGGAAGGGTCATTGGTAAGCAGGGGCGTGTCGCTGAGGCCATGCGCACCCTTCTCCGGGTAACTGCTGCGAAGAAGGGCATCAGGGTTTCCCTTGAGATTCTCTAAAAAATGCCGCGATGAAATCGCCGGGAGAGGAATTTATTCCTATTGGCGAAGTTCTAGCGCCCCACGGCGCTAGGGCAGACTAGAGGTAGCTTTAGCCACAGCTTTTCCCGCAACGATTCACCTCCTCAGCCACCATCTATTTGATTAGGCAGCAGCCGATGAGGATCGAGAGCATTGCGTGGCACGGGGGAGGAATTATCAAGCCTGACACTTTTGGGGCAATTGAGAGGCTGCTGGATTAAGTCCAGAGGTCTAATTGGGCTGGCTTTGGCTAGCTCAGGTTCTTGGACTTCTCCTTCTCCTTCTCTGCACCACCTGAAGGCGGGTCAAGGCACGGCGCAGGGATGCCTCGGCTCGAGAGACGTCCAGCTCCGCTGGGTGCTCTTTGAGTCGTTCCCGAGCCCGGCGCATCGCCTCTTCCGCGCGGGCGATATCAATTTCCTCAGCTCTTTCCGCAGCGTCCGCCAGGATTATTATCCGGTCGGGGCGCACCTCGAGAAAGCCACCGCTAATCGCCAGGGAGAGCTCCTCCCCGTCCTTCTTTATCCGCAACTCACCGGGCTGGAGCATGGTCATCAACGGGGCGTGGTGGGGTAAAACTCCCAACTCACCTTCCACGCCAGGGGCAACGACCACATCGACATCATCGGAGAAAACCACTCGCTCTGCGGTAACAATATCAAGCTTTACGCTGGACATTACGTCTCTTGCCTCACCTTCTGAGCCTTCCTCTAAAGTGGGGGATGGGGATTACCGCTTAGGCGGCACTCAATGTCTTTGCCATCTCCACCGCCTCCTCTATAGCGCCCACCATATAGAAGGCCTGCTCGGGCAGGTCATCATATTTGCCTTCCAGAATCTCCTTAAAACCGCGCACCGTCTCCGCCACCGGCACATATTTCCCGGGTCTATTAGTAAACGCCTCGGCGACAAACATCGGTTGTGACAGAAATCTCTGAATCTTACGAGCCCGGGCGACAGTAAGCTTGTCCTCCTCACTGAGTTCCTCAATCCCCAGTATAGCGATTATGTCCTGAAGGTCTTTATACCGCTGTAGCACCTGCTGCACGCCACGAGCCACCCGGTAGTGCTCTTCGCCAACGACCGCCGGGTCGAGTATCCGCGAGGTTGAAGTTAACGGGTCCACCGCCGGGTACAGGCCCTGCTCCATGATAGACCTCTCCAGGGCGACAACCCCGTCGAGATGACCAAAGGTAGTGGCCACTCCAGGGTCAGTATAATCATCGGCGGGAACATAGATGGCCTGAAAAGAGGTTATTGAGCCCTTCTTGGTTGAGGTAATCCTCTCCTCCAGGTCGCCGACCTCTGTCGCCAGGGTCGGCTGGTAGCCCACTGCCGAAGGCATCCGCCCCAGCAGTGCTGATACTTCCATGCCGGCTAGAGTATAGCGATAGATGTTATCAATAAAGAGCAAGACATCCTGCCCCTCAACATCACGGAAGTATTCCGCCATGGTCAGACCCGTGAGCCCCACACGCAGACGAACGCCGGGCGGCTCATTCATCTGCCCGAAGACCATCACCGTCTTATCAATGACACCGGATTCCCGCATTTCATACCACAGGTCATTGCCCTCACGGGACCTTTCGCCGATACCGGTAAAAACCGAAGTGCCTCCGTGCTCGGTGGCAATATTGCGGATGAGTTC
>CAZNSC010000162.1:0-5550 GCA_964575695.1 uncultured Dehalococcoidales bacterium
AAGCGACGTTCACGCCATCGAGGAAAGTCCTGGCCCACGGCGACTTTTTTGTCCAGGGCAAGATACGGCTTAAAAAAGCCACAAGAATGAACGATGGGAGGAACATGCCCAGCGTCGCCAGCAGAGCCGAAGGCCACCCGCCCAGCAGGTAACCAACGAATGTAGCGCTGCTGGAAATGGGCCCGGGAGTCGCCTGACCCATGGCGATAGCATCGAGGAGCTGCTGATTGGTGAGCCAGCCAAGCCTGGTGACGAACTCGGACCTCATGAAGGCAATCAGGACGTACCCACTGCCGTATAACACCGCACCAATCTTGAGAAAAGACAGGAACAAGGCAAGTTGACTGAAGCTGGCGAAACCCGCAGCGGCAGCCAGAGGTGCCTTTATCAATGGCAGAATGATAGCAACGGGACCGGCCCTCTGCCAGAAACGTCTTCCTGCGTAAAAAAGCATGACCGCCGCGGCTCCGGCAAATAGCAGCATTATCTCATTCAGCCCGAGCAAATACAGTGCTAACACTGCCACGCCAGCCAGCGCCGTCACCCAGCCTTTAACTGCCTTCCGTCCGAGGTCGTATAAAGCTCTTAAAATAATGGCAATGACAACGGGTTTGATGCCGTAGAGCACCCAGCTCACCTGAGGTAATGACCCGTACCGGACATAAGCCCAGGCAAGCACCATTGTTGCCAGCATACCGGGAATAATAAAAAGCACGCCGGCGCTTATGGAGCCTCGCCACCCTGCCCTCTTCAGTCCCAGATGGATGGCTATCTCCGTGGCGTTCGGGCCGGGAATGAGATTGGTGGCACCGACAAGGTCGAGGAAGTCCTGGTCATCAATCCAGTGCCGTTCCCGGACCGTTTCCCGTTGCATGATGGCAATATAGGCAGCTGGTCCGCCAAAGGAAAAAGCCCCCAGCTTAAGAAAGAGCAGGGCGACCTCTTTAAGACGTTCAGATAGTGTGGGAGCTTTCATATCCTCTTGGGTAGAGTCCTGTTATGTAGCTGAACGGCAATAATCCAGCCTGCAACTATGAATCCAACAAGCACTAAGAAATCAGTGCCAATAGGAAAGTAGTTCTTGCCTCCCATAGAGTATCGGGCAAGGTCGGTGAAATATGTTAGCGGCGAAATAAAAGTGATGCTCCTGGCAAAGGCGGGCATCTGGCTCAAAGGTACAAAAATGCCGCTGATGAATATAAGGGGGAATTTGATGAAAGAGCTTATCATCTGGGAGTACTGCGGAGCGCTTGCTGGAGGCGAGGAAATAATCAATGATACGGTGGCGAAACAGATTGCTCCCAGAATAATATCACTGGCGAGTACCAACGGGTTCACAATAGTGGACCCTACAGCTATTGCGATGATAATGGGTACAATAGTTATAATTACCCCGGTCAGCATTGATGCCAGCATATCCCCGAAGAGAATTGTCCAGACGGCTATTGGAGCGGAGACCAGCCGTTCCAGCGTCCTTGCTTGCGTCTCCCAAGGGAAGGTAATCGGGGCAATGGCAGAACAGGTAAAGAAAACAGACATGGATATAAGTCCCGGCATAAGTGACGCAACTGGCATATCACGCCCGAAAGCAAAGGCGAGGAACATAAAGGCCGGGAACATTACACCCATAAGCACAACGGGGCCTTTCGAGTAGTAAATCTTCATGTCTTTTTTCACGATAGCCCAGGAGCGGATTACCTGGTCAATAATTCCAAAGTCATTTTTCATGGCTTTTCTCCTCCGTTAGCCTCACAAAAGCATCCTCAAGCGAGGGCGGCCGGACATTAAGAATATTCATCTGCATGGAGTGTTCCCGGCTGAAATCGACGAGCGAGCAGACGAGAAGGGTGGTATCGTCCGTGTAAAGCCGGAAACGGGACCCATTTCAAGGATTTGTTCCAGAGGCCTCGCCAACACCTGAAACCATCTGCTGGCTGGTGTTCCCCATGGTAGCAGACCCGCCAGACATTTGAATCTGCTGCATTCTACCCTGTCCGCCTCCCATGCCTCCCTGTCGGCCGGCTCCAGCCATGGCCTGTTGCGCGCGCAGACGCTCAGATGCCTCAATTGCCTGGGCAGTCTCCAGTCGGTTTATTCCCGGCAGGTCAGTCAACGTTTCCGGTCTTACAGGCTTATCAAAGCTGATATCCACCAGGTAAATACGCCCAGTGGTAATACTTAGCCTGTCAGGACTGTCCAGGGCAACAATTTTCCCGTGGTTGATTATAGCCACCCTTTCGCACATCTCAGCGGCCTCATCCATGTTATGAGTCGTTAGAAAGATGGTCTTACCACCCTGTTTCAAGTTACGAAGCAGGGCCCGCATAAATCGGACACTTTGCACATCGAGTCCGCTGGTAGGTTCATCCAGGAACAGCAACTGTGGGTCGCTCAAGAGCGCCATGGATAAAACCAGCCTTTTTCTCATGCCCATAGAGTAGGTACTGGCCAGGGAATCTTTTCTTTCGTAAAGACCCAGTTGTTGCAAAAGGGATTCGGCCATCTTCCTAGCCTGATTGCCAGGTACACGGTAAATCTCGGCCATAAGCATGAGATTGCCCCATGCCGTGAGGTCCATGTAGGCGTTGGAGAGCTCCGGCATGATTCCGGATAGCTGTTTGGCGCGGATGCTACCGGCAGGGTATCCCATGATAGAAACCTCCCCACCATCTTTCTTGATGACCCCCGTTATCATACGTATAGTGGTGGTCTTGCCCGCGCCGTTGGGACCCAGGAAGCCGAAAAACTCGCCTCTCTCGACCTGAAAGTTGATGTGGTCAACCGCCACCAGCGTCCCAAACACTTTAGTTAGACCTTTTACTTCGATAGCGGGACTTTGGCTCTGCAACAGTACCACCTCCTAAAAATGCAGCCAGCAGATTCCACACTTCTCCCGCTGGCTTCATCTTCTTGTTTAACTGCCCGAACGCTAGGCTTATTGAGATTCGCCCCTTTTCTTCAGCTCGGCAATGTGCTCTTCAACACCCTTCGCTTCAGCTTGAAGTTGTTTCAGGTATTCTTCTAATCTGGCGATAATTTCTTCCCGTGGTATGAAATGGCGATGGAATCCAATGCCTTCGTGATGATGACAGCCGCGTCTGCAACCACCATGGTGATGCCATCCTGTGTGCATACCATGATGCCCGTGCCATCCAGACCCACAATCTCCGCCGTTCCCTTCTTGGCTCTCACCGTAACGTTCTCCGTGGTGTCCATGGTGTCCGCCGCAACCGCAATCTTCTTCCCTGTACATTTGATTCCTCCTTACTATAAGTCTATAAGTGATAACTTATAGTGATTATAAAGACTATAGGGGTTATTTGTCAATGGA
This sequence comes from uncultured Dehalococcoidales bacterium, assembly GCA_964575695.1. Taxonomy (GTDB): domain Bacteria; phylum Chloroflexota; class Dehalococcoidia; order Dehalococcoidales; family W111; genus CAZNSC01. Next base: position 3,332 of record CAZNSC010000162.1, read on the forward strand.
GGGATGTGCGGGGAGAAAGAGCAGCAGTCTAAGGGGTGGTGTCTTTCGTAGAGTGACAGTTTTGCTGGCAGGAGTTCTCTTCGCAGGTTTCTTTGAAAACAAGCGTGGTAGACAGAATTCCCTGACAGCGTTTCAGTCCTTCAGGGTCAATCATATAGTGCATGCGGAATCCCCGTCTCTCACCGGTTACCAGGCCAACTGCTTTCAGGACCCGGAGATGCTGGGAGACCGCTGGCTGACTTACACCAAGCAGTTGTGAAAGGTTATTGACACAGCGGCATCCGGGGGGATTCTGTCGGCAAAGGAATTGAAGTAGCTTAAGCCTAGTCGGGTCAGCCAGAGCGGCGAACAGTTGCGCTTGTTCCTTTGTGCTCTTATTGTCCGGCAGTATTTTCTCTTGCATTTCAATAAACATGATAATGATTGAGAGCATGGGCTGTCAATGTGAACCAGTGTGGGATACAACCAACTGCTGTAACGCCGGAATCAATCCTTTCTTCTCAAATAAAAGTTCGGGAACTGTCCCCAAGACTCACTTTCAAGATGATGACGATACGTCCAACCAGATATATCTAACGGGCTTCATTCGTGTAATAGACTATGATTTTACACTCACTGATTGGCATTGACAATATCTGAGAATAGAACTAGACTCAGCTTATGACATCCAGAACAGTAACCGTAAGCCGGGCAAGATAGCGTCCTAAAAATCATAAGGAGGTGATAAACGTGTCCAAGTATGAGGAGCAGGCTCAGATTTTAAAGCAGACTCTAGGATTGGAACAAAGTCCGATAGGAGTCGTCTACTCGGATGAACCAGATTCGAGGGGAAGTCTGGATATGCAACCAAACGTATGCAAAGCGGTCGAGAAGGTGCTACTGGAGGGTAGCATAATAAATCTCTCCAAAGATAATTGTATGTGTCCGGGAGGAAAGCATTATTTGGGTCTTGAAGCTGTCCCTCCACCTATGCTTGCTATGATATGGACCAAGTATCATAAAGCGTTTGAATCTCTGGAGGTTGCGGAAAAGCAAATTAAGAAATATCCCCAGTCGCCAATTGGCAAAGCCAAATTTGTAATAATTGAACCTTTGGAGAAAGTCGCCTCTGACCCAGATGGCGTATTAGTATTCTGCAACCCTGAGCAGGCAGACAGGGTTACCGCGCTGATAGCGTTTCCCGGATATGAGCCTATGCTTTCCTTCCCGGTCAGTAATGTCTGCTTCAATGTGGCAGTTCCTATTGTAACAGGGAAAACCCACGTATCCTTTATTTCTCGGCACAGCCGAGAAATCTATCATATAAAAGTCCCACATAGTGAATTGTTCGTTTCTACACCTTATAAAGATTTTGAAAACGCCATTCAAAATATCCCGAATTCAGGATATGGTACAGCCAAGACAGAGGTCCCAGCAAGAGCCATCAAAAAGGATGCGGAATTCCAGCAGGCACCAGATTAATCCGAGAAGAAATAGCAAAACATAGTCTGTATGTGATGGTGGATTTTCTAGATTATGTCGCCGACAGTCTTGCTGGAGGTGAAGCACCGAACTGCTGCATGAGACTCATCCTATCGCGGAACCCCCAGCCCTCCGCAATCTTCCCACTGGTAACCCGGTATATAGCGGCCCCTGTGCTCACCACCTGCTTCCCGGTGGGTTGAATACCCATAAACATACCTTTGTGGGTAGCACGCATTGTAAAACGCATCGCCACCTTATCTCCCTCGGCAAGAATATCCTCAACAGCGAACCCGATATCGGCGAAGGCAGCGAACGTCATAATGTTATACTGTTTCAAACTCTCTAATGGTATGTCGCCTTCGGGATTATGCTGAATGTAGTCAGCGACAAAGGTCTCGTCAAACAGAGCGTTAAGCAACTTCTCCCTTTCTGCTTCGGGGTTAGGGGCTTCCTGTATCCGCCTAGTGAAGCCTTCCTTACTCGGCGCCTCCCAGAAGCATCGGACTAAAGCTTTGTTGTCTTCTAAAGACATCGGTATTCCTCCTCTATTTAAATCTCAAATATGATGATTGTATCACGGACGTCCAGTTTTTTCAGTTATCTAATCCGTTTCGTTCTTTTAAAATTGACCACCACCGCACTTTTCGTTTTCGTTATATTGTCGCGCCCAAATAGTGGTCCAGGGGATTCCTGTTATCTGCTGGCTCCTGATATATATGGTATAATACTCTCGCCGGAGCAGTGAAGTACCAGCC
>CAZNSC010000163.1:0-5512 GCA_964575695.1 uncultured Dehalococcoidales bacterium
CGGGGAGCTACCCCGGTGTTTACTTCGAGGTCTCTGACGGTGATCTGACCGACTCCGAGGCGATAACTATTACCGTAAACACTCCTCCCCGAACAAGCGGTGGGGGCGGCGGGGGCGGCGGTAGCGATAAGTCACCTCCCAGAATCGACAATCTCTCGGTTTCCGACGTTACCAAGACCAGCGCTGATATCGGTTGGAAGACGCACGAAAAGAGCACCAGTCAGGTAGAGTACTGGGCAAGCCCGGGTAAACTCTCACCCCTGGATGAAACCCTGGTCAGAAATCACCTGGTTCGCCTGACCGACCTGGCTCCGGGTACCACCTACCACTACAGGGTGATGTCTAGGGACAAGGCAGGTAACATGACAGTATCCGATGAGTATACTTTCACAACGATGGGAGGGCTGGCCACTTTTTCGGTAACTTCAATGAAGATAACCCCCGCAGAAGTCCATATTGGCCAAAAGGTAACCATCAGTGCCCTTGTTACCAATATTGGTAATGCCACCGGGAACTATCAGGTAACGCTTAAGATAGATGACACCGTGATAGCTACGGAAGATATTAAGGGCTTAGCTGCCAGCGCCAGTGAGAAAGTGTCCTTTACCACAACCAGGGATAGTGCCGGGGTATTTACAGTAGATGTTAATGGTACTACAGGTTCATTTGTGGTTGAGGAAGCACCGGCGGCAAGAATAAGTCTCTTTAGCGTCACGCCCAGCTACGATACCGAAACGAATGAGATCGACTTCGCCAGGGTAACCTGTCAGGCGGATGACTTATATGAATCAGCGGCTGACCTTGAGCTTATCCTCAAGGTTATCCTGAACGGTGAGCCTGTCGAGGAGGTCCCTCTTCTCTTAACGAGCCAGACAGAGCCGGGCACAATTACCGGCACTCAAGACTACATGCCCGCCCAGGGATGGAAGAGCGGTACCTATACCTTCCAGGCAGAACTATATGCAGGTGAGGGGTCTTACACCGATATGGTAGAGAGGCAGCTTGAGGTTACGCCTGAGAGCATGGCGACGGTAGTCAGCTGGGCAACATTAGGTGCCATAATCGGTATTTCGTTAGTCGTCAGCGCCGTCACCGTAATTGTCATATTACTTCGACGGCGCTATTTGCTTGGACTTTAGGGCACTATATATCTACTGAAATACCCTGGGTAACAGAGACAGCGCCGGTTACCACAGTCCAGGTACCAGCGACTTACGTCCTCGCGGATAATCTGGGAAATGCTCCCGATACCACAGGTGATGTGATCGAGCACGGGGTACAAGATTGGCTACCGTCCACGTGGCGAAGGCAAGGCCCGGTAGTGACCAGGTCGCAACAGCCCACCCAATCCAAGTGATGATCTCGCCAAAATAGTTGGGGCAGGATATCCAGCGGTACAGCCCTCGGTAGGCTATCCGATAATCTGATTCACCAGGTCTGCGGAGATTGCGGAGTATCTGGTCGGCCCGCCGGTTGATTATAAAACCGATGACAAAGAGCAACAGCCCAACGACAAACCTGGGGTCTCCAAGCCATTCGTTTGTATAGCCCTTGGAGAAGGTAAAGATATAGCGGCCATTGAGATAGCCGTTCAATATGTTAAACACAAGAGCGAAACCGACAATGATGAGTGGCACTCGCTTGCCGCTACCCCGCAGACCAAAGGGATAGATGAACGCCCGATGTATGTAATGCAGCTCCCACAAACCAAAGAAGACAAGCACGGTGACCGTATTTGTATTGCCGCCAACCATGAAACATGCGGCAAACACAAGCGGTGCCGCTGCCTCCATAATAAACCAGCCCATCTTATTGCCGATGGCAGGCCCCCAGCCGCTGCCGGAATAGCGGCCGTACGGAGCAGCAACAAAGAACAGTGTCAGAAAGACCACCGCCGCCAGTAAAAACCAGGCTATCGTGAGATTATTGAAGAACGCCTGTTCGCTCACAATGCCCCCACTGATTACAGTCTGAGGGGACGGGCAAGTTGTCCCGTCCCCTCGAACCACCGCAATGTATCAACAAGTGTCTCGCGAAATGGGCGTGGATGGTAGTCAAGCTCACGGGTGGCCCTTTCATGGCTTATATTCCGATTCCCCCGCAGTGCCTTCATAGAAACACTGGTGCACAGCGCCCGTCTGCCCGCCAGACGGTCAAAGGCAGTGATAACCGGTGCGCCGATACGGGCCAGCCACATAGGGCAGACAAAACCGGGTACGGGAACGCCGGTTATCTCCTCCACCTGGCCTGCCATCTCACGCAGTGACACCCGGTGACCGGATAGCAAATACTTGGCACCAGTCGGTGCCCGTTCTTCGGCTCGCATCGCTCCCTCGACGACATCACGGGCATCTACCCAGTCGAATCCGCCGGCGACCAGGGCTGGTAGCCGGCCGTGGGCCAGAGCCAGCAGAGCCTCGCCGAAGTGAGATGGTTGATAATCATGAGGGCCAATAATCGCAGTCGGACTGATGATAATAGCTTCCAACCCCATTTCGATCCCCCGGCGCACTTCTGTCTCACCAGCCGCCTTGGAGCGGTCATAGGGCGGGCAGCGCTGGGATTCCACTAGGGGACGTGATTCATCAACTGGAATATCCAGAGGCTTCTGTGTCATGGCGTGGACTGAGCTAAAGTGGACGAGGCGGCGAACCCGACAGCTAAGGCACGCCCGGACCACGTTTCGGGTGCCGATAACATTGACCGCTTCCAGTAACGGCCATTGACTCGTCAACAGTGAGATATCGGCAGCCAGATGATATACCACCTCGGCACCATCGAAGGCTTTGATCAAGGACATAAGGTCACAGACATCGCCTTCGACAACTTCAATTTCAAGGCCTTCGACCGCTTGTCGATGCACATGGACCAGGGCGCGCGTCGGCCGATGTTGTGCAAGCAGGGCACGCACAAGGTTGGCACCGACATGTCCGGCGGCACCAGTCACCACCACCGTCATTTGCAGCGAATTATATCACATGTGACGCAGGTATGTCCCAAGCCATCGCTAAAGGCTAATGAAGGTCAACACTGCTGTTGAGACAATGGTGGAGACCGACCCTTCTATTGTGCTCAGGCCGAAACCGGAAGTCTGACCAGATTGCGGGTTTAGGCCCGCCTCCTTTTAGTATTTGCTGGTTGGCTACCAGTCTTTACCTGCCAGTCCCCCCAAGCTCCTGCCACCACACACCGGTATGTTCTGGCCGACGATGTAACTGGCTTCAGATGAAGCCAGAAAGACTACCGCGCTGGCTATCTCGTCAGGCTCGCCAAATCTAAGCAGGTGGACTGTTTGTTTTTCTCTTTGCCAGAACTCGCCACCCTTGGGTGTCCCTGGATGGTCAATAGCGCCGGGCGAAACGCAGTTGACGTTTATCTGGTAAACGGCCAGCTCTTTAGCCAATGCTTTAGTGAAGCCGATGATACCCGCCTTGGCCGCCGAGTAATCAGCCATGCCCGCGGAGCCTATGATCCCGGCAATGGAGGCGATATTGACAATCTTGCCGCTGCACCGCTCTATCATGTGTCCGGCTACCGACCGGCAGCAATTGAGCACCCCTCCAAGGTTGAGATTGATCGTAGAATCACAAGCCTCTTTGGGCAATTCGCAAAAGTGGGTGAAAGGTGCCATTCCTATCCTGATTGGCCCCCCGGCAACATTGACCAGTATATCTATCCGCCCGAACTCATCTAAAGTACCTTTAGCCATCCGGTCGGTGTCTTCAGATTTGGTTACGTCTACCTTTATAGCTATCGCCTTCGCCTTGAGGGCATTGATTTGACCGACCACCTCTCTTGAATGGCCGGTGTCAATATCAGCCACAACCATATCTGCTCCTTCACGAGCCAGGCGTAGCGCGATCGCTTTGCCGATTCCGTTGGCCCCCCCGGTCACTATGGCGACTCTGTCTTTTAACCTCATCTGACCCGCCTCCTTGAAGCTTTCGGTTATCATATCACTGGTGAGCGGGACTTGCAAACCTGCCATGAACACCCGGGTTCCAGAACGGCAATTGGAGCAATTCTAACAATTCTATTACCTTTCTCCGACACGATTCAAACCATGAGGCCTTATCATAAGCGATAAGAGACACGGGGTAGCCAAGAGTGAAACATAGCTGGATTTAATAAGGTCAGCCTCATCCCCTACACTACGCTTTCATAGGAGGAGGTTTGAATTGGTCTCCAGATATACCGGGAGCCTAATCTTTCTCTTTTGGGTTGTTGCCAATGTTTTGGAGCTAACACTGTCTTATTTCACCTGGTACTATACAGGAGTTCAAATGACGAACCTCTGGTTAAACCCGGTTGATAGAGGTTGGTATGCTATGGCACTTAACCAGATTATCCTGAGTGCCCTAGTTGGTCTGGGTTTGTTCTATACAGCTAAGTATGGGGTGTTATTCGGTCTGACCGTGGTCATGTATGCTCTCTGTGCATACGAGGGTTACAGGCTATTGGGGGTCATTGGATGAACGGTGCCCGGCCTATGGCACCCGGCGTGGGCCACCATATTCTTGCACTTGTGCCGCCACAACATACATCTTCTTGATGTAGTCTTTCAGCATTCTTCGAGCACAAAAGAGAGGGGCCACTGAACGGACAGCCTCCTTGGCGACCTGTATCCAGCCATGGGGCACACCCCTGCGGTCTCGCTCATAGTAGAGGGGCACAACTTTCTCTTCCAGAAGCTGGTAAAGCGACAGAGCGTCTGCCCTATCTTCATTATCTACTGCCCCTGTCTTACCATCAATCACCCAGCCGTTAGCGCCATTGTATCCCTCAGGCCACCACCCATCCGGAACACTAAGGTGTGGGACGCCATTTATCGAGGCTTTCATGCCACTTGTCCCACAAGCCTCCTGGAGACGTCGTGGGGTGTTCAACCACAGGTCAACCCCTTGCACAAGATAGCGGGCCAGGTGCATATCGTAGTCCTCGACGAAGGCGATACGCCCCTGATACTGACGGTCTTTTGCCAGTTCATAAACTTCGTGCAGAAGATATTTTGAAGCAAAATCAGCCGGGTGTGACTTGCCAGCGAAGATTATCTGCACCGGCCGCCACCGGTCCGTTATTATTCGCTTAAGACGCCCGATATCAGAAAAGACCAGTGCCGGTCGCTTATACTCCGTGAAACGCCGAACAAAACCAATGGTCATCGTATCGTGATCAAGCAAGGCCCCGGTTGCCAGCACCTGCGAAGCGTTTGCTCCAGAGTCAGCCCACGATTTTTGAGCACGCTCCACAATAATGTGTATCAGTTTGCGTCTCAGAGTTTGCCTGACTGCCCAAAACTCATCGTCTGGAATTTCGTTGATCGCCTCCCAAACCCGAGGGTCATCATGTCTTTCTAGCAGATCCTGACCCAGATACTTCTCCAGCAACTGGTATAACTCCGGGGCAATCCAGGCGGGTAGGTGAACCCCGTTAGTAACGTGTGAGATAGGTACCTTATCTTCCTTGACACCTGGCCACAGGTCTTGCCACATGCGGCGGGCCACCTGGCCGA
>CAZNSC010000164.1:0-5443 GCA_964575695.1 uncultured Dehalococcoidales bacterium
AGCCATCGCCCATGATTGCGTTGTCGTAGGCAAGTGTAGGTGCTACAGCTTCGAACATTGACCATATGGGTGTTTGGCGCATGGCAACCCATACTAAAGCGACTAACGGATGAGGCACAAGGGAAACAGCCAAAGCCTCATAGTTACAACAAGGAAGTATACTATTATAGAGAAGAGCATGGGGAGAAGACTCCAGAGAAGGAGACATTGCTTGTTGATGGCATTGAAACACTCGAAGCAACGGACGCATTAGCCTGTGAGCGACTATACCGAACACTCAGTGACAACACTCTAAATAGTGAAACAGCTATTAAAATGATAAATTGTTTCAACCAACTCGAAGCCCTAATGCCCAAAGTTCATGAGTCTTTACAGGAAATCTTGCTAAGGCGTGATTATATCATGTACACCTGTAGGATGTGTCCAGGGCAACCAAGACTACTGAGATAATCATAATGGAGGTAGCCAACAATGAGAGTCAAGCAACATTCCAAAGCTAATCAGATACGAAAAGTTAAGCGAACTGTAAAGCAACAATTAGCAGATTTACATAAATCAAATAGCATTGGCAAGAAAAGGTAATGAAAGACAAGGTCTATAACAGAGTTTTCACAGAGGCGTACTACTGCTATATTAATCTCATGCCTTATTACAATCACATGACGGCTTTGCTGCGAAAACTATCTAAGGAGAGTCAAGATGATAGAGAACAAGCAAGGATTGACCATCAGAAGAAAAACAAAGAATTCGATGAGCGTGTCTGGCAAGACATCCAGAAAGTATATGCCGAAATCTATCCGAAATTTCTGAACTACTCATTCTTAGTATCGGCGTGTTCAATTTTTGAATATCAACTAAAGAGGATATGTGATGTAGTCAGAGAAGAGCATAAGATGCCGTATAGTTGGGATATGGACAATTCAAAAGATTCTTGGTTAATAAAAATACAGAGATATCTCAAGGAAGCAAAGGTGATACTAACTGATGATCTACCGAGAATCGAGTTGCGACCTCCTGATTTAAAACCGACTAAAGTCTTTGATGAAAACAGAGTAATCGCTAAACTGCTATGGCAGGCATTGAGTAATTATTTCATGGTACGAAATTGCGTGGTCCATAACAACGGTTTGATTAATAAGGCAAGAAATCCAGAGAAGATCAGGCAGTACGCCACCGAAAAGGGGATAATCTTAAATAACCAAGGCCAGCTAGAACTCCTAATTAACGACGAATTCAATAGAGATGTATGCAATACTATGCAAAAGTTTTTTGATAAACTTCGGAGTGCATTTTACAGTGCCTGTCTTTCCGAATGAAGTAACAAGTGTTAGCTATAAAAGTTAAGCAAACTGTTAAGTAAAAGGATAGAGCGAAAGGAGAAATCTTCAAAATGGGGAAAAATCGTAGCTATTATGGCGTCCCTGGAGCGATTCGAACGCTCGACCCGCTGCTTAGAAGGCAGCCGCTCTATCCACTGAGCTACAGGGACAGATGACTCGCTTCAAATTTAGCACGGGGTGAAGCTAAAGGTCAAGATTATTCCGCCTCCAGCACTGACGGCAAGTGCCGCTTTTCGCCGGCCACTCAAGTTGCCTAGCCTGTAGTTTTGCTCCGTTTTATATGTCGGTAAATATAGAACACAATTAAGGCAATTACCACAGCGATAATGAACGGGGCAAAGGGGCGCATGACTTCCCGTATTTGCTCCCAGTGTTCACCCAGGTAGTAGCCGCCATAAGCCAAGCCAAAACACCAGGGGAAAGAGCCGAGAAAAGTATAAATCAAGAACTTGACAAAGTTCATCCTGGCTATCCCGGCAGGCAAACTAATGAAGGTACGCACCACTGGTAGTAACCGGGATAGGAAAATTGACCAGCTACCGTACCGGTCAAACCATCGGTCGGCAAGTTCAAGGTCATGATGAGATATGAGGATGTATTTCCCATATCTCTCTAAAATGGGGCGACCTCCCCGCATCCCCACCACATAGGCGATAACCGAACCGATGGTACAGCCCAGAGACCCATAGCCACCGGCCACCAGGGTATAAACAGCGGACAGGGACCGTTCCTTAACAAGCATCCAGCCAGAGAGTGGCATAATCAGCTCACTGGGTATTGGTATGCAGGCACTCTCCAGTGCCATGAGGGCCACAACCCCAGGCCACTGCATCAGGTCAAAGGTATATCGGATAAAGGATAATAACGCTTGCTCCAAAGATGCCACCGAGGGAGTGTACCAAAGAGCGACAGGCATCGTCAAGCTGGCTGTTGAGGGTTGACAATAACACACCGGCATTGCTAGTATGAGGTTGTCCTTCATTTAAATTAGTGGCCCGGGCGACAATGCCAAGATTATTAGACAGAATTGATAGCCCTACAGACCTGAAACAGCTAACACTCAAAGAGCTTGAGCAATTGGCCGGCGAGATTAGACAGGAGCTGGTGTCTACCGTAATCGCCAACGGCGGCCACCTAGCTTCTAACCTGGGTGTCGTTGAGCTTACAATTGCTTTACACCGGGTGTTTGATAGCCCACGAGATAAGATTGTGTGGGATGTGGGACACCAAAGCTACGTTCATAAACTCCTTACCGGAAGGAGACAGCGCTTTGCCGCACTACGCCAGTACGGAGGGCTATCCGGTTTTACCAGCCGTGAAGAAAGTGAGCATGACCCTTTTGGTGCCGGTCACGCCAGCACTTCAATCTCAGCTGCCCTGGGTATGGCGATCGCCCGAGACCTCCGTGGTGAAAACTACCATGTAGTGACTGTTACCGGGGACGGGGCAATAACCGGAGGCATGGCTCTTGAGGCACTCAACCAAGCAGGGCATCTGGGCCCGAAGCTCATCGTCGTCCTGAACGATAATGGAATGTCAATCTCACCCACGGTTGGAGCATTAGCCAGACTGTTTAGCAAAGTGCGATTTGACCCCCGATACAACTGGGCGAAGACGGAAAGCAAACAGGTACTAACTACCTTTCCGATGGGTAATCGGCTGTGGGAGGCAAGGCAACGGATGATGAAGGGGCTTAAAGGCTTGCTTATGCCAACCGTAGTCTGGGAGGAGCTTGGCTTCACCTATACCGGGCCCGTTGACGGACACAACATTCCTGAACTTGAAACAGCCCTTGCCCAGGCGCGGGACTATCGTTTCAGGCCGACCTTCGTTCACGTGATCACCACCAAGGGCAAGGGTTACCACCCGGCTGAGGGGAACGCCGTCTACTTTCATGGTGTGCCCGCTAAAGGTGCCGAAAATAAGGGGAACGCAAGCTACAGCGAGGTATTTGCTCAGACGATGCTGCGCCTGGCTCGGAAGAACCCGGGGCTGGTGGCGATTACTCCAGCTATGCCTGAAGGGAGTTGCCTGAGCATCATGGCGGCGGAATTTCCACAGCGGGTATTTGACGTCGGCATCTGCGAGCAGCATGCGGTTACCTTTGCCGCCGGACTGGCCACCCAGGGGTTCATACCGGTGGTGGCGATTTACTCCACCTTTCTGCAGCGGGCTTTTGACCAGATTATCCATGATGTTTGCCTTCAAGAGCTGCCAGTCATCTTCGCCATTGACCGTAGCGGTATTGTCGGTGATGACGGCAAGACCCACCAAGGGTCCTTCGACATCTCCTACCTGACACTAATTCCCAATCTAATCATATCGGCACCCAAGGATGAAAATGAACTCCAGCACCTGCTGTACACCGCAGTGAAGGCGGGACGACCAATGGCAATCAGATACCCTCGTGCTTCAGGATTAGGGGTAGAGTTGGACACGGAACTCAAAGAGCTTGCCATCGGTAGTGGCGAAATATTAAGATACGGTAAGGACGTCGTCATACTGGCCATCGGAGTTACCGTGGCTCCAGCGCTTGAAGCCGCCGCTGAGCTGGCCTCACACGGGATTGAGGCGACGGTGGTTAATGCTCGCTTCGCCAAGCCCCTGGACTCTGAACTGATAATAGACCTGGCCAGTCATACCAAACGCCTGGTTACTGTTGAGGATAACGCCCTCTTCGGCGGCTTCGGTAGCAGTGTCGTCAAGCTCCTGCAAGAATCGGGAAGGCGCGATATTCAGGTGAAGAGCATTGGCATTCCTGATGAGTTTGTGGAACACGGTAGTCAAGAAATCCTTCACGCCAAGTATTGCCTTGATGCCAGCGGGATAGCCCGGCAGGTGTTGACCATGTTTCACACCCCGAGCTCTTCGTTAACAAGCGGGGCGACCGCCTTCCCTGAATAGCTTTGAAAACCGTGTAAGGCAACTATTCAGGTGTTCAGGCTGACACCTGATATTTTCTAGATAAGTCAGCCTGTGAGACACAGAATTTGCTGGATAAGAAGTAGTGAAATGGTCGATCTAGAGTTGATAAAGGCAATCGCCAGAGAGTCGCCAGCCAAGATTGTGCTGGTTGTCCTTGACGGGCTGGGGGGACTACCAATCCCAGAATCGGGAAAGACCGAACTGGAGGCAGCCAGGACTCCTAACCTCGACCAGCTAGCAGCTGAGGGTATATGCGGGCTTATTGACCTGGTAAGCCCGGGGATAACCCCGGGTAGCGGCCCCGGGCACCTGGCTCTGTTTGGTTATGATCCGGTCACCTTTATTATTGGCCGGGGAGTCCTTGAAGCCGTCGGCATAGATTTTGACCTTAAATCAGGAGACGTGGCTGCCCGGGGAAACTTCTGCACCCTTGATGACGCGGGCTTGGTCACTGACCGCCGGGCGGGCCGCATCTCTACTGAGGAGTGCACCAAGCTATGCCGGTTGCTCGATAGACTGGTAATAGAGGGGGCTGAGCTTTTCGTTCGCCCGGTTCGGGAGCACCGCTTCGTGGTCATATTTCGGGGGGACAATCTTGCCGCAGATGTCAGCGATTCCGACCCCCAGCAAACAGGGGTGGCGCCAAGGGGGGTTACGGCGCTAAGCCCGCAAGCCAACAAGATGGCGAGTGTCGGCAACCAGTTTATCGCCCGGGCAAGGGTAGCCCTAGCTGACCACTCTCCGGCTAATATGGTACTGCTCCGTGGCTTTTCCCAGCGACCCCAGTTGCCGACTCTGAGTGAGGTCTATAAACTGAAGCCGGCAGTCATCGCCAGCTACCCCATGTACCGGGGCTTAGCGAAATTGGTTGGTATGAAGGCTCTGGAAACGGGAGCAAGCATTGAGGAGGAAATATCAACGCTAAAAGCGAACTATGCTGACCATGACTTTTTCTTCCTGCACATAAAAGGCACCGACAGCGCTGGTGAGGACGGCGACTTTGACCGCAAGGTTGCCCTTATTGAGCAGGTTGATAGAGCCATACCCGACCTACTGAGCATGGCGCCCGATGTCGTTATTGTCACCGGCGACCATTCAACACCGGCGCTGCTTAAAGGGCACAGCTGGCATCCGGTGCCGATTCTTTTGTATTCCAAGTGGTGTCGTCGGGATAGAGT
>CAZNSC010000165.1:0-5234 GCA_964575695.1 uncultured Dehalococcoidales bacterium
GGATGAGCATGCGCTGCCGGCCGGCCAGGTTGATGACCAGGGCGTCCTTCTTCTGGGTCTCTATCGTCCAGGAGGTGGCTGCAACCGAGATGGAGACCAGGAGGAAGAAAGCGAGAAACAGCAGCCCCATTCTTCCTCGAAGGCTGGTGATCATCCTCCTACCCCTTTGGACGCCATCCACGCTGCAACCCTTGCTTTCTACATAGCCACGACCCAATTACTCTGATTATAACCCAAAAGCGGGAGGTGCGCCAGAGAAGGGGTAGGATTCCTGGGGTATGACGTGGGTCAGGTGCAGGCCAGGACACTCACGGCATAATTCCATCTCGCCAGGGCATCCCGGGACGAGACATTTCGTCACTCGTAACCTCCGCGCCGGGTTGGCGTGATGCATCTGGAGGGACAGGGCTCATAATGCGCAATCAGAATGCAATTAAAAGGGGCTCGATGGTAAAGACTCTTATTGATCAAAGGATTCAAGAATGTCTTCAGGCAGCGGTGTGTTAAAATCGGGCACGCTCGTCACCTTACCTGCGCGCTGCCTGGCTTGCGCTGCGCGGGTCTCTCCGCGATTGGCATCAGGCGAGCCACTGGTTTACCGGCTTCGACGATGATTACTCCCTTACCACTGCTCACGCGGTCCTAAAGTTTTGAGAAGTGGGTTTTCGCCTCGTGAATGTTCACCGTCAGAGCCACATGCACCACCTCTTGGCTTACCAGGTAAAGGTTGGATTACCAATTAGGGGTATAGACTAAGTCTTTAACAATTCAAGTTTAGACACCCTATTTTGAATTTGGGAGGGCGGTCAATCGCACGACTCGTGAAAAGAGGACTTACGGAGGGACACAGGCCATATGTGCCTATGTTGCCCAGGAGAGCCCCTCCTCACCCCAGCCGTATGCCATGTTGGGAGCAATTGACACCTTGCCGTCTACCGGGCCGTTGGGATTGATCTCTAAGGTTGCAGCTCTTTCCAGGTGATCATTCACTCAATTAAAACTAATCTATCACGCTGGCAATAAGTCTTTGATTTCCGGCAGGATGGCTACCATTGGAATTCCCTCATTGCCACGTATGTACTCAATCTCTGGAGAAGGAGGAAGCGGCCCCCCGCTGTGATGGAGAGCGACTATTTCCCAATGCTCATTACCCACGGGAGAACCCGATGAACCATGTTTCGTATTGGTCAGATACTGAACACGGCGCTGGTCGTTGGCAACATAGGTAATCCAGTTGTCCTGCAGTACTATCTTCTGTGGGCTTCCAAGGGGGTGCTGGATAATATAGAGAGAGCCACCTTCCTGTAGTGTCCCAGCTACTGGCCTTAGATAACCAATCTCAGCATTCTCACCCGGTGCTTTTTTAAGTTTGAGAACTACATAGTCTAATGCTTCTATCGAACTGCGGCGGACGACATGGCTCACTTGATAAACCTCACCTTGCTTTAGTTGCCCACTATGATCTACTCTATACCCAAAACGTACCAGTGCAGCTTCCGCTTTCTCATCTGTGGGCAATACGTGATGATTAGTCAACACCAGATCAGGGCCGATCAGGAAGCCTGTGCCCAACGGGAAGTTATATGCCTTCTCGACACGGCAAACAGCTCGCGCAACTTTAGCGCCTTTTTCTAAAAAGACGACATCCAGAAATGGTACCCTCATACTCCAGATGGCTTCCAAACGATCCGGATCTGTAGGCCCTTGCCAGGAGAATGTTGGTTGCTCCGTCTGCCAACCTAGATCTACTATCTCATTCGATGTTGGAACCTCCAGCAAACCGTACTCATCTCGAAGTTTTTTCAGATAATCCAAACTGGTAATCAATTGATAGTAGTCAAGGAGATAGGCTAAGAATAGCTTACCTTCCGCAGAAGGTGTGTTATCCAGGAGGTACTCTACCAGGGCGCCCAATGCATAGTGGGTTGGTCTATCTGCAAGGTGTCCAAGACTTTCCAGGTGGGCAATCACGTTTGGCGCATCTATGTTAGGCACCCCAGACAGTGTAAAACCTTTGATATAATTGTCTGGTAGCCCAGCGGCACGGAGTAGAGCCATTTCCCCCGCCTTGTCCCCCTCTGTCCAGGCAGGTAGTTTGTTCAGTTCCTCAAATAACCGCTTGCGATCATCGAATGAAAGAGCCGGTTTTCTCATCAGGCTTCCTCTTTCAGGTCTTGGTTGAGTTCATCAACCCAGGTTTGATCTGTTGTCATGTGGTAATGGATAGCTAGTGCAGCTAAGAATTTCTTCCCTTCAATATCGGGACAAATCTGTTGGAGATACTTCACCAAGAGGCCTAAAACAGTGTATTCAGGCGCACCAGTTACCTGACCCAATTTCTCTAGGTCGTTAATAACACGTGCAGCAACAGAGTCCGGTGCCCCATCTAGCATCCACTTCCTGACGTAGAGTTCTGGTAATCCAGCAGCGAGGAGCACACTAATGCGATCCCGATGTTGCCCGTCTTTCCACTCTGGTATATTCGCGAGTTCCTTAATCAGGTTGTCCCTATCATCAGGGGATAAACTCCGAGTTGATGTTTGTCGTCGAAAGTATTGCCCCCCGGTGCTTACTTGATTCACGTCTCTTGTCTTATTCTCGAATAGATCGTAGGCTGCCCCCACAAGCTTCTCAGGATATCCTCCTGATACGCGCAACAGATCGCTCCGCTCATCAGAACTGAAGGTAACACTAGTTCCTTGAAGGCACCGATCAAACCATTTTTCGATATCTTCTCCATCCTTTTCAGAGTCCAACGGTTTGAGTTGTATATCCTCCATTAAATGGTACAACTCTGTGCCCTTCCACGATAGGCTGCGATGCCACTCAGCTAGGGGCTTGTCATTGGTAGCGATCATAGAAAAGCCACGTTGGGGAGTCGGTTGACTGAGCAATTCTCGCAACAAGTAAAGAAACCAGGGATATTCGTGGCCGATTTGATCAATAATAAACCCGAAACCATCCAATAACACAACAGCTAATAGGCCTTCCTTGGCGAGTGACGCAAAGAACCTTATTAGATCATAACGACTAGGAAAATCATCCCCTCCCAGTTTAGGGATTTGGGTTTTCAGCTCGCTGCGTAACCATCCACCGATCTCATCAAAGGTGTAGGACCAAAACGCCCTTTCACTAAAAGGTGCAATCAGCCCGGAAGGCAAATAAATGAAATGATATGTGTCAGTTGGCAAATCGGGCCAGAGGTTAGCAGCCTGAGATACTGCCAGATACTGCAAAAGGCAAGTCTTACCAATACGTCTTGGTCCACTGACGAAAGCACCTCTGCGTCCATTTGGACTGATCAAATTCCCAAGAATCCTGTCAATCTCAAAGCGCCTTCCAATAAAAAGATTGGGAGGGCTGGGTAGTCCAAAGAAATGGAACGGATTAATTGCTCGATCCCCAGAACGCTTTGTCACAGTTTCTCTCCCTACACATTACTGCCACTGCCAGGTCTGTCCTTGATTTGTTGACTTATACACCCCCCCTGAGCCGGCGATGTAGATGACTCGGCTGTCCGCTGGGTCAATGGCGATTCCCTGCACATAGGTGTCTACTCCACCACTGGATGTCCAGTTATTAAAGAGCTCCCAATTCAGCCCGCCGTCAGTACTGCGGTAGAGGCCTTGGCCATCACTTGGGTTCCTGTAACCGCTGCCGGCGTAGATGGTTTGAGGATCGCTAGGATCAATAGCTAGAGCAGAGAACTTGAGCGTGGCGACAGCCAGTGGCGAGATGACAGCAGGAGTCCAGGTGCCTCCGCCGTCAGTACTGACGCCTATTCGAGCAGACTCACCAGCAGCGTAGAGCCGGTTGCTGTTACCGGGGTCCACGGCCAGGGCGTAGATGTTACTGGTACAGGCTGTGCAAATGGATTTTCCCCAAGGAGAGCCGGCTGCATCCCGACTCCATTGGATTTCGTCCCCCTCCCCAGCCGCGTAGATCTGGTTGCCATCAGTCGAAGCTATGATGACGGTGTAGAAGGGTCTGTCCAGCGCCTGTCCTCCAATGCCTTTGACAAGAGCTACCAAATTCTCGCCCCCATCGTTGCTTGTTAAGACTCCTTTGTCTGTAGCGGCGAAGAGAGTGAGCGGGTCATTGGGCATGACAGCTATAGTGTGAACCTGGGCGTTCGCCTCAACTGCGAATCCCTGCCAGGTCTCACCCCCATCTTCTGATCTGAGCACTTGGTCAAAAGCAGCGACGTAGATGAGCGGTGGTGTACGGGGAGCAATGACCAGATTCTCAGCTGTTTTCTCCTCCCATATTAGTCGCCATTGGTACCCCCCGTCAACTGTTTTGTATATGCCATCTCCTTTAACGATAACATAGACCTCTTGGCTATTTAAAGGGTTAATATCAACGTCAATGGCACTCACACGGCCCAAAGGGATGCGAGTAGGTGTTGGTGCCGGGCTAGGGGTAGGGGTGACCAAGATGAGATCTGGTATGGGGGTGGTAGTTGGGCTTGGCGTGATGGACGGCGTCGGGGTTTTGCTTGGCATCGGTGTGACGTTCGGGATTGGCGTAGCCGATGGCGTCGGAGTCTCAGACGGGGTTGCGCTAGAACTAGGTGTAGGAGTAGCTTCCTCAGTCACACCTATTTCAGTCGTCGGCGTCGGCACCGCCTCCGTGGTTCCCACAACGGCTTCAACAGTGAGTGTGGGCGTATCGTTGACCGAGGCCGTTGCGCCTCGGGTCGGAGTAAGGGTTGGTGTCGTCCAAAGGCCACCCCAGGCCAAGACACTTACCCCGAAACCGATCAACACTAGAGCCAACAGCCCACCGGCTGCTGCTGGAATCAGCCGCGAGGGAACAGCCTGAGCCTGCCGGCGGGCCTCTTCCAGTCTATAGGCAGCGTCCCGGTAGTCGGGCTGAATATCTGTCACCTGCTCCAGGAAGGTCACAGTTTGGCGCCAGCGATTGGCAGACATGGCCTTCATGCCCTGGTCGTAGAGGACTCGCAGTTTTTCCTGGAGGCGGCGATTCTCGGGGTCCAGCTCTAAGATGCGGCGGAAGTGGACTGCTGCCTTGACAAACTGCCCCTGACTTTCCAGCTCTTCTCCCAAGGCCAGCCGGGCAGCTGCCAGTCCGGCTCGGGCCTTTACTGGATCCATCGCAAAGGCTTCTTCGGAGGCCTCTACCGCTGCTGCGAGATCCTTTTTGTCCAGCAAGGCCAGGGCCAGGCCTAGTTGTGCACTACGATGGTTCGGGTTGTTGGCCAGGGCCAGCTT
>CAZNSC010000166.1:0-778 GCA_964575695.1 uncultured Dehalococcoidales bacterium
TTCAAGACAAAGGGTCTTGACCCTTATCTGTGGGGGACATACAAAGCAATGACTGCTATAGAGAACTTGGATTTACTAGGAGTGAAATCCGAGTGTGATGGGAGTTGCGACCCATTGCCTGCAATTCTGAAGGATTGACGTATGGTTAAGGATCGAGTGTTATTGAATTGTTTGTTGTCGTTCATTCTTCTCCTTGCCTGCACGGCGTCGCCACATCCCCAGGAAGCTGCGCTGCGAGAAGCCTACGAGCGCGCAACCCGCATCGCGTTAGAAGCAGAACTCTCAGGCGATACTTCTCGGCTTGCTGAAGCGTTTTCCAATGAGAAGTTGAAGACAGTGATGAAATCAATTCGGGAAAAATCTCAGGAGGATGAGTCTGAACTTCTTTACGAAGAGACAGAAGTTGAGTGGGTAAAGGTTATAGAATATCATCCACCAGAAGCGGTCATTGAAGTCAAGTACTTTTACCGAACTTTCAGTTTTGATCGAAAAACAGGTGAGAGAACCTACTATGATAATCCATATAGATACTGGCGTATTTGGAAAATGAAGATGATCCAAGAGGATGGAGCTTGGAAAGTCGATGAAGCATTAGAGTTTGTCGATTGGAGTGGATAGTGCCATTTCAGGCACTTAAGCCGAATCATTGTGGTGGTTTGATGCTTTGATTTGACTTGAAAGGGACGTCTGCGGAGCTCGGGCGTCTCTCTCTTCTAGATCGGTTCACCAGAACCTTTATCTACCTCTACCCACGCCGCCGGGCAGGTGACCCTGGCCC
>CAZNSC010000166.1:788-5151 GCA_964575695.1 uncultured Dehalococcoidales bacterium
GAGTTACGTGGAGTTGCTCTTCTTGCGGGCGCGGTGGTATTCGCCGGAGACGGGGACGTTTTTGAGTCGAGATTTAGTGAAAAGCGAACCTCCCTACCTGTACGTCCACGATAATCCCATCAACCACGTTGACCCGTCAGGCTTAATCCCACCGCTGCCCCCCCCTCGTCCCGGTGGAGATCCTGAACAGGACTTATGGGCTCTAGTGGAGGCCGCTCGATCCGTCTATAGCAAGCAAGGACTGGTAGTTAACTGCCGCAAACAGAAGGATGACGGTCAACACCCTTCAGACACAGTTGGAGATATTTTTGTTGATTTTGTATGCGAGTATGGCCCCAATCCGCGGGTTTTTCGGGAATATGATCGGCTAACTCAGGAACTGAAGAAAACCCACGTCGTCTCTGAAATACGTGATGAGTTTTACAACTCTCCTCCCTGGCAACAAGGCGTAGAGGGTGGGAAAAGATTCGTAACTGCATTTTTCTGGGCAACGGTGGATAAAGTAATGCAGGGAACAAGTATAACTCACTTTCTAGGAGGATTCAGCTATAAGGTTCGGTTAGTAGGGTCTGAAGTCAAGTTCCGAATAGAGAACAATACTAACCGCCAGTCTGGGACAAGGCTGATCCCTGGTAGTGGAGCCGGCGATAGTATTGAAGCCGCCTTGGACCGGGGCGAGAGTGCAAGCGAGATTTTCGAAAAGCTAGTGAGGGGAGAAATAGTTTCAATCTTGACCCTAAAAACACGCGAGGAGACCAATGACTTGAGGAACGAAGGCGGTGGAAACTTTAGACAGAGATTTGAATGGGATGAGCCTTTCGATGAATGTAGGTTCATTAACCGTAACCCCTGGACAATCATACCTGGATATCCACATTTTGCGCCACTTTATCCCCATGGCGGTCCCTGGATAATGACTGAGTAGAGCACTCCGACAGCTAATCTCGTCCTGAAGCGATACCGTCATGCGTTGGTTCCTTCTTGGTTGAGGTTAATACATGAAACGTAAACTCATAGCTATACTCAGCTTCCTACTCGTGTCACCGTTCACGTTTCTAGGTTGTAGTAGTGGCTTTAGGAATCCCCCTCCGAATTTCAAGGAGGCTAACCTAATTGGCACATGGCAGGCTACATATGGAGCTGAACGGATCGATACCCTCATCATAAAGGCTGACGGGACGTACAAGCAAATCCATCACGAACCTGACGGTTACACTTACGAAAGCCCTTGGTACAACTGGCATGTCGAGCGCAGTCGCAATGGTGGAATTTATGTTAAGCTAGAGCGAATGAGATACTATCCTTTGGGCAGGGAATTGGGGGAAAGTGGTGGGAGATATCCAACTTCTGAGCCTGAAGTAGGCGATCAACCTATATTATTCTATGACCCTGACGAAGATAGAATCGTAAGGATGCTAGATGAAGTTATTTTGGGGGTAAGTAGTGTTGGGGGGAATTGGGCACCGCGAGGCATTGTATTGACTCACATGACGATGGACCCGGATATGAGTGTGGGCTTTTTCCTTGCTCAGGAGTAAACCAGGCAACTTGGTTAACCTAGCTGTAGGTACAGGGTCAGGCCCCGGCGCAGCAAGACTCTGGTGCGTGGGGGTACCCGCTGCCGGATCACCTGCCTGCACCTGTAGCGGCAGCCTGGGGCCTGCCCCGTGCCGGGACGGTGCACCTGGCAGGTAGGCAGGGCAAGCTGGCCCGAAGTGATCGTCGCCACCACGGGCAGGGCGAGGGCGCTTGAACCGCTGAGCCCGCTGAGTGGCGCTGAGTGCGCTGAAGGAAGATCTGGTCAGCGTCATCAGCGCATTTCAGCGACCTCAGCGGTGCTGTGGCACGAGGCCGGGGCGTGGGGGTACGTCCTGCCGGACGCCTTGGGTTCCATGCGCCAAGTGATTGACGCCGCCGGTCAGGTGGCCCTGGCCCAGAGCTACGATCCCTTTGGAAACCTGAACTCGCAACACGGAGCCCAGAACCCGCAACTCCCCTTTGGCTACACGGGTGAGTGGTGGGATGCCGAGGCGGGGTTGCTGTACCTGCGGGCGCGGTATTATGATCCGGGGGTGGGGCGGTTCACCAGCTGGGATCGCTTCGCTGGCGATTTCAACAAACCTCAAACACTCAATGGGTGGAGCTACGCTGATGGGAATCCCATTAACTTGGTTGACCCAGCCGGTCTCTACTCAATGAAAGAGATCAAAGGGTTCTTTTACAATGCCCCGACCTACTTACACGTGCTGAGGTACTTCGAGCGGGGTGGCGGTCTGGAGGGTCGATGGGGATGGTTAGAGGTACTTCGGAAAGCGGAGGATGGCGATCAGATTCAGGTATTCGAGGCTCCTACTACCAATCCTTGTGCCGATACTTGCGCTGAGGAAGTTGATCAAGATGCTAGTGGGCAGTGGCCAGATGACAGGCCGGTTATGGAGTCTGTAAATTCTTGTCCAAAGGAAACCGCCCAATATTACGGCGGCACGTGGATTCTTCGAAGAGATATGTCGGGCATGTTTCAAAGTAGAGGAGGCCGATTAGTCATTGTTGGCTTTCCCGAATATCCTCACGACGAGCTTTCTCACTTCCAGGTTGCCCTAGGGGGCAAATGGTATCGCCTTAGGACGAAATATTACTATGCAGATTGGACTTACTATCCATTAGGCAGATAGACGCCGATTGCGGATATCAATGCCAAGAAGAAATATTGGGATCTTCGGCACGACGCCGCTCTAGCCAGCCTACAGGGGGCCGGTGCCAGCCTTGCTGGAATCGTAGCCCCTGGTTTTGCGGAAGAGATCTATGCTATTGCAATTCAGGTCTTTGACGAGGCGCAGAGGAACGGCATGATCGATGCACAGGGTGAATTTACGCAGGAGGCATCAATATTGTTGATGAAGACTCTTGCAGAGAGGTTAGATCCGAAGGCATTGGTGGCACTTGAGTTGTTAGATCTGAGTCTCGGCATAAACGAACTAAGGAGGGAACTGGGGTTTATCTGGGCACCCTGAGATGGAAAGAGCAAGGTAATACAAAGACCGAAAACGGTTGGGATAGGTGTGTAACTTGTCTCTAATAGCGGGTGGTATTCAAGAAAGGTAACAAGGGAAAGGGAGATGGAACAGCCAATACTTGGTCAGAACATATCACTCTGTCCCCAAGCAGGGTCTGCAAGAGCAGATATTGACCCTATATCATCAAATTGGAGGAGAATCTGGAAGCTAGTACCTGCTGTGCTAGTGTTGCTCTTCATCCTTACTATGCTGCCAGGCTGTAGAGTCCCCTACTCCTTGGCTACCAAGCTTGGTCTTGTTTCTCCTGTCACGGGCACTGAGAAACTTATACGCAGCCTAGAGGGGCATCAGTCCGGAGTAACCGGTCTAGCCTTTTCGCCGGATGGGGCTACCATTGCTTCAAGTTCAGCCGATAAGACAGTACGGTTGTGGCGAGTTGCAGATGGACATCTGCTACAAACCTTGGAACATCCAGACAAGGTCTCAGATGTGGCGTTCAGTCCAGATGGGTCTATCCTTGCTTCAGCGTCGTCGGATGGAAAGGTTCGCCTATGGCAGGTAACGGATGGTGCACTTCTACGGGAACTCGAACATGGCGGGTGGGTATTGAGGATAGCTTTTGCGCAGGGTGGAAGCACACTGGCTTCTGGGGGAGAGGATGGCAGTATACGCCTATGGCAGGTTACCGATGGAGTGCTATCACGTACACTTGAGTCACCTTATGTGGATATCCCACTATGTGCAATGACTAGTTCACCGGATGGAACTATGCTGGCCTCGGTCTATGGGGGGACAAACGTCTGGTTATGGCACGTCGCAAATGGGGAACTACTACGTGTCTTTGAAGGAGATGCAACTGGAATTTGCAGTGTGGCTTTCTCGACAGATGGAACCCTTTTAGCGGCAGGATCGGACTCGGAGGATGGTGAGATATGGGTGTGGCAGACGGACGGCGGCAGATTGGCGAGCAAATGGAAAGATCCGACGGCTATGGTGAGCTTTTTGGCCTTCTCTCCGGATGGAACTGTCTTGGCGTCTACGAGTTCACACTCGATACAGTTGTGGCAAATGCCAGATGGAAAGCTGATACGTGCCCAACGTCATGCGGATTGGATCTCAAGCATTGCTTTCTCGCCAGATGAAAGCATCTTGGCTTCCGGTACATTTGATGGGATCGTGTGGCTGTGGCGAGTGTCAGAGTGAGTGGCTGAACAGGTGCTGATGGGCCACTTTTCTTTTAGCATTCATGCCCTGGGCTAAATCCTGGCCCAAGAGGGCAGCGGATGGGCCTACGCCCTGCCGGACCACCTGGGTTCGGTACGCCAACTGGCCGACGCCGCGGGGCAGGT
>CAZNSC010000167.1:0-5089 GCA_964575695.1 uncultured Dehalococcoidales bacterium
TTGAGCCCTATCACATAGGTTCGGTTAAGACCCGGAACCGGATGATAAAAACAGGTGCGACGACGCTGTACTGGCACCAAGACGAACTTCATATGAACAAGACAACCTTAGCCTTCTATGAAGCAATAGCCAAAGGCGGCGTAGGCCTGCTGATAGTAGAAGCCCCGACCATTGATTACCCTTCGGGCGCCCGCTGGAGGCAACAGTATCGTATCGATGACGATAAATACATTGAAGGCTTGAGCGAACTGGTACGGGCAATCCACATGCACGGCTGCCCGACTTTCATGCAAATGGTCCACCTTGGATCCTGGCAGAACCCGCTTTTCCCTAACGAACCACCTATTTCCAACCTACCGCCAATAGGAGCTTCGCCCGTTAAACTGGATTCACCGGGTGATTTTCAGCGTGACCTGCTCAAAGAACTCACCATCCCAGAGATTGAGGAAATCGTGGACAAGTGGGCCAGTGCCGCGGTGCGGGCGCAAAAGGCAGGCTTCGACGGGGTAGATATCAATGCCGGTAGCACCCATTTGATGCACAACTTCCTATCTCCGTTCTGGAATAGACGAGAGGATGCTTATGGCGGCAGCCGGGAAAAGAGAGCCCGCTTTCTGGTGGAAATCATACGGGAAATCAAGAAACGTGCCGGGCAGGATTTCCCGGTCTGCGTCTGTATGAATGGCATCGAAATCGGTAGGACCGCCGGTATGGATGATGGCAAGTGTATGACGGTTGAGGATAGCCAGGGGCTAGCCAAGATAATAGAGGCCGCCGGCGCTGACGCCATTCAGGTAAGAAATCAGTGGTTGGGATACCACGTCGGCGGCTTTCTCCCTGACTACCTTTTCTATCCAGAACCTCCCATTCCCTTGAGAGAATTCCCCAAAGAGTATAACGCAAGCCACAGGGGAGCCGGAGCTAATATCTACCTAGCTGAAGGCATGAAAAAGATACTATCGGTTCCGGTCATTGTTGTAGGTAAACTGGACCCTGAACTCGGGGAGAAAGTCCTGCGCGAGGGTAAGGCAGACTTCATTGGCATGACCAGGCGCATCTTCGCCGACCCAGAGCTTCCCAACAAGGTCGCCGCAGGTAGATTAGAGGATATTGCCCCCTGCACCGCCTGCGGCACCTGCCTAGACCAGACTATCCAGATGAAACGGCGCTGCCGGATAAATGCAGCTATAGCCACAGAGAAGTATACAATTGACAAAGCGGAGAAGCGAAAAAGGGTAGTGGTGGTAGGCGGTGGGCCAGCAGGAATGGAGGCGGCCAGGGTGGCGGCAATAAGGGGATACGAGGTAACCCTTTACGAGAAATCGTCCAAACTGGGAGGATTACTCGACCTGGCAGCGCTGATAAAGGGCATTGAGATTGAGGACCTGCCCGGCATGGTTCGCTATCTAAAGATCCAGCTTGATAAACTGGGCGTAAAGACGAGGCTTGGCCAAGAGGTTAATAGCGCATTGATCGAGGAGATTGAGCCAGACGTGGTTATCGTAGCTACCGGTGGCACGCTCACCGTCCCGGAGATAGCCGGCATAAAGAATAAAAATGTGGTCACCACCCCGGCCCTGCACCGCCGGGTGAAGCCCTTCTTAAGACTTTTCGGGCCAAGAATTCTGGGGTGGCTGACCAAATTCTGGCTGCCTATCGGCAAGAAGGTCGTTGTCATCGGTGGCGGGCTGCACGGTTGCGAGATCGCTGAGTTCTTGATTAAGCGAGGCCGAAAGGTCACCATCGTGGACACAGCTGAGGCTCTGGGTGAGGGAATGATAGACTTCCGGTTGGGACTGTTTCTAGAGTGGCTCGGCAAGAGAGGTGTGACCACGATTAACGGAGTTAAATCCCTGGAGATAACGGACGAAGGTGTGGTCATCACCACCAAGGATGGAGAGAGACAGGTTCTCCAAGCCGACAGTGTCATACCCACTTCGCCCTTGAAGCCAAATACCGGGTTGCTCAACAGCCTTGAGGGCAAAGGTCGTGAAATCTACGCCATTGGCGATTGGCAAGAACCCCGCATGATAGTAGATGCCATTGCCGATGGTTGGAGAATTGGCAACGAAATATAGGAGATTCATGATGACAGCAGAGGAAATGGAAAAAAGATTGCAGGCCGCTGAGGATGCTCTGAAGGAGCTGGAGAAAAGGGTCAGGGTTACTGAGGACATTCAGGAGATACATGAGCTGCAGAGGCGCTATGTTAATGCCCTGATCTGCACCGAGTGGGATGATTGCGCTGATTGCTTTGCCGAAAATGCCAAGGTGGACGTTTACCTCCACGAGCCGGTCACGGGCAATGCCAATATCAGAAGGTGGTTCAAAGAGCAGCTTTCCATCACGCATGCCGGCAAGGAAGGTGACGTACTGGTCCACCCCGTTATCGAGGTTGACCACGACAGGGCCAAAGGCAAGTGGCTGTTATACATGATGTATTGCTACCCCCGCACCGGTCAGTCACTGTTCTGGGTGCAGGGTTTCTACACCATGGAATATGTCAGAGAGAACGGCAAGTGGAAGATCAGCTACATGAACTGGGAAGAGCGCATGGGGTTGCCTGGTGGTGGTCCGCCAGAAGGCCTTTGGTGAACAAAAGCACGGGTACAATCTAGAGATCAGCTAATCCCGCTATCCGGCTTTGCCGAGGGGGGTTAGCTCAGGACTTATCTATGGGGAAAGGAGAGAATCGACTGGACTTTCTATCTACTTTGACACTGTTGGATTAGACGCTAGCAGGCCCTCAGCGCTCGGACCCCTCTCCCGAATCTGGGAGGGGGCGTGCCAATGGGGAAGTCCTCCCCCTCCTCTATCGGCCCAACCGTGTCACACGCACATTACCGATATGCTGTGCGATGACTGTGGCTCGGCACGTCTTGCAGCTTAACAACATACTCGTCTAGATCAGTGTCCCTGATGGCATAGGAGGTCAAGAAGTGAGTGGTGACAGAAGGATGATAAGAAGCACGTGCAAGAGCTGCCATGGAGGTTGTGGGGTCATCGCTACGGTAGAGAACCGCAGACTAACCCACCTTGAAGGCAATCCAGAGTCACCAACCTGGGGAACTATGTGTGCTAAGGGTCTATCAGGCGTTCAGGAGACTTACAATCCGAACCGGATCATGCATCCACTGAAAAGGAAGGAGGAGAGAGGAGGGGGCGAATGGGAAAGAATCAGTTGGGAAGAGGCGCTTGGAACCATCGCGGAGAAGATGAAGGAAACCATTGCTCAGAATGGAGCCAGCTCTGTAGCCATTTGTCAGGGGACTGGGAGAGGCTACAACAGATATACATTCAGGTTTGCCAGGTCTATCGGGACACCAAACATAGGCGTGCCTGCCGACTTCTGCTACGGTCCAAGGCTAGCAGTTTTTGGCATGATGGTTGGAGGCAGACTATATTGCGATTACCACGGCTGGGGTGGGGAATATCCCAAGACACAGATTTCCTGGGGGAAGCAACTGGAAATCACTAATGCGGATGGTGAAATGGCAGTGTGGTTTCTGGATTCGCTCGACAAGGCAGAGCATTTGATCCTTATAGATCCCCGAGCCACCCGCTTGGCACGCAGAGCTGATCTCTGGCTCAGGGTGAGACCCGGCACAGATGCTGCCTTGGCCCTTGGCATGCTCAATGTAATCATTAATGAGGGATTGCATGATCAGGACTTTGTCGAGCACTGGACCTATGGTTTCGATAAACTGAGGGAGAGGGTGCAAGAGTATCCTCCACAAAGAGCGGCCGAGACGACCTGGATTCCACCGGATAAGATCATAAGAAGCGCCAGAATACTTGCCACGGCGAAGCCCGGCTGCATACAAATAGGAGAAAGCCTGGAAGCGGGCAACAACTCCATACAAACCTTGCGGGCTATAGTATGTCTTCTGGCGGTAACTGGCAATATTGAGAGACCGGGCAGCATGGTTAACTGGGTGCCCCCGGATACAGGTCCAATGGAGGATTTTGCCGTAGAAGTGCCCGCACCCAAGGAGACCCCAGTCGGTGCTGACGAATTTCGACTTCTAGCTCAACCGCCGTTTGCCATCTCTCATATGCATACGCTCTTCAAACAATTGAGGGAGGGCACTTCCCCAATTCGGGTAATGCATCTCGAAGGGACCAATCCCCTGGTGGCCTATCCTAACGCGAAACAAGTAAGAGAGGGGCTGTTGAGCGTAGACTTTCTGTCTGTGGCCGATCTGTATATGTCTCCCACGGCTGAATATGCTGATGTAGTCTTGCCAGTAGCTCATTGGCTGGAAACAGATGACATCTTGGACATGCACCCTCGCTTCATGATTGGAGCCATCAACAAAGTGGTGGATTCCCCAGGTGAGGCCTGGCCAGATAATAAGATCTTCAACGAGCTTGGCAAGAGGATTGCTCCCAAGTATTGGTTCAACGATGTCGAAGAGATGCTGGATTATGAGCTGAGAAAGGCCAACATAACCTGGAAAGAATTCAGCAGAATGGGCTTTCTTGCCAGAATGGGGAAGGATCAGCCCTATTACAAATACCGAACGGACTACTGGAGAAAAGGGGGCGGCTTTCCTACCGCCACGGGAAAAGTGGAGCTTTACTCAACTGTGATGGAAGAACTAGGGTACGATCCCTTGCCATACTACAGAGAGCCCAATGAAAGCCCCTATTCTACGCCGGAACTTGCCAAAGAATACCCCCTCATCCTTTCCACGGGAGGACGCCCGTCCTACTACTTCCATTCACAATACCGTCAGGTTCCTTGGTTACGCGCGAGACAACCAGATCCGATAGTACAAATCCATCCGGAAACCGCTGGACAACTGGGGATTGGAGAGGGAGAGTGGGTATGGATCGAAACGCCGAGGGGGAGAATAAAGCAAGTAGCACAGCTATTTGCGGGAATGGATCCCAAGGTGGTAGTGGCGCAAGCATCGTGGTGGTATCCTGAAGAGCCGGGACCCGATCACGGCTCATGGAAAAGCAATGCCAATGTTCTGACCAGAAACGACCCTCCCTATGATCCCGCCATGGGCTCAACAACATTCAGGGCGCTGCTTTGTAGGATGTATAGGGTGGAGGATGAGTGAATGCAACGGACTATTCT
>CAZNSC010000168.1:0-5085 GCA_964575695.1 uncultured Dehalococcoidales bacterium
GGATAAGACGCCTTTTTGAACCAAATGCGCCGTCGATAGAACAGAGGGCCGGGGTGCTGGGGGAGCTGCATTGGGCTGGGGTCAAGGCTTTCGCCATGATCGCCCCGATGCTCCCGGGGGCCGAGGGACTGGTTGAAATGCTAAACGGCAAAGTAGACCATGTCTTGATTGACAGGACTGTCCTTATGGGATAGCCAGCCTCTTTTTGTGTACTGTAAGTAATAAGGTACCATTGACTAGCCAGAAAGCCAAGTTGTAGACTTAGTGATATGTCAGTGAGAGAGGAACCATGAAACCCATCACAAACAAGGTCATTATTCACTGCCTCCTTATTCTTGCCTTGCTAGCCTCATTCATCGCTGGGTGTAGAGGAACCGAGACTAATGAACGGCCCTCGACACCGCCACAAATCCCGCCAATTCCCTCTTTTGTCATGGATTTTGCCGACTTCAATCCCCAAGGTAAAGCTTCTCTCGTTCCGGGTAATGCGGCAGGATTGGTGCAGCAGGTCAGCTTCATAAGTGGGAGTAGTGATTCATATGCTTCAGACCAGTATGCCATGGGTACTCGTAAGAATTGGGGGTTCGCGGTGCTCAATGTTGGCTTCTGGAGCGTGGTTGTTATCGTTGGACTGGCAATACCGGTGGCAGCGTTTGTAGAGTCTTTCGACCATACGCCAGAGCAACAACCTGATTACACATGGGTCTGGTCATATGATGTCACAGTTAAGGATGCCATATATACTGCGGAGCTGCACGGGAAGTATATTGACAACGGTGTCCGTTGGGACATGTATGTCTCCAAGGAGAATGAGTACACAGATTTTCAATGGTACTATGGTGAATCAGACCTACCGGCTACTGAAGGGTTCTGGATTTTGAAAAAGAATCCCGCTGATCCAACTGACTTGATAAGGATCGACTGGAAACGCGATCTTGCCGAAGGTACCCATGATATTAAATATACGAATGTGGTGCCCGGTGGTCCGGAAAATGGTGGCTATATCTTTCACGGAGTCACCGGGGGAAAACCCTATGACCGCTTCTACGAGATATTCAATAAAGGAAAAGACAACTACACCTACATTGAATGGAACAACAAGACCAAGGAAGGACGAGTCAAAGATACCAACCATTTCAATGACAGTGAATGGCATTGCTGGGATGCTGACTATATGGATGTTGACTGCAAGTAGGCTGCCAGTCAGCTACCAGAAGCCCGCATCATGGGAATTTTGAACGAGCTTGATTGAGTTGCTCCAAGAACATATCCTCGTCAGCTGGGGATATTGCTATGTTCAACCCCTTCTTGCGGACTATTTCGACTACGTTCCGGGTAAATGTGGCGAAACGAATACCCCAATAAACAAGGGCTTTTCTACCTGAAGCTGACCTAGCGTCGGCAATATTAGAAAAGGGAATCCTTATGGCAAAAGGGCCGCCCAAGACTATTACCAACCTGTCCTCGAATATTTGAAATCGCTGCGGCAAAATGGCTTTGAATAGCAGGGCATCGAAGACAGTTGATCCAAACATAATTAGGGCAGCTTCTAATTCTTCACGAATAAGGATTATTGCGGCGATGAAGGTTGGCGCCAGGATGCCAGCCAGGATGATCTTTAGCGAGCGATCATAATGCGACTGTAATGAAAAGTTGTTAAAAGGTCAATAGGGCAGTGGTGACAATTTTCAGGTTCAATATCCGTCTTTGACTAGTGATGTATAATTACATCAAGCTAACTCGGATATCAAAGGAGGTGAAACTGTGACCACTAATATTGAACAGTTCGTTAGTAACTTATGGGCAGCATGGGATTCTCATGATTGGGATAAAATGTCTCCCTTTTATGCAGATGACTGTATTGTGAAAGATTTACCTTCAAGAACTTGTCATGGTAAGCGGGAACTTGAAGCTTATTATAAGTATCTACTTGAAGGGTACCCGGATATAAACTTCGAAGCAAAGAGGACCTTTGGTACCGATAATCAAATTGCCACCGAGTGGATAATGAGTGGAACACATACAGGTGATACTGCAAGATTCAAGGCTACTGGTAAGAGATTTTCTATACCAGGTGTCTCAATTATTGAACTTCGAGATGATAAGATCATCCGTGAAACAGATTATTGGGATATGCATTCATTACTACAACAACTTGGATTAATGCCGCCAATAGGACAGAAGTGAACAAAGGTGGCAGCAATTTGATTTGAACCGGGGATTTGGAAGTGCGCGGCCAGTTCTCTTAGCGTTTGCGTCGGGGTCGCCAGAGCAGTAACATAAGACAGGGAGTAAGGGCATCCAAGGGTAATTTCTTACATGCAACTTCACAACGATTGGTATGAGAGCATCCGGAAGAAGCACGATGCACTCGCAGACAGGCTAAGTGAGAAGGACTATAAGAGATATAGGGTGAGGATGCTTCCATATATGGCTGAAAGACTTGTTCAGTTTTCTGGCTTGTGTTGGCAATGTCAGCTATTTCAGCAGGATGTGACAAAACTTATCCAGGACATTGATAATCTTGGTCAGGCGGCAGACAAGGGAAGGGATAAGAGCCACTTCGAATCCATCAAACGGATTGTCGGTCACCTGCAACAGCAACATAGACTGGTTAGTGGGGGCCCTTACAGGGGACTAGGAGTGGCATTCGGTACTGCTATCGGCTTGCCTTTGGTCATCGCCATTGATGATCTTGTTGGTCTATATATTGGCGTTGGTGCAGGAGTGGCAGTAGGAATTGCTATGGATGTCAAAGCCCGAAGAGAAGGCAGACTTTGCCGTCGGGAGACTGGCATCGCGAAGGGGAGCGTGAAAATGTGGGTCATCATTGGACTTGGGATAATGATTACTATAACAGTATTTCTGCTCAACTATGATTTGGCATAGATGAGGCCGCAACTAATCTTGGGAACTTCTGTGTACTCTAATTTCAATGAAATTACGACGATCTGCTTGAATAAAGCTTTAGGACGTACTATGACAGAAGAGTATTGTTCAGGTTCAGGCTGTAGCTGCAACTTCCTGCTGGCTTCTCCGATAGTGGCACCCTGGTTGAGAAATCTCTGCTTCCCTCTGCTTACTGATAATCTGCTCCGGTGTATGTCCCTTCTTGACCATTCATTCCCCCTTTCTAGGTTCCAGCCTAACATTATAACTGGACTCCTTTTTGGGGGGCGCGTTAAGTTGACCTGCCCATCAGCCTGTTCTTTGTGCCTGTGGCGTATGCTGCTCTCAGCTTCGGCTTCGCCGGTTCGATTGCCACCGCGATTTGGGTCTTAATCATTACTATTCCGAACTGGGTCTTCTGGCATCAGGGCTTGGAGAGGTGGTTAGGGGTGATATTGCAGATGGCTGTTTTGATTGCCGTGTCGGTCTTTATAGGGCAGCGTGTCGACCGGGAAAGGGGAGCAGAGCAACGAGCGAAAGCTTACGCTGCTCACGTAATTAAGGCTCAGGAGGAGGAGCGTCAGCGAATATCCCGTGACCTTCATGATGAGTCAATTCAAACCCTGGTCTTACTCTGCCAGGACTTGGACACTATCAAGAGTAGCCCGTCTCTGCCGCCAACGATAATGGGAAAGTTGCAAGAGGCGAGAAAAACCGCTGAGCGGGCGACAACAGGACTACGGGATTTCGTCAGAGAACTCCGCCCTACTATATTGGAGGACCTTGGCATGGTAGCTGCCATCCGCAAATTATTGACGGATTACATCGAACGGACCGGGATGGAGGCCCAGCTAAAGACAACCGGAGAGGAGCGGCGCCTGCCGCCCGATTTGGAGATAGGCATGTTCCGAATTACTCAAGAGGTGCTATCCAATGTTGTTCACCACGCCGGAGCGACAAGAGTGATTGCAAGGATAATGTTTGCGGACAAAGAGGTTAGTCTAGATATCCAGGATAATGGCAAGGGTTTTATTGTACCAACCCATCTAGATGATATCGCTGCCAGTGACAAGTTGGGACTAATCGGCATGAAGGAACGTGCTGAACTACTTGGCGGCAAGCTAGAGATTCAATCAAACCTCGGGAAGGGTACACGAATTAAGGCATCGATTCCTCTAGGGAATAATGATGCCTATCACATAGGCATGAATAGCCTGTCGTGCGTATGATTGTCCTTCCGGGTCACCCTGAATAATGGCCAAAAGCTATGAAGTCTCAAGCGTGGTATGATAGGGGTCAAAACTGGTCTTCGGGCGCTCATCAAGGTTGGCCCCAGTCCATAACCTGGGCAAGTTCTGAATCAGGTTCCCAGCTTCCTCAGCCGCATTCGCCTGGGGCACCACCAGCGACTTAAGCTCGGTCTTCAGCAGCCTCTTCTGCTGGCGGTACTCCTCATCGGGGATGAGACCATCGACATAAGCCTTCGCCATGCGGCGCAGCTTCTCCTGGGCTGTCTGGAGTTCCTTCCTGACCCTCTCCACCTCATCCGTGAGGCTGATGATGGCCAGCACATCTTCCAGCCACCGGGGGCCGAGCTCTATCGCCTCCACTAGTCTGGTCACCTGGTTATCGGCCAGTTCACAGGGTATCGAGCCGCCGTGAGTGGGAGAAACGGCCAGACTTCTTGACTGGTGATGTTCTCGGTAGTAGCGGTGACCGTTTTTGTAGGTCTGAGTCCGCATCGGCATTGTGACCAAATCTTGAACAGTAAGACATTCCCAGCAAGAAGCGATTATAATATGACCGTCAGGAAGTAGGGGCATGGCCTTGAAAGTGTCCACTTTTTCCGAAGTCCCGATTGTCTTACTGTTGCTGACTACATACATTGTAATACCATGGATATTGAATGAATAGAAAGTGAAAGATCAAATACAAAGACACAATAAAATTTTCTACGGTTGGTATATCATTGGAGCTTGCTTACTCATAATGCTCTATACCGGCGGTGTTGTACATTTCGGTTTTACTGCAGTTATTGAACCTATTGCAAATGAATTCGGCTGGAGCTATGCCCAAATATCACTTGCTGCTTCATTACGTGGGCTTGAGATAGGCCTTCTTGCTCCAGTCATGGGACTACTTGTTGATCGTTGGGGACCTAGAAGATTGATCTTTGGAGGTAGTATCCTTCTCTTC
>CAZNSC010000169.1:0-5050 GCA_964575695.1 uncultured Dehalococcoidales bacterium
GTGTAGCCCTGCGAGCAGCCGGCTCCACCGTAAGGGTGCCAGGCGGCACCGGTGGCATACAGGTTCTTGATTGGGGTGCGGTGACCCGCCAGCTCGGGCACCGGCCGAAAGCGCCCGTACTGGCTGGGATAGCCGCCATCAATAACTGCCCAGTTGCCGGTGGGTGCCATATTCGCCAGGCGGCAGTGGTCATAAGGGGTTAGTGGCACATAGCCGATAACATTATCCCAGGTCATATTGGGCGCGTGCCGTTGCCATAGATTCATTACGTCCTCAGCGTGTTGCTTCTTGAATTCCAGCCACTCCTCTTCGGTGAGAGCGTCAGCGGGCAAAACAAACTGCTCCGTCTTTATTGAGCACTTGCCCTCAGGGGCGCGCGTCTTATCGGCAGAGTGGCAAAAGACGGTCAGCTGGAGGTCTTTTTCCCTGGGCTGGATGCCTATCCACCTCATTGCCTTCAAGCGGTCGAGCGCCTCGGGGTCTTTGCTGATTATGTTTAGTTCGTAGGTTCCGTCGATATCGGGGTTGTCCCGGCTGGCGGTGTAGTGGGGTGCCTGATGCAGCGCCCAGGTATACCAGGTGATGCAGGTGTCCCGCCGCTCCAGGTTCTCAACCCGCCTCAGTGTTTGCCAGCTTAGATGTTCCTTGCCGATCAGCCTGAAGCACAGGTTGTAGGGGTCGAGGCCGCTGATTACCATTTTCCTGGCTTCTATCTGGGAACCGTCGGCGAGCCGGATTCCCTTTGCCTGCCCATTTTCGATGATAACCCGGTCCACCTCGCTGTTGGTAAATACCTTGCCGCCCTCGCCAAGGATGATTTTCACTGCCGCGTGAGCCCAGTTATGAGTACCCCCGATTACTTCCCGGTAGGTCGGTGCCGTGAGTACCATGAGCAGAATGTGCAGCCCCATACCCCCTTCGCTTGGCGGGGCATCTATCATTGACTGGTTGTCTCTAAGCAGCATGGCGATAAAGGCGTCACTTTCAAAGACATCCCGCAGCACCTCCAGAGGTGATTTGAATAGCCAGGAGGGGTCGATGCCTGCCTGGGGGTCAGCTATCAGTCGGTCCATGGCGTCAGGTCCGTCGGGCACCGCCGGGTTATGAATCCACTCCAGGTAGTAGGGGACAAAGACCCGGCGATTTAGCTCCTGAATCTTGAGCCAGGTCTCGGCATCCCTTTCGGAAAATCTGGCGATGGACTTGGCAGTGAGTTCCCCGGTCGGGTCGGCTTTGTTGCTGTAGACGACGATGCTGGAATCATCCTCCTTAAAAATTGCCCCGGTGCCCACCTTGACATTGCTTATCTCGCCTCCCAGTTGGCGCCATTCGGGGAAGTCTCGTGTCGTAGTCAGGTGATAGCCGGTGGTGACCGAGGTGGCATGATAATCGGCCAGAAATCCGGGTGCCGCGCCTTCGTCGGTACACCAGCCCCCCCCGGCCTCGTGCCTCTTCTCAAATATGCCGACCTTCATACCGCCATATCTGGCTAAATACATGGCCGTGATTAAGGTCTTGTTGCCCCCTCCAATTATCACGGCATCATAGCTCGCGTCAGCCATTTCCAGTCTCCTTTCGGGCGCTATTCGTGTCTTTGCCTGATTCAGAGATTATAGGACTGAAGATGGGGGTTGTCAATAGCTGTGCCTTGGCAGGGGCGCTGTTTCAGGATATGTGTGAGGGTTAATATTTTGGTTTAGGCGATTTTTGGCTGGTGAACTATGCGGCAACTATGGCCACTCTATTTCCGCTCAATGCCTGTGTGTCCGTGCAAAGCTGAGACGGCGGATTGCACCGCCGGCATACAATATGGATCAAAAGACGATTATTTTTTATATTTTTTGGGGCAGGGTATTGACAAGGCGGGAAAAGTGTGATAATATAGGATGCGGTAACCGATTACCGTATGCCGTTAGCTAGGGCGGCTGCGGTCTACTGAAAAAGAAAGAGGTGTCTGGGTGAAGCAGATTCGTATCAAGGAGGAGGCTTGCATTGGCTGTCATCTCTGCGAGGTGTACTGTCGGGCAGGCCATGCACGGTCCCGGGACTTAATCAAGGCCTTCAAGCAGGAGTCCCCGCCCTCTCTGCCGAGGTTGTGCGTTGAGGAAAGGAAGCCGGTTTCCTTTTCGGTGCCGTGTCGTCATTGTGAGGAACCCCCTT
Source organism: uncultured Dehalococcoidales bacterium (assembly GCA_964575695.1). GTDB lineage: Bacteria > Chloroflexota > Dehalococcoidia > Dehalococcoidales > W111 > CAZNSC01. The sequence goes on from CAZNSC010000169.1 coordinate 2,161, forward strand.
GTGTCTATGCCTGTCTTACCGGGGCCCTCCAGAAAGAGCCGGGCAGTGGCATCGTCACTGTGGATGAGGCGAGGTGTGTCGGGTGCTGGACCTGCATATTGGCTTGCCCGTTTGGGGTGATACGACAGGACACACATCGGGGGAGGATAGCCAAATGTGACCTCTGTCCCGGGGAGGAGGTGCCGGTATGTGTCGCCAACTGCCCCAACGAGGCGCTGGTGTATGCCGAGGTGAAAGAGGTTAATGGATGAGGGGAAAATGATTGCTATCATTGACTACGGCGCGGGCAATCTGCGCAGTGTGGCTAATGCCATCACCAAACTGGGCTACCAGCCGAAGGTAACCAGCAGCCCCAGCGAGGTGCTTGATGCCCGGGCGGTTATCCTGCCCGGCGTCGGTGCCGCCGCTGATACCATGGAAAACCTCAAGGCACTGGGATTGGCTAGTGCTGTCTGCCAGCTTATTTCCGAGGGCTATCCCTTCTTCGGCGTCTGTATCGGGCTGCAGGTTCTGTTTACAAGCACGGAAGAGGGCGGCGGGCATGATTGTCTGGGCATCATCCCTGGAAAGGTAAAGAGGCTTCCTTCGGGGCTGAAGATTCCCCACATGGGGTGGAACCAGGTAAGGCAGAGGATTTCCCACCCCGTGTTTGAGGGAATACCAGACGAGGCCAACTTCTATTTTGTCCATAGCTACTATGTGGAGCCGGATGACAAATCGCTGGTGGCCGGTGAGACTGACTATGGCATTCCGATGTGCAGTGTAATTGCTCAGGGGAATCTGGTGGCGACCCAGTTTCATCCCGAGAAGAGCGGCGAGTTCGGGTTGAGAATGTATGATAATTTCATAAAGCTGGCTTTGTCCGACAGACCAAGCGGCAAATGAATGGGGTAGGTACAGAATGGCAAAGAGCAGGGCAAAATACCTGATTATCGGCAACTCGGCCGGGGGCATCGGTGCGTCTGAGGCGATACGCGAGGTAGACAAAACAGGGTCTATCATCATGGTCTCCGACGAGCCCTATCCCGCCTATTCCCGGCCGCTCATCTCGGAATACCTGGCTGAGGGTTGTTCCCTGGAGAGGATGCTGTTTCGACCGGCGGATTTCTACGAGAAGAATGGTATTCATACCTACCTCGGCAGAAGGGTAGAGCGGCTTGATGTCAGTGAGCATGCGGTTGAGCTTGACGATGGGGATAGAATCCTTTGGCAAAAGCTGCTATTGGCCACCGGCGGTTCGCCGATCGTTCCCCAGATTGAGGGCATCGGCAGGAAGGGGGTCTTTACCTTCACCGCTCTCGATGATGCCAAGGCGATTGACCGGTTCCTCAATGGGACAGGGCAGGCAGTGGTTATTGGAGGCGGTCTGATCGGGGTCAGTGTCACCGAAGCGCTGGTAAAGCGGGGGGTCGAGGTTACCGTCGTTGAGATGAAGGAGCGGATTCTGAACACTATCCTTGATGAGGAGGCGTCCGCTCTGGAGGCGGCTGTCCTCAGGCAGGTTGGAGTGAACATCATAACCGATCATACCGTGGTTGCAATCAGTGGTGATTCGGCAAATGTTGCCGGTAGCGTGACGCTGGACGATGGCCGCCGGGTCCCGTGTGGTCTGGTGATAGTGGCTATCGGTGTCCGACCTCGTATTGAACTTGTGACGGGAACCGGGATAAGGGTAAATCGTGGTATAGTCGTTGACCGCTATATGGCGACATCCAGCCCCGGTGTTTATGCCTGCGGTGATGCCACTGAGGCTTATGATTTCGTCTACGGCGACAACCGGCTCACCCCTATCTGGCCCGGCGCTTACATTGGGGGGAGAGTTGCCGGGTTCAATATGGCAGGTATCCCGACTCAATATCAGGGTGGGGCGGCGATGAATTCCATGAAATATTTCGGGTCGGCTGTCGTCTCTGCCGGAATGGTGACCCCGCCTGATGATGGCTACGAGGCAATCAGCAGGAAGAACGGCGGTACCTACCGCAAGGTGGTGTTGAAAGACGGACTGCTGGTGGGCATGGTCTTTGTCGGTAGTATCGAGAAATCGGGCATAGTCTTCAGTCTGATGAAGGACAGGGTAAATGTCGACGGTTTTAAGCAGGCGCTCATCGCTGACGATTTCGGTCTCGCCTCGCTGCCGGAACAAATGTGGCGCCAGCGCCTGGGGATACCGCCTTCAGGCTCGGTGTCTGCGACAATCCCGCTTGAGCCACCCGGGGAAATGTCAATAGGGGAATAGGATTCTAATTATAGGAGGTACGGCTGTGAAAGATATTGGGCAGATGAATAACCCTCACCACGACGATAAGGTAATTGATGCCTGCTCCATATTCGGGGCTATGGATACATCGGGAAGGAGGTTTTCTGGGGAAGGCATCATCAGGGCTATTGCCAATATGCATGACCGTGGCAATGGTCTGGGTGGCGGCTTTGCCATCTACGGCTTATATCCCGACTATGCTGACCTGTACGCTTTGCACATCATGTACCTGAGCCGGAAAGGACAGCAGGAGACAGAAGCCTTTCTCGGGGATAAGTTTGACCTGGTTCATGCCGAGGAGGTGCCGACACGACCGACACCCAAAATTGTGAATCCCCCGCTAGTATGGCGCTACTTTGTTGAGGTGGGCCAGCACCAGGCCGGGGATAAGTCAGAGGACGACTATGTTGTCGACCGGGTAATGGAAATCAATACGCAGTTGTGTGACAGCTTTGTATTTTCCAGCGGTAAGGATATGGCCGTGTTCAAAGGCGTGGGCTACCCTGAGGAGATAGCCGAGTACTTTTGCCTGGGGCAGTATGAGGGCTACCTGTGGACAGCACACGGCAGGTTCCCCACCAATACCCCCGGCTGGTGGGGTGGGGCTCACCCCTTCAATATTCTGGACTGGAC
>CAZNSC010000170.1:0-4924 GCA_964575695.1 uncultured Dehalococcoidales bacterium
TTTTGTAAGAGAGGCTGCGCCTCTCTTTGACATTCCTTCCTCCGGTATATGCCCCTCGTAAGGAGAGGTGTTTTGGGAGAGGCTCTGCCTCTCTCTGGGTTTTCTCCAGTATATATGTTCCTTCTAAAGAGAGAGGTGTTTTGGGTAATAGCTTTGCCTCTCTTTAAGTTTCGCCTATCTCTCATAATACCAAGGGAGTATAGAGGGGCGCCAGCCCCTCTAAAAATAAATCTTCCCCTTCCCCTTGTCAAGGGGAAGGGGTTACGGGGCATGGGGTTGTACTGAATTTTTAAAGGAGGGGGGAGAATTATGCAGGAGGGGGCTTCGCCCGGTCCTTCTAGGTCATCTGTATTAGGCCTTAGCCTAGCTCAGTTTCATGGTGTTTATAAGCTGCTTAACGGCCTCGGCGGAGGCGCTGAGGGCCTGCTTTTCGTCGGGGTTCAGCTCCAGCTCGATTACTTGCTCAATGCCGTTCCTGCCCAGCTTTACCGGTGCACTGATGACTGTGTCCTTAATCCCGTATTCTCCGTCCAGAAAGGTGGCACAGGGCAGGATGCTGTTCCTGTCCAGAATTACCGTCTCCACCATCTGGGCAACGGCGGCCGATGGTGCGTAGAAGGCGCTGCCCGTTTTTAGCAACCCGACAATCTCAGCACCGCCCCCTACAGTGCGCTTGACCAGTTGGTAAACAGTCTCCGGGGGCAGGATTTCAGTTATCGGTGTGCCACCAACGGTGCATAGCCTGGGTATAACCACCATATTCCTGCCGTGCTCCCCCAGGACACAGGCGAAGACATCGGCGGGCGAGACATTGAGCTCGGTGGCGATGAAGCTTCTCAGCCGGGCGGTATCCAGGACACCGGACAAGCCAAAGACCCTATTTCTGGGGAAGTGGCTGGTGCGTAGGGCAAGATAGGTCATGGCATCTACCGGATTGGTAACCATAATAATGATACATTCGGGTGAGTGCTTTGTTACATTGCTTACAACCTCGGAGACGATATTCTTATTAGTCACCACTAGCTCGTCGCGGGTCATACCCGGTTTTCGGCTAGCTCCAGAGGTAATGATTACTATCTCAGAGTTAGCCGTTTCGTCGTACCGGTTAGTCCCGATAATATGGCTATCAAAGTTGACGACCGGGGCTGACTCAAGAATATCCAGCGCTCTACCCTGAGGTAGCCCGTCAATGATGTCCAACAGGACGATGTCAGCATAGCCTCGCTCGGCAATTCGCTGGGCCAAGGTAGCGCCGACATTACCGGCACCAATAATACTGATCTTATTTATTAACCTGCCTCCTTTGTTCCCGTACATTATCAAGTGAGGGGAAACGGGTTATGTAAGAGGGGTTTCGCCCCTCTTCGACCTTCCTTAGGGACTGCCTGATTTCTCCAGTTTCTCAATTACGGCATCGGCCACCTCTGAGGTGGTGGCTATCTGGTTACTTGGGGCACCAGGTTTCAAGTCATAGGTGAGCTTCTTGCCCTCAGCGATCACCGCGGCGATGGCTTTTTCCAGTCGCTCAGCAGCTTTTGTTTCGCCAAGGTGGCGGAGCATCATCACCCCGGTGAGCATCATTGCCATGGGGTTAACCTTGTTCTGCCCGGCATACTTTGGTGCGCTACCGTGCACTGGCTCAAAGACAGCTATCTCATCATTCAGATTAACCCCGGGGGCGACTCCCAGTCCACCTACCAGCCCGGCACACAAGTCAGAAGCAATATCCCCATAAAGGTTGGGCGCCACCACCACTTCAAACTGTTGCGGCTTTTTCACCAGTTGCATATTCATATTATCCGCGATTCTATCCTCAAACTCAATATCAGGATATCCTCTAGCCACTTCCCGGGCAACAGCCAGGAACAGACCATCGGAGAATTTCATGATGTTGGCTTTGTGCATCGCCGTTACCTTTTTTCTTTTATGGGCGCGAGCATATTCAAAAGCATACCTGACGATTCTTTGACTGCACGTCTCCGAGATCACCTTCAGGCTGAAGCCAGAGTCTATCCTGACTGCCTGTCCCTTTGTCTCTAGGATTAACTCTATCAGCCTCGCGGCTTCAGGGGAGCCTTCCTCGAACTCGATACCGGCGTAGAGGTCTTCTATATTCTCCCTTACGATAACAATGTCAACATCCTTATAGAGCGAGGGAACCCCGGGATAGGTCTTGCACGGGCGAACACAGGCATAAAGGTCCAATTCTTTGCGCAGGGCAACATTAACACTTCTAAAACCGGAGCCTACCGGGGTAGTAATCGGCCCTTTGAAGGCAACCTTGTTTTTCCTGATTGACTCCAGCACATAATCCGGGAGGGGTGTGCCGAACATATCCTGGGCAGCATCACCGGCATAAGCCAACTCCCAGTGGAAGCTGACCCCGGTCGCTTCCAGAGCCCGTTTCGCCGCCTCCGTAACTTCAGGGCCGATACCATCACCTAGGATAAGGGTAACATTGTGAGCCATTGGAGTCTCTCTTTCAGCCTATTATAGCCTGAAGTCGCCATATTTCTGGATATAAGGGATAAGCCCGCCTTTATCGAGGATACCAAGCATGACCTCAGGAATTTTGCCAAAAATCAACTGATTACCATTGGTTATATCAGTGCCCGTGCCCGCCGACAGGTCTATCTCCAGCTCATCCCCGTCGTTGATCTTGTCGGTGTCACACAGTAGTACCGGTAGCCCTGAGTTGATGGCGTTTCTGAAGAATATCCGGGCTACCGATTTCGCCAGAACAGCGTTTACTCCGGCAAGTTTGATAACCAGCGGGGCATGCTCCCGGCTGGAGCCAAGCCCGAAGTTACTGCCAGCAACGATAAAGTCCCCCGGCTTTACCCGGGAGGCAAAGGTTGGGTCGGCATCCTCCAGGACGTGCTTTGCCAGCTCAGGAAGGTTGCTCCTCAAATGGGCCAGACGCCCGGGTGTGATGTGGTCGGTGGAGATACTATCGCCGAATTTGAATGCCTTACCCCTGAGCATTTGAACTGTCCTTCTGAAGAATACTCTTCTTCCCAGACTCTAGATTCATTCTCTGGAGCCTGCTTTTCTCCATAAAGTCTAAGTCACCTCTCTCGGGTCGGTAATTTCGCCCGTGATAGCCGTAGCCGCCGCGGTAGCCGGACTGGCAAGATAGATGAAGGCCTCCGGGTTACCCATCCGCCCCTTGAAGTTCCGGTTAGCCGTTGACAGGCAGGATTCCCCGTCGCCGAGTACCCCTTGATGGACACCGAGACATGCCCCGCACCCCGGTGGCAAGATAAGCGCTCCGGCGCCAACCAGGGTTTGAATATGGCCGGCCGTAATGGCGGCCAACAGAACCTGGCGTGATGCCGGCGCAACTACCAGCCTGGTCTCCGGGTGGCATTTCCTCCCGTTCAAAATCTTGGCCGCTATCGCCAGGTCTTCCAGCCGCCCGTTGGTGCAGGTGCCGATAAATACTTGCTGAATCCTGGTTCCCTTAAGTTTTCTGGCCGGGGCGGTGTTATCTACCGCATGAGGCCGGGAGACTACAGGCTCAAGGTCAGCAGCATTAATATTGATAGTTTGCTCATAGTGGGCATCGGCATCCGGGAAGATGGTCTGGTAATGGTTACCTCGCCCTTGATTGGTCAGATAATCCCGGGTGGGCTTATCTGCCGGAAATAGCCCTGCCTTGGCCCCGGCTTCCACGGCCATGTTGGCTATGGTGAGCCGCTGCGACAGGCTCATACTGTTCACGGTAGCGCCACTGAATTCCAGTGACTTATAGGTGGCGCCGTCGGCGCCAATCAGCCCAATAAGGTAAAGGATGAGGTCTTTGGCCCCAACGCCGTCACCGAAATTGCCGTTGACCACTACCTTGATGCTCTCTGGGACCCGGAGCCAGGTCCTGCCCAGGGCGAAGGCGACGGCTGTGTCCGAGGAGCCCATGCCGGTGGCAAAGGCACCCAGCGCGCCAGCGGTCACCGTGTGGGAATCGGCACCGATGATGACGTCGCCGGGTCTGGCCAGGGATTCAGCCACAATCTGGTGGCAGACACCATCGCCGACATTGAACATGAGGCACCCCGTTTCTTGGGCGAAACGGCGCAGCAGTCTATGGTCATTGGCTAGCTCACGGTTGGGGCTGGGGGCAGCATGGTCAAGGAAGAGGGCTGTCCTTTGTGGGTTAGCCAGGCGCCTAAATCCGGCAGCCTCAAATTGCTTTACGGTCAGGGGCCCGGTCGTATCCTGGACAAAGGCCAGGTCTACCTCGGCAATAACAATATCCCCTGCCCTAGCCTCACTGGCTGACTTTTGACTGAGTATCTTCTCAGCTAATGTTTTCCCCATAGCAGACCGTGCCCGGCAACTCGGCTGGCTCCTATTCTAGCTGATTATCGCCAGGACAGCATCACGTTCAACACTGTCACCAGGCTTGAAGTTTATGGCTTTAACCCGCCCGTCGACCGGGCTGGATATGGCGTTAGCCATCTTCATTGCCTCGAGGATAACTATAACATCATCAGCCTCGACCTCGTCTCCCACCCCAACTTCGTAGCGGATTATTACGCCAGGCAGTGGTGCCCGAATAGCGGTCGCCTCCTCAATCATCGCGGGCGGTGGGTCATCTATCGGGGTAACAACAGGTGTCGCCAGTGGCGCCCCGTCCGTTGCCTCCACACCAACGCTGTAAACCTCATTCCCCACATACACATTGAAAGTCCTGATGCCCGGCCTAGGTGCTCGTGTTTCTTTCTGTGACAGCTTGCCGGCCTTAGCTTCAGCGATAAGCTCGTCTTCGCGCTTTACATCCTCTAAGGTCTTTGGCTTTACCTCGGGGGGCGGTGTCTCCAACCCGTACTTCCATCTCAGGAAGCGCATCCCGGTGGTAGGATACAGGGCGTAGGTGAGCACATCACCGATATCTTGGGCGATGCCTTTGGTTGCTTCGTACGCC
>CAZNSC010000171.1:0-4833 GCA_964575695.1 uncultured Dehalococcoidales bacterium
AGGTAGATGTCGCATACACTACCTCAGTCTATACGCATACGTACAGCGAGACAACAGATATCTTTGAAGATGATATGGAAAGCGGTAGTAGCCAGTGGAGGCCGGATTCTCCTTGGAGCCGCACGACCCGTTCCTCTCGCAGCCCATCCCATTCGTGGACGGATAGTCCCAATGGAGATTATCACAATAACGCGAACGTGTCATTGACTACTGTCTCCATAGACGTACCAGAGCTGACCGAGCCGGTTGTGAGATTTCAGAGTTGCTATGCCCTGGAGGCAAACGACCACGGTTATGTAGAGATCTCAGTTAACGGTGGGGCGTGGGCCAGAGTGCTGGCGAATACGGACGGAACTCGGCGCTGGCACAGTGAACGCGCGAAGTTAGATAGCACGGATGTGGTCACGTCTCTGAGGGCCAGGTTCCGCCTCTCTTCCGACGGCAGTGGCACTGCAGAGGGGTGGTACATTGATGATGTGACCATCACCGGAGATCCGGACGCCGACGCGGACGGCATTCTCACTGCTGATGAGTACTACGCTGGTGACACTCCTCTCTGTACCCCTAACGATCCCACCAGCCCGCCTGAGATGGATACGGACAACGATGGCCTGCTTAATTGCCAGGACAATGATGCCGACGGCGATGGTATCCCGAACTATCTTGACAACGACTCTGATGGGGATGGTATCTCCGACCGGGAGGAATCTGGCTGCGCAGCACCTGGCGTTGGCTGTCTGGATACCCCGGTCGATACCGATGGCGACGGTGTCCCTGATTGGCTCGACGAGGACTCCGACGCCGACGGCGTGCCTGACCAGGGAGGTATTTACCTGCCCTCGATCTTTAAGGGAGGTTCGTGATCTGTAGGGAATGTGACAGTTGTAGGATGGCTGTCCCACATTCCAGGCATGAGACCCTAAGGATTTCCTCAAATCCTTAGGGTCTTTTCGTCGTGTTGGCGACAGACTCTAATTGCGAACTAAGAAAGTCCTAACAAACTTCTAATGAAGTTGGGCTAAAATGGCTTAGTATTCTACATCTTTATCTGTTCCTATTACTAAAGCCCTTCCGAATTCATAAGGTAGGAGAGTAACCAATGGGGAAGCGCGTCATTTCTTTTATCCTGTTATTTTGCTGGCTGGCGTCGGCCTTCCGATTCGCTCCAATACTGGAGCTATCCTCTGTTGATCATCAGCCGAGTCCAGTTATCAGTTCTGGTGCGACGTCTCCCCAGCTTCAGGTGAATACGCAGACTCCGTCACCCGATGGGGATTTCGACGGGTTGGCCGATAATGTCGAGGAAAGCGGCTGGTGTAATGCAATCAGTTGTTTTCAAACTGACCCTGCTGACCCCGACACTGACCATGATGGTCTCACCGATGGTCAAGAGCAGTTGTTCGATACGGACCCTCTTGACGCTACGAGTCCCGGGATCTACGTAGAATATAACAAGGACCTGAAGACCAGCAAGTATTTCGTCTGGCAGAAACACGGCGACAAATACATTACGAATCCTGACTCTAGCGCCGTCGTCGTGCGTCGCGGGGCAACCTTTTACGTGGGCGGCCCTGCCGCTGCGACCATCCGGATTGATCCCAGCATCAGCTCCTTGACTCCTTTGAGCGCAGAGCTACAACAGGCTTGTGGTTTGGGGCGTTGGAAGATCACCATCCCCCCCGGAGGGACGGTGGGCAAATACACAGTTGTCCTGGAGAAGGGCTCCTGGAGCAAGAGCCTGAATCTGTACGTTATCTTCGAGTTACCGCCCAATATGAGCGAGGGGGATAGTGAGGCATTTTTGTACAGCGATAACCCAGACAATGTCAGAGATGAGTATTCCATCTTTTACGTCACGGCTGAAACTGTGTGGGACCTTTACGAGCCTTACCACAGGTCCCGTGGCTACGGGTATAGATTTCAGACCGATCAGTACAAGCCGTATGTCTTTGAGGATCACGTCATTGACACGATCAATGGCTATAGCGACCAAGAGAGTGCCGTGATTGCTTTGGGGCACCATGTGGATGAGACATTCATATTCGAAGATATGTCCTTAAGATACAGCATGTGGTCTGCACTACATTCACCCGATCATCAGGCACAATGCTCGACTCATTCTAATGTCCTGACTGGTTTTGCCCGTGCGGCGGGTATCCCTGCGCGACCGGTTGGGGTAGACTGGGATCAATATGTGGTGGGTAACGTACTGTTTGACTACTCAACGGAGGTGTGGGTATTACCCAACGATTGGAAGGTCATGCGAGCCTATAGGAGAGAGAACGAGTCCCCTGAAGACTTCATAGGCGGTATCCTTGTTCCTACACTTCGTTCCGATTGGCGTTACAGAGAATACAGGGGCGACATGATCCTGGCTGGCAAATCAAATTGGGAGATGGAAGATACGAACACGTTTTGGGGTCAGGGGGCGCAGTGGGACTACCTAATAGGCAACTACAATAAGCATCAGATCGTAAGGTGGGATTGGGTAGACACTTTGGCCAAGCCATACTGGGGGTGGAGTCAGGAGCCGGCTGACATCGGAGACCCGCTGTATGTGCTACCGTGGCCCGCCAACACACCTACCCCTACCATTACCCCTACCCCTACCATTACCCCTACATCTACCAATACGCCCACACCCACCAATACACCTACGTCTACGCTCACAACTACTCAAGTGTCTGGTTTTGGGGTTAGTTCTGTGCCCGCCAGTACTCCTACACCCACGCCCACTGCTGCTCAAGCATCCGGTTTGGGGACCAGCTCTTGGCCTGACTACACCCCAACGCCTACGGCCACGGCAATTAATGAGCCTGCTTTTGCGCCTGCCTCTCAGAATATAGATAATGCGAAGTCTACTTCCGTTTCTCTGAATACAGCGACCATACCTTATTTGCCGGTTATATTAAAGGAGGCACAGCAGGTAGTTGAACTCGGCCAGGTGAGAGCTGATTACGGGGTTGACCTGGATGGTGATGGTCGCTTCGACCGGCTGGTGATTGAGGTCGAAGTCAATGCCACCCGGCCTGGCGACTATACCATCGGTGCGCTTATTGACAGCGACAAGTTTGACAACTACTCGCGCATAAAGGGCATCGCTCAGGCTCTCAGATCCGTCCATCTCGAAGCAGGTACACAAACAGTGCAGCTTGCCTTCGACGGCAGGACTATTTCGCAGGCAGAGGTAGATGGTCCTTACCAGGTGACATATGTGTGGATTTCGGATCTTCCTCTCGATTCCGATCCGATTGAGTTGCGGCTTAGCCGGCTGGACTCGATGGAGCCTGCTTACACGACGGCGGCGTACCGGCTTAGCGACTTTGAGAACTTAGGTGCCAGTTTGTCCAACGTTTACACTCACCAGGCCTACGATACGAACAAGGATGGCTACTTCGACACCTTAATCGTCAACACCGGCCTCGACATTACCGAAAGTGGTATCTATCGCGTCGAAGCTGACCTGGTTGATGGATCGGGGGAGGTCGTGGCTTCGGCCAGTTGGACCGGTTCCGACAGGCAGGTTTCGCTGCAATTCAATGCGCTCCTGGGTGATGTGACGGCCTATCGCCTGGGCAATGTATTTCTATACAACGCCAAAGGTGAGATCATCGACTCTGACGAGGCACAAACTCCCTTCAGCCCTGATGCTCATACCATCGGCCCACTGTACCACCTGGGCATAGCTGCGCTGGAGAGCGCCCAATCGGTGACACCCACTGTGGTTAGCGCGGTCGCCACAGACGCCGATCAGGATGGGGATTTTGATAGCCTGGACTTTACTGTAAATACAGCCATTGCGGTGGAAGGCGAATATCGGCTGGAAGGCTGGTTGGAAAGTAGCAGCGGCGCGTTAGTTGCCTGGGAGACCAGTGATCCAGTTCATCTGAGTCCTGGTTCGCAGGATTTGACCATCTCGTTTGCGGGGCAAACTATCAATGCCTTTAAGGCTAACGGCCCTTACAAACTGATTGCATTAAAGGTTCTATTTGGCAATGGCTATACTGTCATTGACGAAACAGACGTGGCCTATGAAACGTCCGCCTTTTCCTTTACTGACTTCGACGGGGGGCTGGGTAGTGACGTCGTCTTTATTGATGGGATGGAAGGTGACACCAGCAATTGGAACACGGGCGAGACCACATGGGGGCTGACCAACGCAGCTTCACACAGCCCGTTACATTCCTGGACGGACAGCCCCGACAGTAACTATGGTTCAACCGATACTTGGTTGACCAGCAAGGCCATTGCCCTGACCAACAGTGCTGCACCCATTGTCTCATTCGAGGGCTGCTATGACATCAATACGGAAGGGGATCTAGGAAAACTGCAGGCGAGAGCTGACGGTCAGGTTGACTGGACCACTGTCGCTACGTACACTGGCACCACAACCGGATGGGTCTCCGATCAGGTGTTACTAGCACCGGTCATCGGTGCTGACAACGTGGAATTCAGGTTCTACCTGGATACAACCAGCAGCGGTCAGGCGGACGGCTGGTACGTTGACGATGTCGTGGTCACTGTTGACTATGATGCAGATGACGACGGGCTTTCTAATGACGTCGAAATCACAATTGGCACCGATCCCACCAACCCGGACAGTGACGGTGACGGGATGCCCGATGGTTGGGAGGTGAATAATGGCCTGGATCCATTGGTGGACGATGCTGATGGCGACGCGGACAACGATGGCTTGACCAACGGGGGGGAATACCAGAGCGGCACCGATCCCAACAACCCCGATACCGACGGCGATGGTTTGTTAGACGGCGAGGACCCGGAGCCGACTTTGTCCCTGCGTAAGGTCTACCTGCCCATCATCCTCAGGTAGAT
>CAZNSC010000172.1:0-4780 GCA_964575695.1 uncultured Dehalococcoidales bacterium
GCCCGGAGCCGGTTTATGCACTCAAGCTCCTCAGATGTCGGGGGAAAGGGTTTGACCCATTCCAGCAGCGTCTTGCTATCCGGTCGCATGGCAGTCCCCCCTCCTTTATACCCTCTCCATGATCAGGTTATGGTAACTGTCCACCGTAAGCCTGACCCCGGGCGGTAGCACGGTAGTCGTGTCCTCGGCCTCGACAATGGCCGGCCCCTCGATGATGTTACCGCTCTCCAGGAACTCCTGTGCATAGATCCGGGTGTCACGGAAATCCCCGTACTCTTCCCAGTAAGCCGGTCTCTGCCCCTTCAACGCTTCTTTGGACGGTGTCTTACCTTTTTGAGCATATGTCGGCAGCTCCGGCTTCGAGCGTGGAATAGTCGCCCGCAGGATAAAATTGTATATTTCCACCCCACCCTGGGGATAAACGGAATACCGACTGTAAAGCTCGCTGTACTCACGCTCAAACTCCTCGTATACCGCCCTGGCGTCCCCTTCGCTGTCCAGCCTCAGGCGAGGAGAGTTGGCGCGATGGATGTGCAGTTGCCCCCCGTACTTCATGTCCAGCTCCAGACTGAAGATCACATCCTGGGGACGAAAGCCCTCATCCTCCACGCTCTTGACCGCTCTTTCCTGGAGTCCCTTCACCACCTGGTTGAACTCATCATAGTCTTCAAGGTACTTCATGGTCATCGGGGCAATCAGAGGTATCCGCTTTGTCTGCTCATAGATATGTGAGATGTCCATGGTAGCTGAGCCAAGGGCGCAAAAGACCGGAGAGAAGGGGAAAGCGACCAGTTTCTGCATCCCGGCCCGGAAGCCGTAGCCACAGCAGTGGGTCGACCCGGCCCCACCATAAGCGAAGAGGATAAAATCTCTGGGGTCGTAGCCCCTGAGAGCCGTCTCCTTATAGATTATGTCACCCATACTGGCATCCACAATATTCTTGATGAGCAGCGACGCTTGTTCCGCACCTATACCAAGCGGGCGAGCAATCTTCTCGGTTACGGAGGCTACGGCCTTTTCTTTGTTGAGCCTCATCCGCCCGCCGTGATAATAATCAGGATTTATATAGCCTAAGACGATATCGGCATCGGTAACTGTCGGCTCAACCCCGCCCAGGTCATAAGCCGCTGGCCCGGGCATGGAACCAGCACTCTGAGGCCCAACCTCCAGGCGATTACCTATCGCTGGATTAAGCCAGGCGATAGACCCTCCCCCGGCACCAATTGAGCGTGTCTCCAACATACTTATGTCCACCCACCAGCGGTCAATAATAGGTTGAAACTCATAGAAACGGGTGCTGCCCTCGACAATAGTGCCCAGGTCGAAGCTGGTGCCCCCCATATCGGACACCACCACGTTGCTATAGCCCAGAGCCTTGCCCAGGGAGGCACCCCCGATGAGCCCGGCCACCGGCCCACCGTTATAGGTCTGTACGGCAGTGGTATGGAAGACCTCCCTCATGCCCCCCGAGTTGTGTACCATCATCAGCGGCCTCTGGTAGCCATAATCCCTGAGTTCATCACCCATGCCCGAAAGCTGCTCCCACATTGACTGATGCAGGTAAGCATTTAATATTGTGGTTACCGCCCGGGTATATTCAAACTGTTTGGGTAACACCTCGCTGGAGAGCACTACTGGCATCGCCCCCAGGTAGGACTCCGGGTACTCCCGGCTTATAATTTCCTTTATCCGCCTCTCATGAGCCGGATTGATGAAAGACCACAGAAGACAGACCACGAAGCCCATAGCCCCGTTATCCACCAAATACTGCAACTTATCAAGGACATCCTCTTCGTCCAGCGGTCTGATTTCCTTGCCGACGGAGTCAATCCTTTCTTTCACCCCCCTGGTCATCTCTCTCGGTATCAAGGGCTCCGGCTTTTCAATCCGGGCGACATTTCTTATTTCTCTTATGGTTCTGGCATCCGCCCATGATGAGCCCTTGCCCACGGGCACAATATCTTCAAAGCCCTCGGTGACAAGCAGCCCTAACTTCGGCCCGGTTCTCTGGAGCAGTGTGTTCATGGCGATGGTAGTCGAATATATAACCAGGTCGACACCCTGCAGCAACTGCTCTACTGATATGCCCAGACGAGTTGAGGCCTCCCTTACCGCTCTCATAAAACCGATAGAGAGATTGTAGCCGGTGGTGGATGTCTTGGCCGCGGCCACCTTGCCATCCAGAAGGACAAAACAGTCGGTAAAGGTGCCGCCGATATCGATATTAATACTACCTGTCAACTCTGGCCTCCTCTTATTTTACTCCCAAATGTTTCTGCTTCAGCTTATCGATGTCTAACTCTATGTCATGAGTTATGGGGTGACCTAACGGCAGCAGTTCATTCTCTACCATTATCCCGCACCCGGGACAGTAGAACTCCACTATGGCCACCCAGTCTGCCGGCGGAGAGAAGCTCCACCGGCCTTCCTCAATTATGGGATTATAAATCGTTCTCGGGTCTCTCTCGTATACCAGGCAGCCCTTCTTGTAGTTATCCCTGGCCGAGATAAGCTCTCTGCCACATTTGTGGCAGCACCACATCTCGCTTTCCAGGTCTATATCCAGGTACTCTGTAATCTGTGCCTTTTTCCCCATCTTTTCCCTCCTCACACTTGGCTTTAGATTTTGCTCGCCTTATGCTTTTTCCAGAATCCCGTTAAGGAACCTGTCCACCGTGTACTTCTGCTGCGGTGGTACCAGCAGGGTGGTATATTCACTCTCAATGATTGCCGGCCCGATGACTACATTCCCATATTGCAGCCGCCTCTGTTCGTAGACGTTAGTTTCAGCAAAGCCGCCTTCCCAGTAGACCTTGCGCCGGCTCTTATAGGCGGCTTCCGGGTCCTCACCTGCCGGACTATATTCCGGGAACTGATAATGCGATACCGGGGCCGTGGCATTAAGCCGGAAAAGCCTGACCACGATGTCCGTGCCCCCGGCAAATTGCCGGGTGTAAGCGTCACATATCGCCTTAACGTCCTCAACCGACTCCAGCAAGACCCGGGGCGATTGCACAAGATGGGAACCATCCGGGGCCGCTATCTCTAACTCCAGGGAGAAAGTGACCTTGTAAGGGTCAAAACCTTCCCCTCTCATATCGCGAAGGGCTGTGTCCTCAAGGTGCCGGGCTACGCTGTTGAAGTCATCGAGACGAGACAGGTAATTCGAGCCGCCCGACCTCAAGGTGACCGTTTTTGCCGACTCATAACGGTGTAACACATCCATGGTGGATACACCGAAAGCGCTGAAGACAGGACTGAGTGAGAAGGAATATATTTGGGCAATGCCAAGCTGCGAGGCTACACCGTAACAAAAGATGCCGCCAGCACCACCGAAGGCGAACAGCACACAGTCCTTGGCCTGGACCCCCCGCCGGGACATAATCTCTTTCAGGGTGTCCGCGCTTAACAATGCCGTTTCCTTGACTATCATGAGCGAAGCCTGTTCCATACTCAGCCCCAAGGGGCCGGCCACCTTCTTGTCAATGACCTGCCTGGCGTTTTCCT
The DNA here is from genome assembly GCA_964575695.1 of uncultured Dehalococcoidales bacterium. GTDB lineage: Bacteria > Chloroflexota > Dehalococcoidia > Dehalococcoidales > W111 > CAZNSC01. Next base: position 3,508 of record CAZNSC010000172.1, read on the forward strand.
GATTCAGCTTCTTCCGGCCACCGAGGAAATAGTCGGGGTCAATGTAACCCAGGACTATGCAGGCATCCGTCACCGTGGGCTCGGTGCCGCCTAGATCATAGGCCGCCGGGCCCGGTAGAGCCCCGGCACTTTCCGGCCCAACCTGGACAGCCTTGCTATCTAACCTCGGCCTGATGATAGAGCCACCCCCACCTTCGATGCTGACCAGCTCAATGATAGGAAGACTCAGCCTGACCCCCTCTATAACCGGCTCATAGTCAAAGTTATATCCGCCACCAACCACCAAACCAATGTCGGTGCTGGTGCCGCCTACATCCATGGTGACCGCATTTTTCACCCCGTAGAGCCGGCTCATAAAGACGGCCCCGGCAAGTCCACCGGCAGGACCGGAACCCCAGGTCTGAACCGCCACTGTCTTGGCAACCCGGGCAGCGCCTCCCCCAGAGTGGACCACCAGTAAGGGCTTCCGATAACCCATCTTCATCAGTTGCTCTTTGGCCTTGTATAGAAATCTCACCATATCCCTGTGCAGGTAGGCATTGACAACGGCGGTATTCGTCCTGAGCGCGTCACTGGGAGAAGCACTGACCTCCGTGGACAAGAGAATGGGCACCGCTCCCAGATAATGGCTGGGATAGACATCGGTTATTATTTCCCTGACCCGCCTCTCGTTGGCATTATTCATAGTCGCCCGGGATAGACTGACCACAATCACCCGGGCACCATGCTGAAGCAGCTCCTTGACTGCTGCCCGCGCTTCTTCCTCGTCGGGCGCCTTCACCAGCTTCCCCCGGGCATCAATCTCTTCATCAACGCCGATAACCATAGGAGGAGATAGAATAAAATCAAAGAGCGGGTTCTTATCCTTCTCTTTTCCATATATAGTGTCCTCATACCCCTTGGTAACGATGAGCCCAACCTTGGGGCCAGACCTTGTAATCATGGTATTGCTGCCAATTGTGCTCGAGAATCGGACTACTTCGGTATTCCGCAGCATCTCCGCGGCGGACATAGAGAAGCTCTTGGCCCCCTCCGCAATGCAGTTGCCAAAACACTCCGTCAGGTCATGCGGCGTAGTATCGACCTTGACTTTCATCATTTGACCGTCGCCCGTAAAGAAACCATCGGTGAAGGTCCCGCCAGTATCAATGTCAACTGTGAACTTCATGGGTTACTCCTCGCCTCCTTTCAAGATTTCAGAGTTCTATCTCCTTCAGGTCGGGCGCTATTCTTAACCTCGGCTCCGTTAAATCTTGCACCTCATCAGCAGTCC
>CAZNSC010000173.1:0-4729 GCA_964575695.1 uncultured Dehalococcoidales bacterium
CCACAATATATGGCGCGACATCATTGAGTGGCTGAGAGATATGTGGGTTTACCGCGAATTAACCCGCAATCTGGTGGTGCGTGACGTTAAGGTCAGATACAAAAACTCGGTTTTGGGGGTACTGTGGTCACTACTCAATCCCCTGCTGATGACGTTGGTTTTCACCCTGGTCTTTACAGTCATGACCCCTGCTGGCGGTAATATTCACAGCTTTCCCGTCTTTGTGGTGTGCGCATTACTACCCTGGAACTTCTTCTCAGCTTCGGTGATTGGGACTACCAGCTCCATTGTGAGCAATGCTAACCTGGTTAACAAGGTTTACTTCCCGCACGAGATCGTACCCCTGGCTACAGTCCTGGCCGAGTTGGTCAATTTCTGTCTGGCCTTAGTGATCCTTTTTGGCATGATCTTCGTCTTCGGAATCAGGCTGACGCCCTGGGCCTTGCTATTGCCGCTGGTAATTTTGATCCAGATCGTCTTTACGCTGGGGATCGGCTTCATTCTGGCAACACTGAACGTCTTTTACCGCGATACGCAGCAGATTATGAATGTGGTGATGTTGTCCTGGTTCTTTATGACACCTATTTTCTACCCGGTAAGCATTTTGCCGCGCAACTATCAATTGTGGGGTCTGACCATTGACGTCTGGCGCTGGGCACATATCCTTAACCCTATGACGTCGTTGATCGCTACTTATCGTGTCATCCTATACGACGGCGCCCCGCCGGCCTACGATTTTCTGTTGCGCACGGCCGTCACTGCCACAGCTTTCTTGTTGGTAGGAGTCTTCATCTTTCGGCGTTATAGCTGGCGCTTTGCGGAGGAGGTGTAGATGGTGTACTTGTAACCAGGACCATTGATGAGCTTGAACGGGTGAAACAGACATGTTGGACAAGGGGCAATAATCGGTGAATACCATTGTTGTTTCTATCTTGAAGGTCTTGGAACTTCTGTTTAGGAACTATGTCTTTATCATGAGGACGGGACTGGGAAAAGGTTTGAAGAGAAGATATGGCTTTGGATTTAAGCCAAAATTCTCTCTTACTGAGGAAGAGAAATTTCTAATGAACCTGGACTTTAAGGGGAAGACAGTTTTCGATGTAGGGGGATATGTAGGCATACATACTATCTTCTTTGCCCGTGCAGTAGGAAAAATGGGGAAAGTCATAGCGTTTGAGCCAAACCCAAAGAACTATGAAGAATTGCTCTATAATGTCAGCTTGAACGGTTTCGACAATGTAACCACTTTGAAGATCGGACTTGGAAGAAGTGATGAACTGGTAGATCTGGTCGTCGATCCACTCTATCCTACCCGAGGGACTGTCGAAGAAAGTCGAAAGAAACGCATGCTAGGCAAAAGAGGGGTGAGAACGATCAAAGTTGAGGTAGCTTCCCTCGACAGCCTGATGAAAAAGATGAACCTGCCCCAACCCGATTTTGTCAAGGTGGATGCTGAAGGATTTGAAATGGACGTTCTCTACGGTATGGTTGAGACGATCAACAACTTTAACCCTGACCTGTTCATAGAGATACATGGGGAAATACCTAGAAGCATAATAGAACTTCTAGCTTCAAAGGGATATTCCATCTACCACGTTGAGTCTAACACAACCATAGACTTTTCCAATTATCCAGCCATCAAAGAAGGTCATTTATTATGCAATTAGAGTACCTATGTTGCCCTCACTGTGGAGGATCGCTTGATGTCCAGGAGGCAGATGCCATCGTTTGTGTGAATTGTCGAGCCGTATACTCACAAGTGGCTGGAATACCTGACTTACGCTGGCCTCGTGATAAAAGGGACGCGAGGCAAGATCCCTTAGTAGATGAGTTGCTCACAGTCTATCCAGAATCTAGGCCTGCAAAAATGGCTGCATCAATCAAAAGGCAATCGGTCGTGTCACCTCAACTAATCTCTCATTACGTGGATTACATGCTTGACTTGGAGCGAGGGATTCGAATATATAACATGTTCGCGGCCAGATGGCAGGCAATATATGGAGAGTTGAACGACAAGAACGGCCCGGCTCTTGACCTGGGGTGTGGAACTGGCAAAGGAATCTTTGCGCTCGCGGCTAACCACAAGCACGTGATTGGGTTAGACCCTGACTTGCCCAGCCTGATACTTGCAAAAAAATTGCTCGAGAGCCATAAAATAGAAAACGTAACGCTAGTGCAAAGTCACGCTCAACGCCTTCCATTAAAAAGTAATAGTGTGGCGTGGTGTCAAGCTCAGAACGTCTTAGACCACCTGTTTCAGGTATCGCCAGCTCTGCAGGAGGTAAATAGGATCTTACAGCCAGGCAGCGCTTTTTGTGCTGACTCTCATAATCGATACGATCTATTTTTCCAGGAGCCACACGTCAAAATACGCTGGGTTGGTTGGTTGCCGCGTTCTTCGATGGCTTGGTATGTTCGGATCCGAACAGGAGAATCCTACGAAGGAATATATCTTTTATCTCTTTGGGACTTAAAACGAGCTTTAAATGCGGCCTTTGAGTATGATAACTACCAAATTACATTGCCGGATGTGGCAGCGTATGGCTATTCAGCGGCTTGGGATAGAGTTGTTAACCTGGTAGGTCGAATTCCTTTGATACGTTTTGGGTTATTAGCCACGTTTCCATCGCACCTGGTACTTGCACAGAAGAGATCGACACGGACTACACCTACTCAGAGCGACAGTCAACGCTAGTAATGCGTCTGCATAAGAGATGTGGCCAAATAGGCTTGCTGGTGCTCTTTCACATAACAAGTTTTCACTTCTATTTGAGCCGAAAAATAATAATCACCCACGGGCATGCTTTGACAAAGCATGTCCGTGAGCGGTTGTCAATTCAAAAGCCAGGACTTGTTGCGTGAAAAAGCACTAGCTAAGGAATGTAAGCAATCAAATTTTGCAGGTTCTTAACTTCGCCAGCGTGTAACGAAAAGAGAAGTGAATAATCCGAGTTTGGCTCGGTGACGAGAGTAGAACCAACAGAGCTCCAGACTACAATGCCATATTTGCCAGGTCTGACATTCTGAAAATAGAAAACGCCATCTTCATTAGTTATAGATAAGGGAGCTACACTGATATCGAGCATTACTCGAGGATTTTGATCAGGGCCAATGACATCAGCAAGGTAAACCCATGCGTATGAGGCAGGCATTTCTGTTGCAGCGTCGATTAAACGTCCTACCACCAACGCCATGCCAGCCTCTGGTTTTAGCGAAGTGGCCTGTGTTATCGTTAACTGAGCCGGCACTATGGCTGTAGCCTGACTATCTATGACGTTAGGGGTAGGTACAGGACTCAGTCCGATCGGGCTGGCAGGCGGCGTCTTCGGCCCGGCGAGAGGACTTTCTGGTATTGATATAATTTCTGGATTCGGTGTGGAGTGCTTGGTGCAGGCGCTGACGGCAAATACCGAAAGAACTACGAAAATAAGACTTATCGTGCGATATGAACCAGGTAAGATACGGACTGACTGTTGACACATAACTGTTTTACCTTATCTTGGTGAATACCCACAAAGAAAAGAGCTAGAGTGCTGGGATCAGCACTCTAGCCTCTTTCTGATCTTTTGATTCGAGTTACTTCACACCATTGTACTGGGTTGCACCATCACCGTTCACCAACGCGCCTGACTGGGCACCGATCACGGCAACTGGCACTCCATTGGTAGATTCAACAACGACCGAACCTGTCCAGCCAGCGGAGATGTCAGCGCCATCAGGCTTCGGCTCAGTCGCACCGGCGAGATAACGGCTAATGGACTTATATTGGGCAATAGCAGGACCGTCACCTCCCGCCTTGTACGTAACTGTCTTGAAAGGCGTGGAGACGCCAGGATTGTAATATTGGACGGTTACCTCGGCATCCGATCCAGTGCCCACGTTCATTATCTGGAAGCTAGAAGTGTAATTGCCGCCGCCAAATTGCCTGGAGACTGTGGGTAAGAAGAATTTGTTAGCACCTGCGGAGAAGCCATTGTAGGCTGAAGCACCCAGAGCACCTGCATAGTTGGCTTGGTTAACAATCAAAACCACCTTCTTGTCAGCTTGGATGACCAGAGCACCGAACCAAGAAGCCCCTAGATCTACGTCAGGCCCACCATCCCCCTGGAAACGGCTAATACTCTGATATTGAGTAAGTTGCGGATTTTGAACACCATCGTACTTAACTTGCTTATTAGGGGTACCCACATAATTGATAGTGACACTCGTAGAGCCAGACTCGAGTGCCATTATCTGGAAGCTGGTCGTCCAGCGTCCCCCACCGAAGTAGCGCAGGATGGTTGGGGCGTACACCGTCGTTGCGCCATCCTGGAAGCCATTGTAGGCAGTCAACCGACCTTCCGCGTTAAAAACGTTCACTACCACAGCAATTTGATCGCTGGTTGCACTGGTGCTTACAAGTGCCCCCCCTGCGAAGCCATCGGCGAGATTGGCATTTGCCTCTTGTTCAAAGGTGTAAGACCCATTTCCAGCAATAGCATGCGATTCCGTTGCCGCAGTAATTGGACTGCCGGAGCTGTTATAATAGTGAACCGTCACCGTAGTGGAAGTGTCCTTGACATTTTGGACAATAATCTTGGTACTGTATTGACCGCCCCCAAATTTTTTGGTGATATTAGGCAGGTAGAAACTGCTACCAACTTCGCCGCTTCCTAGACCAGAATACTGGGCAGCTCCGCTTTTGCCGTTGTTCCAGTTAAAGACCTCACCGACGACAGCACCAATATCC
>CAZNSC010000174.1:0-4725 GCA_964575695.1 uncultured Dehalococcoidales bacterium
ACTGGTGTATCAGGGCTATAAGGTTACCCCGCACTGTCCCCGCTGTGGCACCTCTCTTAGCTCCCATGAAGTTGCTTTAGGTTACCAGGACAATGTTGAAGACCCATCAGTTTACATAAAGTTCAAGGTTGTTCCATCGTCAGTATCGGAATCTACCGAACAAAAGAGACTCTATGAGCTCTCGCGAGATAAGCCAACTTATCTGCTTGCCTGGACAACAACGCCGTGGACACTGCCAGGGAACACGGCCCTAGCAGTAGCTGGCGATGCTGAATACGCTCTAGTAGGAGTAAATGGCGAATATCTCATTTTAGCTTCGGCCTTGATTGAGCGGGTGGGGTTGGGCGACCATAGGGTTGTAGAAAGATTAAAGGGCGAAGATTTGGCCACAATAAATGGAGTAAATTATGAGCCGCTCTATAACCCTCATGAGTTTGGTGTGGAGCGAAAGCGTTTAGAGTTCATTAATGAAGCTAATGTGCTAGGAGCACCGCGGTTAATATTACAGAAGCCAAGAAAAAATTTAACCTATAAAGTAGTTGCTGCTGATTTTGTCTCTATGGAAGATGGTACTGGCATAGTGCATGTAGCCCCTGCCTTTGGCGAGGTTGATTTTGAAATTGGAATGCATCCCGATTATTGCTTAAACTTTGTCCAGCCAGTGAATTTACAGGGGAATATTACCGGGACTTTACCAGGCCACGGCAAATTCGTCAAAGACGCTGACAAGGATATTTTAGCTGATTTGGAATCTCGGAATCTTCTCTTTCGCAGCGAGACCATCCGCCATACCTATCCCTTCTGCTGGCGCTGCGGTACGCCCCTCCTCTACTATGCCAAGCAGACCTGGTATATAAAGACCACAGCCATGAAGGAAAGGCTTATTTCAGGCAATAGTGAAATAAACTGGTATCCGGAGCACATCAAATATGGACGGTTTGGCGACTGGTTGCAGAATAATGTGGACTGGGCGTTCTCCAGGGAGAGGTATTGGGGGACACCGCTGCCTGTCTGGCGGTGTGAGTCTTGTGGCAACTGCGAATGTGTTGGCGGTTTAGGGGAACTGGAGAGTAAAGCCGGCTTCTCGGGGTTTGCCCGGCCGCTGGATTTGCACCGCCCATTTGTGGACGAGTTGACCTTTGATTGTCCCAGGTGTGGAGGCAAGACAAAGCGGGTGCCCGAGGTGATTGACTGCTGGTTTGATTCCGGGGCAATGCCGATTGCCCAGTATCACTACCCGTTTGAGAATAATACCCTGCTTGAGGACGGACGATTCCCCGCCGATTATATTTGTGAGGCGGTTGACCAGACCCGTGGCTGGTTTTACAGCCTGCACGCCATCTCTACCCTGCTCTTTGATCGTATATGTTTCAAGAACGTTATCTGTCTCGGGCATATCCTTGATGCCAGAGGGGAAAAGATGAGCAAGGCGAGGGGGAATGTGGTTGAGCCGTGGGCAATTATTAATAAATATGGGGCTGATGCGCTGCGGTGGTATTGCCTCACGGCTTCGCCCCCGGGCAATGTGCGTCGCTTCTCCGAGGATATGGTGGCTGAGGTGGTACGGCGGTTCTTGCTCACGCTGTGGAACGTTTACTCCTTCTTTGTCACCTATGCTAATATAGACCGGTTTACCCCTGCCCCAGAAAAGACCTACGAGTCGGAGCTTGACCGGTGGATTATCTCGGAGCTTAATCAGCTCATAGCCGATGTTGATGCGGCGCTGGACGGATATAATCCCACCGAGGCCGGGAGAAAGATAGAAGCCTTTGTTAACGACCTGTCCAACTGGTATGTGCGGCGGAGCCGCCGCCGCTTCTGGAAGAGTGAAAGTGACGCCGATAAGGTGTCAGCCTATACTACCCTGTATGAGTGCCTGGTCACTCTGTCAAAGCTACTGGCCCCATTAACTCCGTTTCTGGCTGAGGAGATGTATCAGAACCTGGTTTGCTTGGCGTTTCCTGAAGCTCCGGATAGCGTCCACTTGGCTGATTTTCCGGTGGCTGATGTATCTAAAATTGATAAGCAATTGTCGGTTGATACCAAGCTGGCGATGAGAATATCTAGTTTGGGACGGGCTGCCCGAAGCCAGGCGGGAATTAAAGTAAGGCAGCCGTTAGCGGAGGCTGTGGTCAGCCTGGCGGGCAGTAAGGAAGAGAGAAGTATAGAGAGGATAAAGCCTCAAATTCTGGAAGAACTTAATGTCAAGGACTTGAGAATTGAAGCTATGGATGAAGTAGTTAAGCTTGATGGGCATGGCTATGTGGTTAGCGGGTTGGAACAAAGAATGGACGAGGAAACGGCGGTAGCAGTCTCTGGAGCTGGTATTTATTTGGTAGCTGTCCCAACCGAAATCTCGCCCGAGCTTAAGGGTGAGGGGATGGCACGGGAGATAGTGCATCGGTTGCAGACGATGCGCCGCTCGGCGGGATTTGATATTGCTGACTATATCATTACCTACTATCAGGGTGATGACTATATAAGGCAGGTGATGGCTGATTTCGCTGACTATATCAAACAGGAGACCCTGTCCCGAAAGCTAATTGAAGGGGCTACTGCCCGGGGTGTTTACACCGAAAGTCACAAATTAAGCGGCCATGAGATAGTGTTGGCGGTGGAAAGGCAGGTCGACTGACTTAAGGCGGTGGACTTTCGGTGAGTGTTGGGTAAGCCGTATTCTTAGTATCGGTGCGCCAGAAGGTTATTTCTACCCTTTGCCCAATCTCGCTGGAGCGTATCGCCTGTATTAAGTCATCAACTGTGATTATTTCTTTGTCCTCGAAACCAACGATGACGTCGCCCGACTTTAACCCAGCTTGATAGGCCGGGCTGTCAGGGGCGACCTCGGTAATCAGGGCTCCCTGCTTGACCGTTAACCCGAATCTCGTGGCTGTCCCCTCATCAACGGTCCGAAGCACTACCCCGAGCCACGGGCGGGTTACGTACCCGGTGGTGACCAGCTGCTCAATAATCGGTGCTGCGCTATCGATGTTTATGGCATAGCCCAGCCCCTCAACGCCAACCGTGGCAATTTTGACGCTGGTAATGCCGATGACTTCCCCGGCCATATTGACCAGAGGCCCGCCACTATTTCCGGGATTAATCGGAGCACTGGTTTCAATGAGGTCATAAAGCGTTTGTCCTGAAGACACCGTTACCGGGACGCCAACGCGACTGACTATGCCCTCTTTGGCGCTTATCCCCAGCCCCAGCGGATTGCCAATAGCGATTACCCAGTCGCCAACCCTTAAGCCGGAGGCATTACCAACCGTGGCCGCGGGCAGATTTGTGGCATTGATCTTTACTATGGCCAGGTCATCGAGTGGGTCGGTCCTGACCGTTTCCGCCGTAAAGACTCGGTCATCGCTGAGGGTTACCGTAACACTCTCGGCTCCTTCGACCACGTGGTTATTGGTCACAATAATCCCGTTTTCGTCGATAATCCATCCTGAGCCGGCTCCCTGCTGGGTAAATGGACGGTTGAAGATGTCGAGGGTTATAACCTCGGTGTTAATGGCTACTACTGATGGCCTGACCTTGGCCACTACATCGGCAATACTTGGTAACACTGGTGTTTGGGTTTGTGGAGCTGGCGGTGTCCAGTTGGGGTTAATTGGGCCTGGAGGCGGGGCTGGTGGTGCCCCGGGTTGCGGGCTTGGTGTCGGGAAATTTATGCCCGGCAGCTGGCAGCCAGCCACCAGAGAAAGGAGACTAAATATGATAAGCCCAATTAATAGAAACTTTATCTTTGACCGCTTCATTGCTAGTTTCATTATAGCAACTATGGCGGGAGGGTTAAAGTGAAAGGGCTGGGCTTTAAGCCCAGCCCTTTCACTGTTTATGCAATTGGCACCTGGGGCAAGTAAGCCAGGGCCTCCTTCACCTTTTCCTCAGGGTACTCGTAGTCCTGCAACCTGCCCGAGAGATATTCATCATAGGCACCCAGGTCGAAATGCCCGTGCCCGCTGTGAGCTATAAGGATAGTCTTTGACTCACCCGATTGCTTACACTTGAGGGCTTCATCAATGGCCACCCTGAGGTCATGGCATGGTTCTGGAGCGGTAATAATGCCTTCGGTCCGGGCGAAGGTTACTCCGGCCTCGAAAGTAGGCACCTGGTGTACTGCCCTGGCTTCAACCAAGCCTAGTTTGTAGAGGTGGCAGATGATGGGTGCCATTCCATGATAGCGCAGTCCTCCGGCATGGATCGGGGATGGAATGAAGGTGTGCCCCAGGGTGTACATCTTGAGTATCGGAGCAAGCCCGGCTTCGTCCCCGTAGTCCCAGGCGTAGGGCCCCTTGGTCAGGCTGGGGGCGGCTTGAGGCTCAACACAGATAATGCGCATGTCTGGCTTCTGGCCACTGATCTTATCCCTGATCCAGGGCAGGAACTGCCCGGCAAAGTTTGAGCCGCCACCGATACAGCCGACGATGATATCTGGATAGGCATCGGCCATCTCCATTTGCTTCCTGGTTTCCTCGCCAATGATGGTCTGGTGAAGCAGGACATGGTTGGCGACACTGCCGATAGAGTACTTGGTGTCATCATGGGCAAAGGCGTCCTCTATAGCTTCGCTGATGGCTATACCCAGACTTCCGGGATGCTCTGGATCTTCGGCTAGAAGGCGGCGCCCGACCTCAGTATCCGGGCTGGGGCTGGGGACAACCTGGCTCCCCCAGGTCTCCATCAGGATGCGGCGATATGGCTTCTGATTGTAGCTTACCC
>CAZNSC010000175.1:0-4698 GCA_964575695.1 uncultured Dehalococcoidales bacterium
CCGGTCACCAGTCCCGTAGTTCCCTATATTGAGGTGGTCCATGACCGGGGAGCCGTCGAGATCCAGCGAGGCTGCAGCCGTGGTTGCCGCTTTTGCCAGGCGGGGATGGTATATCGTCCGGTGCGGGAACGCCCCAGGCAGGAGGTAATCCAGGCTGTGGGGGAACTAATTGCTAACTGCGGCTACAACGAGGTCTCTTTAGTCTCGTTAAGCACCAATGACTACTCCGGCATTGACCAGCTGGCTGCTGAACTGGCTCGGCGTTACCCGAATCTCACCCTGTCACTGCCCAGCCTCCGCATTGATACCTTCTCATTGCGGCTGATAGATTCCCTGCCTGCCCGCCGCAAGACGGGACTGACTTTCGCTCCTGAGGCGGCTAGTGAACGGCTGCAGGGGGCCATCAATAAGGTCGTCGCGGAGGAGGCTCTCCTGGAGACAGCGGCGGCGGCCTTTGAGCGGGGGTGGACGAATCTTAAGCTGTATTTCATGCTCGGCTTACCGACCGAAACCATGGATGACCTGGATAATATTGTCCAGATAGTGGGCAAGGTACGCTCGCTCGGCGCCAGGGTTAGCCGGCGGCAGCCCAATATAAGAATCAGTCTATCAACCTTCGTCCCGAAACCACACACACCATTTCAGTGGGTCGCCCAGGAAGGCGAGTCGCAGCTAACCGCCAAGCATGAGCTGCTTAAGGCAGGACTCAGGCGCCGGGGGGTCAAGTTGTCCTGGCAAGACCCTAAAATCAGCCTGCTTGAAGCCGTAATGTCACGGGGGGATAGACGGTTAGGCAAGGTGATATATCGTGCCTGGGAGTTAGGCTCAACCTTTGACGCCTGGGGTGAGCGCTTTAGTTACGAAAATTGGCTTCGCGCCTTTAGCGAGACCGGGCTAGAACCTGGCTTCTATGCCTGGCGAGAGCGCCCGTTAGATGAACTCCTGCCGTGGGCTCACATTGATATCGGCGTAACGGCTTCTTTCCTGAAACAAGAATATCACCGTGCCATCGCTGGAGAGCCAACCCCTGACTGTCGCTATCACGCCTGTAATGCTTGTGGACTCCAGCGCTGGCAGCCAGATTGCCAGCAAAAGTACCGTAGCCGCTGATTAGAGACCGTTTGCCAGACGACGCCCCGATTATCCGGTTGCCTTCTCTCCCCGGCTATCCCGTTCCTTTTCAAAGCAGGTGATCGCCACCACCTGGTCACCCTCGTCAAGCCTCATGAGCCTTACCCCCTGGGCACTTCTCTCCTGAATGGTGATGCCTTGTCTCGGATCCTTCTCTTTCACCGGGGTTTGGATGACAATCCCCTCCGCTGAGATAATCATTACCTCTTGGGATAAAGAGACCACCTTGGTTGCGGCGATGTCACCTGTTTTGGGGGTCAGCTTAAAGGTCCTGACCCCGCCACCGGCGCGATGCTGTTTCGGATATCGGTTAACCGGTGTTAGCTTACCGAAGCCCCCCGTGGTAACCGCCAGAACAAAGCCATCAGGGAAGGCGACCTCGGCGCTGACCGCTAGGTCACCAGTGGCGAGGCGGATACCCCGCACCCCGCCCGCGGTTCTGGAGGCAGTTCTTAGGCTGGATGCCGGGAACCTGATTGCCTGACCCTTTTGTGTTACCAGAATGACATCGTCCCGGTCAGTAGCCTGGCAGACGGCTACCAGCTCATCCCCCGCCGCCAGATCCATGGCGATAAGCCCGCTACTGCGCACGGAAGCGAATTTGTCCAGCCCCGTCTTTTTTATCTCCCCGTGGCGAGTTGCCAGCAGCAGGTAGACTTCGGGAACAAAATCGGCTACGACTACCATAGTGGTGACGTGCTCGCCCTCAGCGATAGGGAAAAGGTTGACTATGGCTATCCCCTTGGAAGTGCGGGAGCCCTCGCCTGGGATTTCGTGGCACTTCACCTGAAATACCTTGCCCCGATTGGTGAAGAAGAGGAGGCTATCGTGGGTATCAGCGATCACCAGCAGCTTGACCGCATCCTCTTCTCTGGTTACCATGCCAATGATGCCCCGACCACCGCGGTGCTGTGTCCGATAGCTCCGAGATGGCACCCGCTTGACAAACCCCCGCTTGCTGAGCGTCACTGCTACCTGCTGGTGGGGTATAAGATCCTCCTCACTGAAGGCCACCATCTTGTCCTCGCTGATCTGGGTTCGCCGGGGGTCACCATATTTGGACTTTAACTCCGCCACTTCTTGCTTGATCAGGAAGAGGATGCGCCTCGGGTTAGCCAGCAGGTCTTCCAGATAAGCGATATTCTTGACCACCTCGGCATACTCGTCAGCTATCTTGCGTCGCTCCAGATTGGCGAGTCGTCGTAGCTGCATATCGAGGATGGCTTGTGCCTGAGTCTGGGATAAGCCGAATTCAGTCATAAGGGTACGGCGAGCAGTCTCAGCTGTCTCCGATTTGCGGATGGCAGCAATTATCCTATCGATGTTGTCTAAGGCAATCTTAAGCCCTTCCAGGATATGAGCCCGGCTCTTGGCTACATTCAGCTCAAACCGGGAACGTCGCCGGATAACCTCGTTGCGGAAATCGATGTAATACTGGAGCGCCTCCTTAAGGCTAATTACCCGGGGCTGGCCGTCAACCAGTGCCAGCATATTGAAGAAGAATGCCGACTGCATCAGGGTGTGTTTGTACAGGTTGTTCAAGACCTGCTCTGGTTGAGCATCTCGCCTCAGTTCGATGACGATGCGCATCCCCTGACGGTCCGACTCATCACGCAGTTCACTGATACCCCCGATTTTCTTATCCTTGACCAACTCGGCAATTCTCTCCACCAGGGCAGCCTTATTGGTCTGATACGGGAGCTCGGTGACCACTATTTGTCTCCGGCCAGCGGAAATGTCGGTTATGTGAGCCTTGGCGCGGACTATTATCTTGCCGTGTCCGGTAGCATAGGCATTCTCAATCCCTTCCTGTCCCAGGATGACGCCCCCGGTTGGGAAATCAGGTCCGATAATAAATTGGGCGAGTTCGTCAACCGTAGCCTCGGGGTTATCAATGAGATACGATGTGGCATCGCATACCTCCCCAAGATTATGGGGCGGGATATTGGTCGCCATCCCCACGGCAATGCCCGAGCCGCCGTTAACCAGCAGGTTGGGCAGGCGTGCCGGTAGCACCGAGGGCTCTTCAAGGCTGCCGTCAAAGTTTGGTATAAAGTCAACCGTACCCTTATCAATGTCTGCCAGCATCTCCTCGGCAATATGTGCCAGGCGTGCCTCGGTATAACGCATCGCTGCTGGCGGGTCATTATCCATGCTCCCAAAGTTACCCTGTCCGTCAACCAGGACATATCTCATCGAGAAGTCCTGCGCCATGCGCACCATCGCCTCATAAACGGGGGCGTCGCCATGAGGGTGGTATTTGCCAAGCACCTCACCTACAATGCGGGCGCTCTTCTTGTGCGGGGTGGTCGGGCCCAGCCCGAGGCCATCCATGGCATAGAGAATACGCCGGTGTACCGGCTTCAACCCATCTCGCACATCGGGTAACGCCCGGGAGACGATGACACTCATCGCATAGTCAAGATATGAGCTTCTCATCTCATCTTCAATATTTACCGGTTGCGTTGCTCCTATAACCATAATCGGTAGCCTCCCCTACTCCTCGCCTCTAATTTCATCAAAGATATCCTGAGATTCGGCAAGCAATCCCCTCTCCTCCTCCAACTCCTGCCGAAACATTCGGCCGCTAACGTATGGCTGAAGCTTTTCAAGCCCCCGGGGCGGGAAAGAGAGTTGCCCGGCTTGACTGGGGTGTTGATATGACTCTCGAATGATGATCGTCAGTCTGTCTTCGGCGGAGCTGACGATGGCGGCAGAGTACTTATTGCCCCCCTTCATTAATTTAATGAGGCGCTGGGCATGCTTCGGCTCAATCTGCCCGAGGTATTCCCCCTGACCATTCTCCACTACCAGATTGGTCCCGTCGATCTTTAGGTAAACTTCGTTGCCGGCCACCATCCTGACCACTACCGCCGGTGGTGCCAGAAAGAGGAGGTTGATCACACCCGTCTTGCCCATCTCTTCGATAAAGTCGTGTGGCTCGGCATGGGGGGAATCACGCCGGGCACCAACCGCTGTCTCCCCCAGTTGCGATAGGCGGTGCAGATTTTTGGCGGCAATGGTATTAGCCGGGTCAAGCTCCATAGCCCGGCTGTAGGCTTCCCTGGCAAGCGAATAGTCCCCCAGCTCCATGTAGGCTCTGCCCAAACGATTGTAGGCATCAACATCATTGGGGAAGCTCTCGATTATCCTCTTGTTGAGCGTGGTTGCCTCCTGCCAGCGGCCTTGCATCGCTAAGGCGATGGCTTCCTTCTCATGCACTCGCTTCAGCCGTGTCTGTCTCTCTTCATATGACATAGGATATGCTCGACTCCATGTTATTAACCCTATATTTTACCCCAGTTGCATTAGCGATACAAGTCAAAAATTAGAGATTATTTAAGAAATCCATCCCCCTGTGTCCCCCTCCTTTTAATAAAGGAGGGGGAAGTTTTTTGAGAGGGGCTAGCGCCCCTTTTGGGGATTTGAAATCCCTCTCAATCTCCCTTTACGAAAGGGAGAGGCTTACATTTCCCCCTTTGAAAAAGGGGGACTAAGGGGGATTTCTAAAAGGGTGTCGTTGTCAAGGGAATATGTCAGTATTTAGTGTTCAGCGATTTTGTCAGT
>CAZNSC010000176.1:0-4686 GCA_964575695.1 uncultured Dehalococcoidales bacterium
CTTACGCCCCCCAGCACCACCTCGATGGCAAGCACTCAGTATTTGGTCAGCTAATCGAGGGAATGGATGTCCTCGAAAAGATCGAGCCGGGCGACACCATAATACGAATAACCATAGAGGAAAGTTGACCGAACCTAGCCCGATTGATATGCCCGGCACCGGACATCCCCCTCGACAAGCAGGACGAAAATCTTGTCCCCGCCCCATCCTTCTGCCCTGACCGTGGCAGCAACCGTTTGACAAAACCCTTTGGTTCGACTATGATAGGTAAACAGTTGCCTATTGCCTCACGAAAGAACATCATGGTTGGCTTTGAAACGCAGGAAGTTGAGCGAAAGGTACTGTCAATCCTGAAGATTTTGAGGGACTCCCAGGAGCCACTAGGAGCCAGAGTTATCGCCCGGCGCTTGAAAGACTACGGTATTGAACTGGGTGAACGGGCAGTGCGCTACCACCTCAAGCTGACAGATGGTCAGGGGTTGACCCGGACTGTAGGCCGGGATGGCAGACTGATTACCGAATCAGGGATTGATGAGCTAAAGAGTGCCCTGGTGAGAGATAAAGTTGGCTTTGCCATCTCCAGGATTGAACTGCTCGCCTTCCGCACCACTTTCGATTGGGAAAAACGCACCGGCTCCATACCGGTAAATGTCTCCTTATTCCCGAAAGAGAAGTTTGCCGCAGCACTCCAGGCCATGAAGCCAGCCTTTGCCGCAGGGCTCTGTGTTAGTGACCTGGTAGCAGTGGCCGGAGAAGGTGAGCGTCTGGGAGAGATAACCGTTCCCCAGGGCAGACTAGGGCTGGCAACCGTGTGCAGCATTGTAGTAAATGGCAGCTTACTCAAGGCAGGGGTCCCGATAGACTCCAGATTCGGGGGCATCCTGCAGATGCGCAACCACCAGCCGCTTCGCTTTGTGGAGCTGATTCACTACGCCGGCTCCTCCCTAGACCCTTCGGAAGTATTCATCAGAGCTAAAATGACCTCGGTCAGTGAGACGGCAATCGGCGGCAGCGGGAAAATACTGGCCAACTTCCGTGAAATACCTGCCCTGTGCCACCCGACAGCTGAAGAAGTGGTAGCCAAACTGGGGGAAGCAGGGTTGGGAGGATTGCTTCTGATGGGACACACCAGCGAACCCGTATGTGAAATCCCGGTGGAACTTAACCGCATCGGTGTAGTTCTCCTTGGCGGCTTGAATCCTGTGGCTGCGGCTGAGGAAGCCGGTATCGAAGCCGAAAATCATGCCATGAGCACCGTGATTGAGTACCAGAATCTAATCAAATTTTGGGAGCTATAGAAGTGAAAGAGGTAAGAATTATACCCTGCTTGGATGTCAAGGATGGTAGAGTGGTCAAAGGAGTAAACTTTGTTGACCTGAGAGATGCCCGTGACCCGGTCGAGGCAGCCGAAGCCTACTGTCGGGAGGGGGCTGACGAGCTTGTCTTTCTGGATATCTTCGCCACCGTAGAGAACAGGAAAACAAGGCTGGAATGGGTCAAAAGAGTGCGTGACGTGGTTACTATCCCCTTTGCTGTTGGCGGCGGTATTAGCAGCATTGAAGATATGACGGCTCTCATTAGCCTCGGTGTGGACAAGGTGTCAATAAATACTGCCGCCGTGAAGAATCCAGAACTCATCACAAAAGCCGCCAAACAGTTTGGCAAAGAGAAGCTTGTTGTTGCCATTGATGGCAGGAAGAATCCCCCAGGCAGTGAACTCCCCCGGCTTGAGGTGGTCGTCAAAAGCGGCACCGAGTCCACTCGGCTGGAGATTGTTGGTTGGGCAAAGCGGGTGGAAGACCTGGGCGCGGGAGAGATTTTGCTCACCAGCAAAGACGCCGATGGTACTAAGGACGGATATGACCTGGAGATGACACGGGCAGTTGCCGAAGCAGTAACCATACCAGTCATCGCCTCCGGCGGGGCAGGTAAACTGGAGCACCTTTATCAGGCAGTAACCGAGGCCAAAGCAGCCGCGGTTTTGGCGGCTTCGATCTTCCATTTCGGGGAAATATCTATACCTGAAGCCAAGAGATACCTTAAAGAAAAGGGAATACCAGTAAGAATATAAGGAGGTAATCAATGTCATTAAGTAAGCCAAATGCCAGTGCCGCCACCGTAACCACTACCAGGGTGGCACCGGCACCCACCTCGGGACTATGTGTCACCTGTGTTGACGGTTGTCCTGGGTATTGTGAAGTGGGACGGTCAGCACTCAGGGGGAGGGAGATCATGTATCCCCAGCCTTTCGGCAAGGTGATCGCCGGTGCGGAAAAGGACTATCCAGTGGATTTCTCGCACTTCAACATTCAGGGGACATGTGTTGGCGCCCTTGGTGTTGACGCTGACCCGGATAAGGCGGTCTTCTCCGCGGTTGACCTCTCTACTGAGATTGGTGCCGAGGGACAGAAGATCAAGATGAAGATACCCTTCTTCACCGGTGCTCTGGGTTCAACGGAAATAGCCAGGGTCAACTGGGAAGGCACGGCTATTGCCGTTGCTATCTGTGGAGCCGTCCTCGTCTGCGGTGAGAATGTTTGTGGCATGGACCCAAATGCCGAGTTCAAGAAGGGGAAAGTCGTCAGGTCCCCCGAGCTGGAAAGAAGGGTAAAACAATATCAGGACTGGTATGAAGGTTACGGAACAATGCTGGTCCAGGCAAATGTGGAGGATACCCGTCTCGGTGTTCCAGAGTATGCAGTAGAAAAGCTCGGTGTCGAGGGCATTGAGATAAAGTGGGGACAAGGGGCGAAGGATATCGGTGGCGAGGTCAAGCTGCCAACCCTGGAGCGGGCACTTCAGCTCAAGCAACGAGGCTATATCGTTATACCCGACCCGGAAAACCCTTATGTCCAGGAAGCACACAGGCTAGGAGGGATAACCGAGTTTGAGCGGCATTCCCGCCTGGGAATGGTCGATGAGGAGTCATTCCTGAAAGAGGTGGACCGGCTGAGGAGAATCGGTGCTAAGTACATTACCCTCAAAACCGGTGCTTACAGACCGGCCGATCTAGCCCGGGCGGTGAAATGCGCCTCGGAAGCCAAGATAGACCTCCTCACCGTGGATGGTGCCGGCGGCGGGACAGGAATGAGCCCGTGGCGGATGATGAATGAATGGGGAATACCCACAGTTTATCTGGAAAGCCTCCTTTATAAGTTCCTTAAGCGGCTGGATGAAAAAGGTGAATTTATACCTAGTTGTGCTATTGCCGGTGGTATCGCTCTTGAAGACCAGATCTTTAAGGCAATAGCCCTTGGTGCCCCCTATATAAACGCAGTCTGCATGGGGCGGACTACCCTTACCGCTGCCATGGTAGGCAAGACGCACGGGCAGCTTATGGAAGAGACCTATGACCGGGGCAAGGAATATCAAGATATGTTGCTTCGTACCTTTGTCGGAGCCGAGCAGCTTAAAGAGAAATACGGGGATAAATTCGAGAGGATACCGACCGGCGCGATAGGCATCTATACCTACTATGACAGACTGGCCGCCGGCTTAAGACAGCTCATGGCCGGGGAACGCAAGTTTGCCCTTAAATACATAGATAGAGGCGATCTGATGACGCTCACCAAAGACGCGGCTGATGTTTCTGGTATCACCTATGTAATGGAAGTGGACACGGATGAGGTGGAGAAGATTCTAGGCTAAAGGAGAAAAGATGCTCAAAACAGTCTGTGTTAAGCACTGTGCCCAGCCTTTCTGTGTACCGGCATGCCCTTCAGACGCACTATCGCTGACGGAAGACCGGGTCAACGTTGAGTCAGAAAAGTGCCACGGGTGCGGAATCTGTCGGGTGATGTGCATGACCTGGAGCCGGGACCATGTTATGAGAACCAAGAGCCGGTTCTGGCTTGCCGGAAGACTGTGAACCATAACCGGGCACCGTGGGCTGTAACAGGTAAGGGCCAGGGCTGCCGTAAATGGGCACAAGGCTCAACCTTCTTGCAGACCGGACGGGCACCCCGGAACACCTGTTTTTCCGGAAATCAGAGGAGCTACCCGGAACCGGGCCGCCCGATTACCACTTAAATGCCCACCGTAACAGTGTTAACCCCAGGGCAGCGACGGCTAGAACGATGCCGGCATAACCACGGGTAGCCGTACCGGGCAGTCCTGGCGGACCTTCAGGCCCCTCAGGCCCCGCTGGCCCCGGCGGCCCCACCGGACCTGCTGGCCCCGGTACACCATCGTTTCCAGGCATCCCCTGGGGGCCGGCCTCTCCCTGAGGCCCGGTCTTATCAATAACCGTGAAGGTGGCGCTGGCTTCATCCCCATAATCATCTCTAACCGTGACCGTATGCCGCCCGGGTTCGGTCTGAGTGGGCACGATAGTAGATGCCTCAAACGACCCCCCATACAGGCTAATAAAGCGGGGGATGGTTGGGAGCTCGTACTCATCCCAGTATATTGCTGTTATGTAGTTACCTCCAAAGTCATTACCGGTAACAGTAACGAAAGAGTAGCCGGATGTGGGGTCGAGCGCTATGCCTGGTGATTGGGAATGCACCTCATCACCCATCAGAAACACCGCTGACGCCGAGACCAGGACTAACAACGCAACAATAATAAACCTCAGTCTTTTCATCTCACGCCTCCTGTTTTGAAGCAAGCCAGCAAAGCCGCTCGGCAAATGCATCACTTCAGCGACCCCCTACCTCCTCACTATCATGCCTAATACCGTTAACC
>CAZNSC010000177.1:0-1154 GCA_964575695.1 uncultured Dehalococcoidales bacterium
TCTATCCCCGCCGGCTTTGGCGACGGGCTGCCCATCGGGATGCAGATAATCGGCAAGCCCTTCAGCGAAGAAACGCTCCTCAAAATCGCCCACGCCTACCAGCAGGCGACGGAGTGGCATAAGAGAAGACCGCCGATTTAATACTGGGGAGGTGGTGAAATGCTTGAAATCGAATGCCTTGTATGTAAAGAACCATTACAAATGCCCTCGTATATTGACTTCGATGACTATGACGGACAAGTCGTTTGTAAAAAATGCAATGCATTATTGTATATAAGATTGCAGTATTCTAAGGTAAAGAAATACAAAGTCATAAAGTACGAGATTCACCCCCCGATATAATACTCGAAACCACGATTCCGCCATATTCTGATGAGCCAAAGAGACTATGAGAGTTGAAGAGAGGCTTCGCCTTTATTATTATAAATCCATCCCCCTTAGTCCCCCTCTCCTTCAAAGGAGAGGGGGACTAAGGGGGTGAGGATGATAAACGATGATAAACACCGAAGTGACCACGAAAAACGCTCCCTGCTTAAGTTGTTCTCCTATAACGGGCTGGACAAAAAGCGGATTGTGTGATATGGTATATCAAAGGGCTATGGGTCACAGAAGAAAACTCGCTAGGAGGGTATGATATGGGCTGAAGCAAGAAGGATAACATATGGTCCGGGGGTATCTATCTGCTCCCTCCCCATGCAGATAGATAATAGCTTAACCTGCCCCTTCATAATGCACCGGCAACCTGATTCGTTATGTTCCCTTCTTAATCAGACCCTTCCCCAACCTACTGAGAACACATTCCTCATTTGCCACCCCTGAATCACCCCCGTATGCTGGGTATCTTTTCCCCGGATTCTGCTCTACGTGTAACACAAGAACATTCATCTTCTATCGGTATTCCCCAGATGAAAGGATGGTGAGGCAGTATGTTGGCTATTTGCAGCCGAATCAATAGGGAGCAGGTGTGTCATTGTATAGGATATGATGATGGCAGGCTGCCGGCACGCACCTTATCTTTGGTCGATGAGTATATAGAAGACGCTTACCACCTTATCGAACCCTCATATTCATATGTTATCAAGGATGTCGAGTGGGTTCATGGCTCCATTGCATTTATTGAAGACTCGATTATCTTCAAGAGCCAAGTCATTGCT
>CAZNSC010000177.1:1164-4637 GCA_964575695.1 uncultured Dehalococcoidales bacterium
CGGTGTTTTCACTGACAATAGGCAATCACCTTGAGGAAGCGGTCAACCAACTTGCCAGGGACAGGCTTGTACTCCGGGCTAGCGTGCTGGATGCAGTAGGGTCAGTCGCTACTGAGGAATTGGCCGACGCGGTACAGGCCCAGATAGGCGAGATGGCTCATAGTTGTGGGCTTACCATAAGCCGACGCTTCAGCCCCGGCTACTGCGACTGGCAAATAGGTCAACAGGGAATGCTCTTCTGGGCCCTGAGAGGCAAGACAGCCGGGATTCGTCTGACTGATGCCTGTCTGATGATCCCCCAGAAGTCAATATCGGGCATTATTGGCATGGGCACCAGCGACGTGAAGGACTATAACCCATGTAGAACTTGCGACAGACATGATTGTGTAGGCAGGAGGTAGAGTTCAGGAGAATGATTCGAAAAGGATTAGCTGGCGGCAGCTTCAAGCCCCTGACCGAGGAGTCTCTATCACGGGTGCATCAGACTGCGATGCAGATAATCGAAGAAGTAGGCTTTGAGGTGAACTCAGAGACAGCACTGGGACTCTTCGAGAGGGCCGGCGCCCAAGTGGATCAGGAAAAGCACCGGGTGCGTTTACCCCAGAAAATGGTACTGGAACTGATACAGATGGCACCGTCAGAGATAAGGCTCTGCGGGCAAGATGAGAAACATGACATCCTCCTCGGTGGAAACCGGGTATATGCCGGCACGGGTGGTACCGCACTCTATATCTATGAGCCCGACACCAACCAGAAGCGGCTGGCCACTCTTGATGACCTGAAACGCATCGCCAAACTGGTTGACCAGCTGGGTAACATCCACCTGTTCATGTTATCTACCTATCCTAGCGAGTTGCCTGTCGAGCAGGTGGATGTAAACCGCTTCTTTGCCGGGCTGGACAATACTACGAAGCATGTGATGGGAGGCGTCTATACTCTGGAAGGGGTGAAGCAGGTGATACGGATGGCGGAGATAGTGGCTGGCTCGGCTCAGGCACTCCGACAACGCCCTCTCATCTCGATGATAGCCTGCAGCATAAGCCCTATGAAGATGGACGGGCAATACGGTGACCTGGTGGTGGCCATCGCCAAAAGCGGCGTCCCGGTAGTCTGTCCTGCCGAGCCGCTGTGCGGCGCCACTTCACCGGTCACGCTTGCCGGAAACCTGGTGATCCAGACCGTAGACTCACTGATGGGAGTAATGCTCACTCAGATTACGAACCCGGGGACACCGGTCATCTTCGGCTCGGTAGCCACCAATACAGATCTTAGGGATCTCAAGTATCTTGCTGGTTCAATAGAGATGGGCCTGCTCAATGCCGCCGGTGCCCAGATGGCTCAGTTTTACAAGCTACCTTTCTATGCCACCGGTGGTATGACCGATTCCAAAGTATTGGATGCCCAGAGCGGCTATGAATCCGCAATGACCAACCTGCTGTGTGCTCTGGCAGGCTCTAATTTCATCCACGACGCCGCCGGGCTCATGGAGTTTGCACTGACAGCGTGTTACGAGAAGCTCGTTATAGACAACGAGATACTAGGAATGGTCATGAGGGCAGTTGAGGGCGTAAGAGTAAACGATGATACCCTAGCCTTTGACCTCATTAAACAAGTGGGCCCAGGGGGTAATTTTGTCACCGCCAAGCATACCAGACACTTTATGCGTAGCGAGCACTATCAGCCCACCCTGAGTGACCGTGACAGCAGGGAGGACTGGGAAGCCAAGGGCGGAAAGATAACCCATGAGAGAGCCGCGGAAATTGTAAAAGGGCTATTAGCCAATCATAAATATAGCCTTCCCGCCACAGTAAGGCAGCAAGTGCTTGCAGAAATAGAGGACATAGTGGATTGAAATATGCTGGTAATTGCAGAAAAGATAAACGCAACAAGTAAGTCCATCGCTACGGCTATAGCCGGAAGGGACGAAACATTCCTGGGAGACCTGGCCAAAGCTCAAGCATCTGCGGGTGCTGATTACATAGATGTTAACGTAGGCAGTGGACACAGCTCACGGCAGGACGAAATAGCAGCTATGGAGTGGTTGATAGAGACTGTCCAGACTGCTACCGGCAAGCCGATAGCCATCGATAGCGATTCTCCAGATATCATCGAGGCGGCACTGAAAAAATATCGGGGTGAACAGGTAATGATTAACTCCGTCACCGCTGAACCAGCCCGCCTGGAACCAATCGGCTCGCTGGCAGCAGAGCGGCAGGCGTTGATAGTGGCCCTTGCCATGGGCGCTGGTGGAATACCTCAAAGTGTCGAACAGCGTCTGGCCGCCTGTGAACAGATAATGACCTACTTGACCGGTCTGGGTATGGAGGCAAGGCAGGTGTTTTTTGACCCCCTGGTGTTGCCCCTCTCTGTGGATCCCAGTCAGGGATTGGTTACTTTAAAGACCATCGAGCAGATTAAACAGCGCTTTCCCGACGCCAAGACGGTCGCCGGCCTGAGTAACATCTCCTATGGTCTGCCTCAAAGACATTTAATTAATCGCACCTTCTTGGTAATAGCAGCTTATACCGGTCTAGATGCTGTAATCATTGACCCTCTGGATACTAAGGCCATGAGCCTTATCAAAGTAGCTGAAATGATTACGGGGAAAGACCCGTCATGCAGGGGATATCTCAGGGCCCATCGGAGAGGTCTGATAGTAGACTAGAACAGACCCTTAAAATCCTGAACAATGGCAAAGAGGTACTGTGAGAAGTAGACCACCGGCCCGTCCTGGCTTGTGGGCCGGGGTGGTATATTGGTCAAAAGGGAGAGAAAGAATGGCAGAAGATATAATCAGCCTAATCCGGGAAAACGTCATTCAGGGGAGAGTAACTCAAGATGACGAGGGACTAGACGAAGGGATGGCAGGCCAACCCGGAGTCAGTGAGCTTATCCAGCAAGCTCTGAAGATGGGCTTGAGCGTCGAGGATGTCATCAGAAAGGGACTCACGGCCGGCATGGAAATTGTGGGCCAGAGATTTGAGTCCGGGGAGTATTTTATTCCCGATATGCTAGCTTCGGCAGAGGCAGTTGGAACCGCTATGGAAATACTTGAGCCACACCTTGCTGAGAGCGGGGTTGATACCAAGGGCAAGATAATTGTGGCGACGGTAAAAGGAGATATGCACGATATCGGCAAGAATATAGTGTCAATATTACTTCGGGGGGCAGGATATACCGTGAAAGACCTGGGTAATGACATTGACCCCCAAATCATCGTCGATGCGGTAAGAGAGGACGAGCCCCAATTCCTAGGACTATCTGCACTCCTGACCAGTACCATGATGAATATGAAAGATGTCATACAAGCCCTCACCGAGTGTGGCCTCAGGGACAAGGTAAAGGTCATATTAGGCGGGGCTCCGGTCTCGGCGGAATTTGCTCAAAGTGTTGGCGCTGACGGCTATGGTGCAGACGGTTTCCAAGCAGTGGCAGTGGTAGATGCTTTAAGCTCCGCTGTGACTGGTGGCTAG
>CAZNSC010000178.1:0-4615 GCA_964575695.1 uncultured Dehalococcoidales bacterium
AAGCTCAGCCGCAGGCTTCTGGCACCGGGCCCCTTGCCGAAGATGATATCCAGCGCAAAGTCTTCCATTGCCGGGTATAGTACCTCTTCTACCGGCCGGCTCAAGCGGTGGATTTCGTCAATAAACAGAACATCCCGGTGGCGGAGGTTGGTCAGAATAGCTGCCAGGTCTCCGGTGCGCTCTACCGCCGGGCCTGAGGTGATCCTGATATTAACCCCCATCTCGGCAGCGATGATATATGCCAGGGTGGTCTTGCCGAGACCGGGGGGACCGTAGAGGAGTATGTGGTCCAGCGCCTCTTCCCTGCCCTTGGCCGCACTGATAGCGATGCTCAGGTTGTCCTTGATTCTGACCTGGCCGATAAAGTCATCAAGCCGCCGCGGGCGGAGACTGGTATCAAGCGGTATGTCCTCGGTGTTTGGCTTACCTGATACAATACGGTCTATCTCAACCTCACCCCCGATCATTCTATCCTTCAGGCAGCGCCCTGCTGAACAGCCTTATTATACCACATACCCATCTTTGGCTGAGCGGGGATAGTCGGATACGGAGGGTTTGTTTAGCAAAGGGATTGAGACTGTTTAAAGGGTCGCCCTCATATAGGGCGACCCTTGGCAAATGGCGGTGTAAGGAGGACTAGATGGCTAGCTCTGGCTCTTGTTCTTCGCCAGCTTCCAAGCCAGCTTCCAGGCCAGTTTCCAAGCCAGCCTCCAATTCTGGCAGTACCAGGGCATGGCGGGCGGGGATAAGCTTACCAATAATCACATTCTCCTTAAGCCCGATCAGTCTGTCCACCTCACCTCTAAGTGCTGCCTCGGTAAGCACCCGGGTAGTCTCCTGGAAGGAGGCTGCCGCCAGCCAGCTATCAGTGTTCAGTGAAGCCCGGGTTATGCCCAGTAGCACGGTATGTGCGGTGGCGGGCTCGCCGCCCTCAGCGAGCACCTTGGCGTTAATATCGGCGTAGCGGAACCGGTCTTTTAGCTCTCCTGGCACCAGGTCGGTGTCGCCCGAGGAATCAATGCGAACCTTGGTTAGCATCTGGCGGACAACAACCTCAATGTGCTTGTCATTTATGTTCACCCCTTGCGAGCGGTAGACCTTCTGCACCTCATCTACCAGGTGTTGCTGCACTGCCTCTTTGCCCAGGATGCGCAGAATATCTTGCGGGTTAATCGAGCCATCAGTAAGTTGCTGCCCGGCGATAACGTGGTCTCCACTCTGGACGCGAATCCGGGCGGTTGCCGGCACCACGTACTCTCGCTCATCCGTTTCCTCGTACTTGATACTCAGTTGTCCATCATCAATCACAACCTCACCACTGACACGGGCCAGGACAGGTTGGGCCTCGGTGACGGCTGTCGGCGGCGGGGCTTCTGGCGTTATGGAGACTAACACTGAACCGGCGTCTACCCATTGGCCACTCTCCACTATGATTTCTCCGCCGGGAGGCACAGAATATTCATCGCTGAGTATCTCAGAATTAGTGACCTTGATCCTTTTTCCCGTCTCATCCTGGATTACCTCAGCTACCCCTTCTATTTCAGAGATGGTGGCTTGACCCTTGGGCAGTCTTGCCTCGAAGAGTTCTTCTACCCGGGGCAGGCCGGTGGTAATATCGAGTCCCACCACACCGCCGGTGTGGAAGGTGCGGAGGGTTAACTGAGTGCCGGGCTCGCCGATGCTTTCGGCGGCAACTATACCCGCCGCCGTGTTCAGGTCAACCAGATGTCCCCGGGCGAGGTCTCTCCCGTAGCATCGCTGGCAGACTCCCAGTCGTGACTGGCAGGTAAGAGGGGATCTAACATGGAGCTTGGATATCCCGGCACCAGCAATCTCTTTTAGCTTCAGTTCATCAATTTCCTCGTTTTTGTCAACAATAATTTCTCCAGTCTCAGGATTGACCACTTCGCTGGCGGCCAGCCGACCAATGACTCGCTCGCCAAGTGATGGTAGTAGCTCCCCGCGCTGCGGTTCTGATATCCAGACACCATCGGTGGTACCGCAGTCCTCCTGAAGGACGATAACGTCCTGGGCGACATCGATAAGGCGTCGGGTGAGGTAGCCACTATCCGATGTCCGGAGGGCGGTATCGGCTAGTCCCTTGCGGGCACCGTGTGTAGAAATAAAGAATTCCACGACGCTCAGGCCTTCACGAAGGCTTGACTTGATGGGGAAGTCAATGATCTTGCCTGATGGGTCGGTCATGAGTCCTTTCATACCGGCCATCTGCCTGATCTGGGAAATATTTCCCTTTGCCCCGGATGTTGCCATCATGTAAACACCACCATAGCGGTCGAGGGTCTGAGAGATGGTGTCGGTAATCCGGTCAGTAGTCTCCATCCATATGTCGACGGCGGCATTATACCGCTCGTCATCTGTGATTAAGCCACGGCGGTACTGGTTTTCAACAATGGCAATTCTTTCCTCCGCCTCTTCAAGCAGCTTTGCCTTGCTCTGGGGGACCTCAATATCGTTCATGGCGATGGTCGTCCCTGACTTGGTGGCATAGTGGAAGCCTACTCGTTTGATGTTGTCCAGTAGCCCTGCCGTCTGTTCGTGACTCAGTAGCCGGTAGCTATCAGTGACAATCTGCTTCAGGCCGGTCTTGTCAACTGCCTTATTTAAGATGCGTAGCTCCGGCGGCAAAATTTCGTTAAAGATGATGCGGCCGACACTGGTCTTAACCCGCTCCCCTCTCTGTTCCTGATCCCTGACCTCAATCTCGGCTCTGAGGTCGATGGCACCAAGTTCATAGGCAAGCTTCGCCTCTTCGAAACTGCCAAAGACCGAGCCCTCACCCTTGGTACCAGGCTTGATGGTGGTGAGGTAGTAGCAGCCAAGAACCATATCCAGGGTGGGGGCGACTATTGGCTCGCCAGAGCTTGGTATGAGCATGTTATGGATGCTGAGCATCATATTCCGGGCTTCCTGGACGGCGGCTCTAGATAGTGGAATGTGAACTGCCATCTGGTCGCCATCGAAGTCGGCATTGAAGGCGGCACAGACTAACGGGTGGAGCTGAATGGCACTACCGTCGATGAGTACCGGTTCAAATGCCTGGATGCTGAGCCGGTGCAGGGTAGGTGCCCGGTTGAGCAGCACCGGTCGCTCCTTGATAACCTCTTCTAATATGTCATAAACCTCGGGCTTGGCCCTCTCCACCTGCCGCCGGGCACTCTTGATGTTGTGGGCCAGTCCCA
This sequence comes from uncultured Dehalococcoidales bacterium, assembly GCA_964575695.1. GTDB lineage: Bacteria > Chloroflexota > Dehalococcoidia > Dehalococcoidales > W111 > CAZNSC01. Next base: position 3,201 of record CAZNSC010000178.1, read on the forward strand.
GTTGCACCAGTCGGCGCATCACAAACGGCTTGAATAGCTCGAGAGCCATCCGTCGGGGTAGCCCGCATTGGTGGAGCTTGAGCTCGGGACCAACGACGACGACCGAGCGTCCGCTATAGTCCACTCGCTTGCCGAGTAGATTCTGGCGGAAGCGCCCCTGCTTTCCCCGGAGCATGTCTGACAGCGACTTTAGCTTGTGGTTGCCGCTGACGGAGATGGCTTGTCCTCGTCGCCCGTTGTCAATAAGGGAATCAACCGCCTCCTGGAGCATGCGTTTCTCGTTGCGGATGATAATCTCTGGTGCCCCTATTTCCAGCAGGTGCCGTAGCCGGTTGTTTCGGTTAATTACCCGGCGGTATAGGTCGTTAAGGTCGCTGGTGGCAAATCTACCGCCATCAAGTTGGACCATCGGGCGTAGCTCCGGCGGTAGAACCGGGAGCACGGTCAGGATCATCCACTCCGGTTTATTGCCGCTGCGTCGAAAGCCCTCCACTACCTGAAGTTGCTTGGAGGCTTTGCGGCGGCGTTGGCCTGAGGTGGAGCGGGTTTCCCTGACCAGCGCAGCGCGCATCTCATCGAGTTTGATGCCCTTGAGAATTTGCAGAATCGCCTCGGCTCCCATTCCCGCCTCAAAGACCTGAGGGCATTCCTGTTTGAGTTCGCGATATTGATTGTCACTGAGCAGTTGTTGGGGGCGGAGGTCTTTTAGCTGTTCCACCCCAGCGGTCATCTGCTCCTCAAGCTGTGATTTTGTGTCGGCGAAATGGCGCTGGAGTTGGTTGATTTCATCTACTGTGGCTTGCTTCTCCTCCAGCTCAGCGATTTTGGTCTCCAGCTCTGCCTGACGCTCGGCTACATCCTGCGAGTATTTCTCTTCCCGTTCTTTAATTGCTTCCTCACGGGCTTCTTCGTCGATCGAGATGATGATGTAGTGAGAGAAGTATAGAACGCGCTCCAGGCTCCGTGGCGATAGGTCAAGCAGTAGGCCTAACCTGCTGGGTACTCCCTTGGCGAACCAGATGTGAGCCATCGGGGATACCAGTTCAATATGCCCCATACGCTCACGGCGCACCTTGGCCCGGGCGACCTCGACCCCGCACTTATCGCAGATGACCCCCTTGTAGCGTATCCGTTTATACTTGCCACAGTAGCATTCAAAGTCTTTGGTCGGGCCGAAGATGCGCTCGCAGAAGAGCCCATCTCTTTCTGGTCTCAGGGTGCGGTAGTTGATCGTCTCCGGCTTGGTTACCTCACCGTAGGACCAGTTTCTGATCTGCTCCGGTGAGGCCAGGGAAATACGAACCGCATCGAAATCGTTAACTTCAAGCATCTTCCTCTTCCACTATAGAATTCGCGTCTTTAACATCGATAAGACCCCCCTCCAATTCAAACCCTTTGGCAACCTCAGCGGCAGC
>CAZNSC010000179.1:0-4563 GCA_964575695.1 uncultured Dehalococcoidales bacterium
CCACTTAACGGAAGCCTTCCTGAGGTAGATATCCATGCTCTGTTCGCTACTCGCACCGTGGATGATCCATCTCCAATTCACCAATGCAGCAAGACTCCTATACCTGCTGCCGCTAGCACGGAGCAACATGAGTTCAGAACCCTGTTTGCCAGGCTAGGTGTATTCCCCAGTGAGAACCCCGCCTGGTGCCCTTTCCATCCGGACCATGAGGGCCAAGCAGGACACGCTCCCCATAAGTCGATTTCCATCGACTGGGAGAAGTGTGTCTTCAAGTGTCACTCACCACGCTGCGGCGAGAGCGGTGGAATCAGCCGGCTAAGGATGCTGGTAGAGGGAGACCCGGAAGATTGTCAGAGTTACTCTATGTACCAGGGTACAAAGACTAGCTCTGACATCCCGGCGCCGGAACCACCGCCGTGGGACACGTGGAGCGCTGTTGAGCCACCAAAACAGCGCTGCGGCATGCCGATTCATCTACGCCACCGTGTCCAGAAAAACCGGCAGCGGATAATCGGTGTCCTCTGCGGTCGATGGGACTGCGCCACCTGCGGTCCCTACCTCAAAGAAACATGGCTCAACCACCTTGCCCAGCTCATTATGGAATCAGACTCAGTGCAACTATCTATTGTATCAAAAGAAGACTGGCCCAAGGTCTACCGACGCATCAACCGGGCTGGCGGTGAGTTTGCCCGAATCGAGCTGCAGGACGGGCCGTTTGCGGTCTTCACAACTGTCACTATGGGTATCCCGCTACCCAAGTCGCTCAGATACGGGATATTGAAGACTGCCATTGATGCCGCCACCTTTCAGCACAAAGCGATTACCACTTCTCGTGGATGGAAGCTTCCCGAAGACGAGGAGAGGGAATCCGAATGGGAACGGGTCAGTGGACTACCCAATACAGTCGAGGATGCTAGACAGGTGGTGAAGCAACTGGGCTTAGATATCGTTCCACTTAGACCAACCTCAACCATACAGGACGGCTTTGAGGTGATGCTGCCGGAGTCTTGGCTAGAGGATGGTGAGCGAGGGTTCAAAACATTTTCCCAGTGGCTTGTGCATGGGCCACTGACAGCGAAGTGGAAACGCAGCGGCGAATATTCGGAGATAGATAAGAGAGGGGGTGACCCCAGTGGAGCCAATAGAGGGGGTGATGAAATGAGCGCATAGCTAACTGTCTCACGGCAATGAATATGAATGTCCGCTATGCAGGATACAAGCCTCATGCCTGTCTTAGCTGTGCAGGCATACATAAATAAGGTCGGAAAGGAGAAGATGATGGTAGACAACAATCAGGAGGAAGAAAACCTGGGCCAGGAGGTTGATGAACTGCTGGAAGAAGGTTTTACCCAAAAGGAGATCGAAGCCCGTGGCTATTCGCCTTCCTTGGTCAGGCAGCGCATACGCAAGAGGGTGAAAGCAGGTAAAGAGCCATTTGCTTCATCACCAGCGAAAGACAGTTCACTCGCCATCCGCAAAGAGAAAGAATCGGTACTGCCTGAGTGGCTGGAGACCGATGTCGCTGAAATCTTCGATGGTAACTTGAGAGACCGGAAGATATTCATGGCCGGGATGAGCGTGCCGCTTATGGGGCTTAGGCTCTTCGGTGAGGCAATTAAGCCCTTAACCGACCTAATGGGCACCTGGCAGAAGGGACAGGCTGAGGCTGCGAGAGCTGTCCAGGGTAGTGGTGCTGAAGTTGCCCAGATGGCTGCCCAGCAGGCGCTAGCTCAGGCGATGCCCCAATTCATGTCGGCGGTGAAGGATGCCAGTAGCGCCAGCTCACCTAATCCGTTCGCTAATATGGTCACCAGGCTATTTGAGCCCTTCCTCCAGCAGACGATGCAGCAAATGATGGGCTCTTTCATGGGCGGCATGCAGCCACCTGGACAACCAATGCCCGGGCAACCATATATGGCACCGTCTCAGACCGGGACACAGCCTGGAGGTTTCCGGGAAGTAAGCAATCAAGAATTCGAGGAGGCATGGAAATGATGAACTTTGATGAGATGATAAGGAAGGGGCAGGAGCAATCTGCCAGCCTAGTCGAGGGCGGGCAATTGCTCATCGATGTCGAACCAAAGCACCTGCGGGCCCGCATTATCCTGCGCAATGTGAAGCCTGATGCGGCTGGTCCTCAGGTATTGAATTTCCTAACCATGGTACTGACGGTTGGGGCGCAGATGATGCGTCTTGAGCCTATGCAGCGTTCTCACGGGTCACCGGAAAAGGAAGATAAGGAATGAGCAACGAAGGATGGAAAACAGCACTGAGAGACCTAATGCCTTTTGTCGTAGCCTCAACGATGCTGGAAACAGTAAAGAGGCTTGAATGGCAACAGGAACTTACCGACCACGTGGCAACCGTGTTTGGGGTGTCGATATTAGCAGTAGCTGATGGCATGGTTCGGGCACTGATTGGGCCGGACCTGGAGAAGAAGGTGGGGAGACCGCTCACAGAGTGGCACTGGAATGTCTACTGGCAAGAGGCAATGGCAAAATCATTTTGTTCAGCTTGGCTCAATGAGTTGGACAGGATATGTCGGCAGGTTGCTGACCGCGAGATAATTCGCCAATTCGTCTGGAAGGGAAGGTAGATGTTATGGATATCGCGCTTCGCCCTTCCCGGGGCGGTTTTATGCGTCCTTTTGGCGCTGGCTGTAGCTAGCTGTAATCCTGAAGGTCACGAATTTACACACAACGCAAGGGATATACTCAGCGACGGGGAATGTTCGAACCACCCCATTGTTGATTATCATCTGGCTCTGGAGCACGGAAACAAATCAAAGATTAAAGCACTGGACGCTGCCCTCATCGGTGGTCGATACGGTAGCTGGGCGGCAGAACGTTTCACCGAAGCCAGGCGTTTTCTCGGGGTTGAACCGCCGCACTTCACAGTCAAGGTCGGTGAGCGCACTCCCCAATGGGATTTATTATGGAGAAAACTATTTACAGGAGGTGACGATTAATGAGCAATGAAATTGCCGCGATATGGGCCAGGGTATCTACCGAACCCCAGCAAACGCTGGACAGCCAGGTAGCCCGGTCCAAAGCGGAGCTTGAGAAGAAGGGCTATGTCGTACCGCCTGAGAGAGTCCTCAAAGTGGACTGGACTTCCCTCGACCTTCTCTCCTGCCCCCAATTCCAGCAACTTCGGCACTGGGTAGTCAACAAAGAAATTGGTGCCATCGGTGTCTTTGACCGGGACCGTCTCCAGGCCAAGGCAGTCCAGCGGCTGCTGTTTCTTTCTGACTGCCGGGACAATCAAATCGAGGTCATTGTCTGCCAGGGTCCACCTCTCCAGCAGGACAGCGATGGGGAGTGGGTTGAGTTTGGACTCGCCAAGTCCAAAGAGGTTTCTGTTCTACGTGCTCAGCAGGGATCAAGAGACGCTCTCCACGAAAGGGCTACAGTTAAGGGACTCTCCACCAATAACCATCCGCCATTCGGTTATAAGTTCGACGATACCAAAACCCGGCTGATGGCAAACTCTAACTGGGAAACAAGGGCTCTTATCATCCATGAATATCTGACCGGCAAGACAATCAAGGGTGTTATTAAGAAGCTCCAAAAGCGTGGTATACCGAGTCCAACGGGAAAAGAGTACTGGCCGGAGCCGACAATCTGGCTCATTCTCAGGGATTCGGTGAACTACGGCGTTTACAAGGCACTGAGACGGCAGAGCGTCGAGCCGAAAGTCCGTAAAGGTAACACCTACGGCAAAACCTCAACCAGACATCTGCCCGGTATAGCCTTGCCCAATATCGCCGTTGAGAAACCGATCATTAACGAAGCGCAGCATGATTGGATACAAGAGAGACTGGTTCAGAACAAGAGAAATGCTAGCCGAAACGGGAAGAGGCAATACCTGCTACGTGGCATGATCTACTACGGGGGCGACGACCTACGTTACTATGGCCGGGATATCAGGCACATATCTTGGGCATACCGTTACCATCATCGTGGCAAAAACGGCAATCCCAGATGTTATCTACCTGGGCGGAAACTCGAAGATCAGGTAGAAGCCAAAGCCCGGGAGATCCTGACCAGTAACGAAGTACTAGAAAGCGAGCTTGGTTGGAGAGAAACACTGATACAGGAAACCATTTCCAGGATGGAGGCTGAGTCAAAGAGGCTCGACCGAAAGTCCAACGAGAACGTCAATGCCGAATCGGAGCTGGTCAATCTCCGGATACGGGGCAAGGTATCCGATGAAGCTTATGACCGGCAGATGGTTCTTCTCCTTGCGGAGCGGAAATGGGTATCCGAGGAAAGGGAAAGAGTCGCCCAAAAGCTCATCGAACTAAGAAAGAAATCAGTATCACTGGTCAGTCTGGACCAGCTGCGCCAGCAGATGGCTGACCGGCTCTTCTCCGACAAGTTCGAGGACAGGCGCTTCATCCTCGAAGCGCTCAACGCAAAAGTGATTGTCACCACCGAAGGGTCAATTGAGGTTGAATTTACCATCGGCGGAGATGGAAACGGCGGCGGAATTGTATTAAGCAGTCCCCTGAACGCTTGCCCTCAATATTCAGTTGTTCTATTTGAACACCCCCTATTGGCT
>CAZNSC010000180.1:0-4521 GCA_964575695.1 uncultured Dehalococcoidales bacterium
TGCCCGTGGCGGATGGACTTCTCGCGGGCGGATTGCGCGCTGATTTCGGCCAGGGGGAGGGAGACTTCGATGAGGCGTTTTGGGTGGGTCAATTTATTCTGACTTCCTTCTACTTGAACAAATGGCTTTTATCCAGGCCAATTGCAGAGTCAATAGCGCAACTATGCTGCCGATAATAACTGGAATATTGAGCTGTTGGTGCTTTTGACGCGTGATCACGATCCGCTGGTGACCCCTGTCCTGACCCAAGTCCGATTTTGGCTTTTGAGTCAAGTCCGGTGTTTCAAGCCAGCGAATTGGGCGGGTAATGCGCTCATTATACTTAGGTTTGCTTTCGAGGCTGTAGAGACCGGCTTCTATGGTTATTTCCTCCGGTCGAGTCTCCCTAGGCCAAGCCACCTTGATATTTCCTAGCTGAACACCATCTCCTTTTCGTATAATAGCTCCACCTTGATATACCAGAAGGTCCTGGCCAAATTGGATAAAAACAGCCTCATTTTCCACGACGTTTTGATTAAAGTGATACGACTCCACTGAAAAAAGGTAGCTTACCGACGATCGGTGGGGGGACTTGGGCTGTAAGGCGTCTATTTTGGTAGCGCAATCCCTAAAATCCTTCCTTTTGAGGCCGAAAGTGGGACGCTGCCCCTATCAGTTTCGCTGTTTCAGCGTTTTTTCAGTGGAGTCGTGATACTTAAAGGATTCTGGGATAGGTTCAAAATGGACGGGAGTTGGCACCCCAGAGACACGTAACGTCATCCGAACAAAAGTGGCAGTTTTGGGCCTGGCATTTTCCAGAAATAGCCCTATGACCAACTGCGAAACTGGCTCGTTGTCAATTACTCCATTTCGACCGTATAATTCGTCAGTCTCATGCCTCACGGGGTCAATACCTGTTTGAGCCTCTGTTTCTCTTCCAATGACCAAATGCAAATCGGGCCTGATCTGAGCCTCTGCGAACTCGCTGGCAGCCCAGTATAGGCCCCAAACGGTGAAGACACCTGCGGCAACATCAATCAATAAATTGTAAAGGCTAACCCCCTCTCCAAACGACATGGTAAGCAAAGGGAGTGTGTTTAGAAAAATAAGAAATAGGACCAATCCGATTATAGTTAGGAGCGCAGCTCTTCGAAACCAAGTCTTCAATTTCATCTTGTTCTATCTTATCTTCAGTTCCTGAACAGTTGCCATGCCTCTGTGTGTATCTATTATTCTAGAGCCGAGACTTGTCTCCTACAGAACCGAGTTGAAGCAAGACTCAACAACATCTTGTAGCAGACTCTCTTCATATGCAAGGCCGATTCGCCCACTTTGTATCTTCAAGGCTCTGACAACCAGATTGGGGTCACGGTTGTACATAGCGTGATATGTGGCTATCAACCTCGCAATTCGCCTTTTCGATTGGGCATCAATGCGATTAACGGGGTACAGTTCTCCCAAAACACGATTAGCGAATCGGAATCTCACCCCTATTAATCTCCATATCAAGGCGGAGAGGCTATCGAGGCCCCACTTCATCGCCAAAGGCAGATGTATGAGATGTTGTTCCCAGGGTAGGTCCAAGTCCTTCGTCGAATATTCCCATCCTCGATGATCGGGGGCTTGCTCGCGCCAAACACACTCGAGGAAGAACAGAAGTGAACCTAGTGCATAAGCATGCTGTTGCGTTACCTTCTGGGTGAATTTCACTGCTCTATGCCGCCACCGCACTTGGTTCCTTTGCTTCTCCATTACAAAGTTCGACTGCATTAAATCTGCAACTGTGGCTCCGTTTAGCCAAGCTTCTAAAGCTTCTCTTTCATATTGCCAGACAACCTGCATATTATCCCGGTGGTCGGTATTCCCTATTTCTACCCTCGGCTGAAAAAAGAAATTGCAGGTCTCGTCTTGAACATAAGGCAACAGTAACTCTAGCCAGGATTGGAAGGGAACACCCTCGTCCCCATATTCTTCAGCGCTCAATTCATAGTTTTCGATGATCTCTTTAGCTACAGTGTAAAGATGCTGGCAAGTACGGCTGGGCAGACCACTACGTCTAAAAGCTTCTCTGCCAACATCGCTCAAAGGGAAATTCTTCTCTTGCTCTCTTATCCAATCAGCCAGCGCTCTAGAGATTCTATTGGCTTGCTCTTTCTCATCCAACTTCGGATCTTTGGCCTTGATGTGAAAGGCGTAGGTGTTTCGCAGGAGATCTTGATTCTCTAACTTTCCATACCAGGCGGTTGCAAGGGCAGATGCTTGATCATCTAGCGCATCCGTAGGACTAGCCTGCTGGATCTGATCTAGGAAGAGTCCCAGACCGCTTCCGACAATAAAATCGTCTTCGCTTGCAGTCAAGTAGCGCACTCGCATTTCATCAAACTGCGCCCTTGGTGGATTCTGGATATTCCAATTGGGTATGATTTGAACCAACCCTTGGCTGGCAAAGGCCGGCCTTCCTGCACGGCCAGCTATGTTTACAAAGTCTTTGGCATCTATTACTTCCTGTCTTTCCAGATCAACATCATATCTCCTATCGCCTGCAAATATGAGCGCTTCTACTGGAAGATTCATTCCATAGGACAACGTGCTGGTTGATACCATAACTTTAACGTCAGGATTCTCGGAAAAGTGATGTTCTGACAAATATTGTTCTTCGGGATGCATCGCTGACTTGTGGTAGCATACGCCTTCACGGAGACGGGCTATTAGCTCAGAAGTCTTTTCGCCAATCTCCCTTCTTAGCAAGCGCTCCCATAGGTCAAGCCGTGGATCTGGCCTTTGTTCTAAATTCAAGCTGGCTCCTAATTCACGTGCTGAGGTCTCTACCCATAGATGGGGTAAGAACACAAGCGTCTTCAGGTCAGTTTTAGCAAAAGCTGTCGCGCAGTTGCGAGCAGTTTCTGTAGCCTTGAAGACAAAACTGTTGTCAAAGACAGCAAACCGATTGAAGGACACAAATCGAGCTGCATCTCCGCCTATCTCCCAGTCACTACGATAAACACTAGCAAAATACAAATCAGTCTCCCAACGAGATGCCGTAGCCTCACTTTGATGGTACTGGCTGTTTGGAACGTTAAGCATGCTAGCAGGGATGCCCAGCATCAGTGCTTGTCGTGTAGGTCGCCATCTAGCCAGCACATACGATCCTTTCAGCCATTGAGCTAGATCACGTGGATTGCTCATCATTGCCGATAATAACAGAAAGCGAATTTGGGGATACTCTGTCCGCAACTGAGCCATAACCAGATCAAGGAGTGCACCCCTTTTGGGGTCGCCAATCAGATGGGCCTCATCAACAACACATAGCTTACAGGTTCCGAAAGATTGCGGGGACACCGACAGGGCCAAGCGCAGCTTTTCCGGCGTCATTACGGCGATATAACGCATTGGCTTATCAGGAAGTTGTTCATCCACAAGGAAGTTATACTCAATGTCTGTCACAAATCGCTTGATGTCAGTTTCGATGATGAGCAAAGGTGTTAAAGCCTCCTTGAGATCGTGTTCAACCTGTCGAGCCAGGGCGTTCGTGGGGACTACATAGAGAATCCACCCTGGCTCTTCGGTCACCAACATAGATGCGATTCTCAACTCGGCAATGAAACTCTTTCCTGTGCCAGGGGGCATACTAACAGCACAACTGATATCTGGGTTAAGATAATCCTTCCCGAGTGCCTCTAAGTGAGGAGGCCACAACAGAGATCTCCCATTTTGGGCTCTTGACTGAAGATATTTTAGCCACTTAGCAGCAGGATTGGGTGTAGGGCTCGGGCGTATGAAAAGCAACCCCCTTCGGCCAAACTCTCGGAAAATTCTCCTGAGAAGCGCTGTAATCCAAACCAGAGAAGGGTCTTCCAGAAGGCGAGCACTATCCAGGGCGCGGTCAATTGCATCTAACCAAGGTAGGCGATCCTGATCCAGCATCACCACGTTGGTCAACGATAAAGCGATCTGCAAGCAGGCTTGGGAAATATCCATGAGAACAGATGCGACAGCTAAATCGAAAGTGTTTACCCCATTGCTAACGTCACGCAGGTCATTCAGGAGTTCGTTATGATAGCCAGCTTGTTCAGTAGCCCTAACAAAATTACACTCCACTATATTGAGAACAAAGTCGGCCGCCAGTCTGGCATAAGACTGAAGGACTTCATTCTCCGAGAGCCAAGGAGTTGAGATCCTCTCCGACCGTGAGTGTTCCATCCTTTTGAAACGCCGGATCAAGGTGATGGCATTGCCATCATGTCCTGCTAACAGATAATGAGCCGAGGCATTTAGCCAATGCATCAGCTCGTCGGACCAGAATTCTGATCCAGTAAGATGGCCTTCTTCATCTGGCAACTCTTCGTCCACAGGCCTGAAAGTGATTTCTCTTTCGAATGCCTGATACTCGGCCAGGAATTCGAAAATCTGGGCAGCTACAAAGTTAGCTGAACGCAAGGTTCCGTAGCTATGACGTTCATCTTCCTCAAAAGAATCACTCAATACAGTGTTGAGTCTCGTAACCTCGTACCTTAACAATCCAATAATAATCGTACCCCTGTC
>CAZNSC010000181.1:0-4491 GCA_964575695.1 uncultured Dehalococcoidales bacterium
CTGGGGGCGGGCATGTTCATCATCTCTTCAATCTTCAGTAGTCTACCCGGGATGCTCTCCGGCTGGCTTATCTGCGCTGTACTGGGTGGCGGCCTGCATCTTTTATACCTGGGGCACCCGCTCAGGTTCTGGCGAATCTTATTTTCCTCTGGCTGGAAGACCTCATGGATATCCAGGGGACTTTACTTTGTCGGCCTTTTCCTCGCCCTGGGCCTGATACATATGATCCTGGCACAATGGGCATCCAGCGCCGTTGGCCTATTGATAGCGGCTGATGTCTTTGCCTTCCTTGCGGTACTATATGGCGGCCTGGCCATGAACTACGTTAACGGCATTCAGCTGTGGAATAGCGCCCTGCTGCCCGTAATGTTTGTTGTCGCCGGAATCTGGGGAGGTATCGGCCTGACCATAGCTACCGTGTCTGCCACCGGCGCTGCTGTGGTATTGGCCAGCCTGGAGGAATGGACACGCCTGTTCCTGATCGGCTTTATCATCATCATGATCATATACCTGCTGAGTATAAGGTACACCGGACTGGCAGGCAAGACTTCGGTCAGAGAGATTGTGGCCGGAAGATGGGCACCGCTCTTCTGGGTAATGGTAGTGGCACTCGGTATGGTGCTGCCCCTGGTAGTGGCCCTCGTGGGCTGGGTTGGAGGGCAGGCGGTACCGGTTGCCCTTTTATATATTGTAATCCTCTTCGAACTGCTCGGTGACCTTTCGCTGCGCTACTGCATACTCAGGAGTGGTTACTACAGCCCGCTTATCCCGTCATCCAGCTACTCTTAATAGGCGACTCCAGGCTAAGGCACGGAGCCATCTAATCAAGCCGGCAAGCACTACAAGGAAAGAGAGAGGGAAACACAACTGCGTGGTTCCTTTCAGCCAGCTAGCACTTGACAAATTATGCGTATTGTATTAGTCTTGCTAGAAGGTTTTATGTCTGAAACAAGACCGGAGGGGGTGATTAATGGATTCAAGTTGAAACTGCCAATGTGTGGGTAGGGTGGTTCTGAAGGCTAAACTTAGAAGGAGCAAGAAATGACTAGAAAACGATGGCAAAAAGTAACCGTAGGCGTGATATCCCTGATGGTTATGGCATTGATACTTGTAGCACTGCCAGCGTGCACCCAAAAATACACTGCAGAAAATCCACTGGTACTCAACTACGATTGCTGGCTGCCGCCAGTGGATCAAGGATATAGAACGAACCAGCAATTCTTCGATGCCATGGCGGCTGCCACCGGAGGCGCCGTCAAGATGAATTATCAGCCCGGTGGGGCTATGGGGCCAGGCCCGGAAAGCTACAATCGGGTAGTTGCCGGGATTAGTAGCATCGCTCAGTTTGGTCCGGGATATACCCCCGGTGTGTTCCCCATGTTCATGATGTTTGACTATCCCATCCGCTTCCCCACGGCCTCGGTACTGACCCAGGCGATGCTGGACATGTATGAAAAGGGCTATTATGACGAGGACTTTGCCGATGTAAAGGTCCTTGGGCTCTACTCCATCGGCCCCTATGTGCTTTTTTCCACTAACAAAAAGATTAGCTCGATAGCCGACCTTAAGGGGCTAAAAGAGAGATGTCCCAGTGAGGGTTGGGTTGACGTTTATAAAGCTTTGGGAGCCGTTCCGGTAAGTATGGCATCAGGCGAACAGTATCTTGCCCTGCAGAAAGGGATAATAGAGGGCACCAACGGGCCGTGGAGTACCGTGGTCGTCTACAAGATCAACGAAGTCTGTCAGTATGCCAATGAGGCAAACTTGATGACCTTCACCCACGCCGTAGTCATGAACAAAGACGTCTGGGAAGAACTACCCCAGGCGGCCAAGGACTATTTGGAGGCAAACTGGAAGCAAAACTCTCTGAACGCTGCCAAGCTGTTTGACGAAGAACTCCCCAAGGATAAAGAGGCGTTCCTGTCGACATCTGGGAGGGAGGTAACTCAGTTCGGTGCTGCTGACTGGGACCAGATGCAGACACTCTTTGCCCCATTATGGGATAAGTGGGTAGCTGACAGGGAGGCAAAGGGACTTCCGGCAACGAAAGCTCTCAACGACCTCTACCAGATTTTGACCGGCCTCGGTGTGGAAAAGCCCATTCTCGGATACACACCAAAGTAGCTAACGTTGATAAGGAGTTCTTTTGCCCGATAACAAAGTCGGAGGATTCGAAAGGGGCATCAAGAAAACAAGCAACATACTCATGTATGTATGCATGGGTATGTTGCTTGTTATGATGTTTCTGGGCACGGCTGACGTTGGCGGCCGCTACCTGTTTAATCATCCGATAATCGGAACCTATGAGATCTTCGAGATTCTGCTGCCAGGGGTAGTCTTATTGGGGCTAGCCTATACCCAACTTGTTAAGGCACACATCAAGGTCGAGATTATATATGACCGTTTCCGTCCGCGCCCACGGGCGATAGTAGGCTTTGCCATGACCCTCTGGACAATAGTCCTGTTCGCTCTTATCGCGTGGAGAGGGACACTGATGGCTATACTACTTCTGCATCAAGAGAGAGTGATTTCGAATATCGGGGTGCCTATATTTCTTGTCCAGTTCCTCGTTCCCCTGGGGGCAGTGGCTATTTGCCTGGTCCTGATTGTTGATTTGCTGCATTTCCTTACTGACATGAGAAAGGCGGGCTGAATTGTCTCCCACTATTATCGGCATTATCGGCTTTATCCTTTTTCTGGTGCTGGCGATGCTGGGGTTACCGCTGGCCTTTGCCTTTGCCAGCGTGGGCTTCGTTGGCATTATCGTGGTCCAGGGTTTCGGCCCGGGGTTAACCATTCTCGGTCAGGCTCCCTATGCCTGGACTGCTTCCTACGTCCTTTGTGCCATGCCGATGTTTGTCCTTATGGGTCAGTTTGCTTTCCACTCCGGGATCAGCGCTGACCTTTTTACGGCTGCCTATAAGTGGATCGGCAGACTCCCTGGTGGGCTGGCGTTAGCCACAAACCTGGCCTGCACCGGTTTTGCCGCCTGCACTGGCTCCAGCGTGGCGTCAGCAGCAACTATGGGAACAATAGCCTTCCCCGAGATGCAGAGATTTAACTATCACCCACGGTTGTCAACCGGCACTATCGCTGCCGGGGGAACGCTGGGTATCCTCATCCCGCCAAGTACCATCTTTATAATCTATGGGGTTATTACCGAGACATCTATTGGTGACCTGTTTATCGCCGGTATTCTTCCGGGAATAATGATTTCTTCATTATTCCTCGGTCTAATCTATTTTATGTGCAAACGAAATCCCAGGCTTGGCCCCCCCAGCAGCGAGCCCTTTTCCTGGAAGGAGAGGCTTGTTTCGTTGACCGGTGTCTGGGGGATGATAGCGCTGTTCCTCCTGGTTATCGGCGGCATGTACGTTGGTATTTTCGCCCCCTCAGAAGCCGGGGTAATCGGTGCCTTCGGGGCATTCGTCATCGTGTTAGCCAGACGCCGGCTGAATAAGGCCACCGCTTTTTCAGCGCTAGTCGACACGGCCCGAATCACCTGTTTCTCTCTCTTTGTTCTCGTCGGAGCCATGATATTCAGCACCTTCATTACCATAACTGGCCTGCCTAGCGTGCTTGTCAGACTGGTAACCAGTCTGCCCGTTTCTCCGTTCGCCATACTGATCGCCGTATGTGCTTTCTATGTTCCTCTGGGCTGCTTCATGGATGCCTTACCCATGATCTTGCTGACCATGCCCGTTGTATTCCCTATCATTGTAGGCCTCGGTTTTAGCCCGGTATGGTTCGGTGTCCTGGTATGTGTGCTGGGAGAGCTGTCCCTAATCACCCCGCCGATAGGGATTAATATCTACGTTGTTCAAGGGGTGACCAAAGTACCGTTGCACGAGGTGGCACGAGGCATCCTGCCCTTTGCCATCGTGTTTCTGATTGGCGTGGCAATTCTGGTCGCCTTCCCTCAGATCAGCCTTTTCCTTCCCAGTACGATGAAGCCTTACTAATCTCAAAGGAAGACTCTGGCGGGTTGTGCCCTCCACAGCAACACTTCCCCAATGTGGAGGCAATAGTCATTTGCTCACCGCCAGCCACCATAACCCGCCCCAGCCCAGGAAACCCGCCCGCTGAGCACCTCTAACTCCACCTACTCCACACACGACTTCCTGTCATACAGCCGTTTCTTCCAGCGAACGCCAGCGCCAACTGTCCGCCGCGAACCGGCATACAGGCCAGCGAGGAAAAGGAATGAGATGCCAACCGGGTGCAGCAGGGTGGAGATGACCGACTCCTTGAAATGGCTATCTACCAGCCAACGCATCAGCAATATCGTAGCTACCTGGCAAATAACAATGGCTCGCCAATCGGTGGGAACAGCCACCACAAATAACTCGTTCCAAAGCCAGTAGAACGGGGCCAAGAAGAAAACGTATGCCGCTACAATCAGCCCGGCCAGCGCCAACGGGGACAGCGCGGCCACTGAATATATCCACTTGATAAATCCCTCCCACATCGCCCCTACGCTATGGTACATAT
>CAZNSC010000182.1:0-3405 GCA_964575695.1 uncultured Dehalococcoidales bacterium
GTATCAGTCTTTCCTTGTGAACAACGCCGTTACTCTCTTCAGCCTCCAGCAGTTCATCAATATCGTGGGAGATGTCCACCAGCAGTTGGGCACTTTCATCGTGGAGCTCCCGCGCCAGATACCGTTTTCCCCTCTCCTGGACATCTATCGTCTGAGACAGGAATCGCTGCAGGCTTGACTGTTGCCTGCCCAGCTCTTCTCTATTGTTCAGTCCGCTGCCAATGAATGCCGAAAGGAGTATGCTGACAGTGGTGAATGTACCGAGCCGGAAAAGGGGGTCAGGATAGGGCGAAAAGTACAGGGTGTGGGGAAATACCGCCAGTGACTCGCCGATAGATACGATGATACCGCCCCTGATTCTGAAGACGAACGCCGCCCAGACCACAGGGCCAACCAGTGCCAGGAGACAGAGTTCATGATAGGCCTGACTGCTAAAAAAACCATCTTTTAGCTGCCATGATCCCAGCCAGGGCAGGTCACCGACATAGAAAAGAAGCGCTGCCACAAAACTCAGCAATAGGATGAGCCAGAGATGTCTCCTTCTTTGGTGCATATTCTCTTTCGTTCCAGAAGTCCGGCTCACGGGATATCATCCAGGGTGATCCAGCCCTCTTTTAGCGCCTTCAGTACCGCCTCCAGCCGCGAGCCTACCCCGAGTTTGGTGAAGATGCTCGTGAAAAAGCTCTGCACCGTCCGTTCGCTGACAAAAAGCCGCTCGGCGATGGCATTATTGCTCAGCCCCTGGGTACCGAGCTTGAGCACTTCTACTTCCCGTGGGCTCAACTGACTGCCGGAATGGGAGCTAGCAAGCGGCTTGGACAGGCTGCGTAGCAGCTTCTCGGCAACCACAGGGTCGAGCACGGCCTCGCCCAGCCTTACCGCCCGTATGGCATTCATGAGCTCACGCAGGGGAACATTCTTGAGGAGATAGCCGGCAGCCCCGGCTTCGAGGGCGGAGAGGACATACGGGTGGTAGCCATACGCGCTCAGCACCAGCACTGATGTACTGGGCAGCTCAGCCTTGATCTGCCGGGTGGCCTCGATCCCGTTCAGCTTAGGCATGGTGATGTCCATAACCACGACGTCCGGTTTCAATTCACGTGCCAGCCGCACCGCCTCCTCACCGTCTGTGGCAATACCCACCGGGGAAAGGTCAGGCTGGTCATCAAGCAGCCGACTGAGCCCCTGGGAGAAGGGAGGATGGTCATCAGCAATGAGCACTCTGATGCTATTTTTTTCTGTTTTCTCCAAATCAGGTCACCATCTATATTCTAGCACATGCCTGCCTGATATTACATGCGTAAGAGCACAGCAATTGCTGCCGGCAGCAGCAAGTTCACATGGCAAGTGCCGCAGCCTTTGGTGCCAGGCGGCGCCAGAAATTATGTTCCTGGTTGCTACCAGTCATGTCATGCTGGCGGGTAAAACAAAATGGCCGATGGCCTAGAATGAAAAAGGAATGGTAGAGAGTAATCAGTCCCGAAGTCACGCTGTAAACCGGGCTTATGTCCTCATTGATACAGAGGGCGACAGGACCGGCGATATAGTCAGTAACCTGCGCCGCAGGCCGGGCGTTACTTTAGCCGACGTCATCAACGGTCCTTATCGGGCTATTGCCGTGGTTGAGGGCAACGACATCTCAGCCATGGCCAAGACCATACTTCTGGATATTAGACGGCTGAGTGGTGTGAAAGACATTATCGTTTACATGACCCAGCCCGGGGATGGTGGCAGCCAACGAATACCTGTAACCGGGGTAAGCGAGAAAGATGGCTAGACTAGGGCAGCTTCTCAAGGAACAGATTTTAGCGATTGATGTGGGCTACCTGCGGAAATGGCTCCTGATCGGGGGCCTGGTGGGGATAGTGGCCGGACTGGGCTCAATCGCCTTCTTTTCCGCCATAACCTGGGCAACCAAGTTCTTCCTGGGAGCCGGGGCCGGGTTTACCCCCCCAGCACCGGTTGGCGAGGGAGCGACGGCGATCACTCAGATTGCCAGGCTATGGATGATTCCTCTAATTACCACATTAGGCGGACTCATCTCCGGCCTTATCGTATATAAGCTGGCGCCAGAGGCCGAGGGGCATGGTACTGATGCCGCTATTGAGGCCTTTCACCACAAGGAAGGCCGGATACGTGCCCGAGTGCCATTGATCAAGCTGGTAGCATCAGCCATAACCATCGGTTCGGGAGGCAGCGCCGGACGGGAAGGACCTACGGCTCAAATTGCCGCCGGCTTCGGCTCACTGCTGGGGCGATTCCTTAAGCTGAGCATCCAGGACCGCCGAATTGCGGTGGCGGCGGGAATCGGCGCCGGCATAGGCTCCATATTCAAGGCACCGCTGGGTGGGGCGCTCCTCAGCACCGAGATCCTCTACCTTGAAGGCTTTGAGATAACCGCTCTGGTGCCCTCCTTCATTGCCTCCATCATCGGATATACCATCTTCAGTAGCTGGGGCGGCTATACCCCTATATTCGGGGGCCACTACCAAATTACGTTTGATGACCCGTACACGCTTATCTTCTATGCCGGCCTCGGCCTAATCTGCGGCCTGGTAGGGATACTTTACCCACGCTGCTTCTACCTCACCAGGAACCTCTTCCGCTCCCTTAAGATACCCAACTACTTGAAGCCGGCCATTGGCGGGCTGGGAGTCGGCATACTGGGATTATTCCTGCCGCAGGTGCTCGGCATGGGATACGGGTGGCTCCAGATAGTGATGGAGCCTCAGGTAGCTATCCCGTTAGGCCTTATGCTTTTTCTTGTCTTCGCCAAGATAGTGGCTACCTCTCTCTCCATAGGCTCCGGTGGCAGCGGAGGCGTCTTTGCCCCAGGATTATTTATCGGGGGTATGCTGGGTGCCGCCCTCTGGTCGGGGCTGCACGGTGTCCTGCCCCACGTGCCAGCTACCCCTGAGCCCTTTGTGGTAGTCGGCATGATGGCCCTCTTCGGAGGGGTGGCTCACGCCCCGCTGGCGGTGATGTTCATGGTCGGTGAGATGGCCGGGAGCTACACCATGCTGGCGCCGGCCATGATTGCGGTGGGTATATCGTACGTGGTCGTTGGACGCAACACCATCTATGAGAGTCAGGTACAGTCGCCTGCCGAGTCCCCGGCCCATCGTTATGAATACCTCCAGCTCCTTCTTGCCCACTTAAAGGTGAGCGATGCCATGAGGACGGATATCGTCCCGGTGACGTCAGACGAACGTGTGGAGCGCATAGAAGCACGTCTTGTGTCTGACCGCGTAAAGTCTCTACCTGTTATCGATCCTCAAAGCGGCGAGCTGGCAGGAATCATATCCCGTGAGGACCTGCTGCGTAATGAGAAACGGAACGGGTTACTAGTACGTGACATCATGACCACCGAAGTGGTCACCACGACCACCGAAGACTCACTGGATA
>CAZNSC010000182.1:3415-4470 GCA_964575695.1 uncultured Dehalococcoidales bacterium
TTATGCAGGAATTGAGCCAGCATGATGTCTCAAGCCTGCCGGTGCTGGGAAAGCCAGGTTCGACTTCAGAACTGGTGGGTATGATAAGCCGTCAGGATGTAACCCGAACGTACACCAAGGCGGCAAAGGGATTGTTGAAAGAGGGTAAAGAAGGCGGTCGCATGGCCGGCTAGCAGGGGATAAGGATGGAAACTGTAGGACTGGGCGAACAGCGCGCTACTGCGGTAACAATCAAAGAAGCTACCCTGGCCTTTAGGGAGAAAATACGGGAGGCTGGGATTGATGCTCAAACTCTTGAGGTCACCGAGGTAAAACCAGGAATGCATGAGGATGCTGAGGGCATCACTGCCCGGCCGATCTATCGCATATCCTGGCGCAGGCAGGCGCAGCGTCTGCTGGGCCTGTTGACCTTGCCGCTAGGAAACAGAGGTTCAGCCAGGTTCGTCAAAATATCCCCGCAGAGAATAAATATGCCTCCAGAAGCCCGCAGGCGTCTGGAGGTGGCTCAGAGCCTGGGCAAGTTTGATGAGGGTGCCGTTTTCTTAAGCACGCAGCTGGCGGATTCCCATCTGCATTTAGTCCTGGCGGTCAGGGTACAAGACCAGTGGCTGGAGCTGTATCGCTGGCATAGCTCGTGGGCCAGGCTGGAAATTACACGTCTGGATATCTGCAGCTTCTAGCCGACCCAGCCTTAAGGCACTGTGCCCGAAGCTATATTGCTCGATTATAACAGCGATCGTTTTGCAGGCATCCTGTTTACTAGCGGCCTTCTCGTTTAGTACTTCGAAGCCCCAATCTCCTCCATCTTCCCGGTTACCAGGTAAACGACCCTTTCACAGATGTTGGTCACCCTGTC
The DNA here is from genome assembly GCA_964575695.1 of uncultured Dehalococcoidales bacterium. Taxonomy (GTDB): domain Bacteria; phylum Chloroflexota; class Dehalococcoidia; order Dehalococcoidales; family W111; genus CAZNSC01. The sequence goes on from CAZNSC010000182.1 coordinate 4,272, forward strand.
TGCACTACGCTCCAGATTGTGTGCTACCCAGATAAGTCGAGTCGCCCTGGTAATAGTCTTGGGATCCTCTATCATGAAAGTGAGTAGCTCTCTGAAGACTTGATTGTAAAGGTTATCCACTTGATCGTCCTCAGTGGCGATTTGCTTGGCGGCGTCAGCATTGTGGTTAATAAGTGCATCCAAACTGCGGTGCAACATG
>CAZNSC010000183.1:0-4452 GCA_964575695.1 uncultured Dehalococcoidales bacterium
GGTCCCCTAGCACCGGGATGCCGGAGATAAATTGCAGAACGAAGAAGATGGCAATAAGCAAGGTCACGCTGGGGAAGGCGTGCAACACGAGCGTCATCGACAGAAAACCTTTACGGCCGCTGAAGTTCATACGCGACAGGGCATATCCAGCCAGGGCCGAGACGAAGCCTACCCCGATGACCATGCCCACCGCAATAATCAGCGAGTTCAGCATCACCTGCCATATCATAGGATCGCTCACGAAGCTCCAGTTCGCCACTGTCCAACCGCCGATGTTGCCTTGAGCATCTTTCGGCAGCAAGCCTTCAGTGCGGTACGAAAAGGAGGCGATGATCAACCAGGCATAGCCTAGCAGGATGGGCAAGATGCTGATGACCAGCACAATATACGCGATTGAGCTGCTGAAGACGCGCTTGAGGGTGTAGCTTGAACCACTTTCAATCCTGATTGTCGCCATTTTGAGCTCCTTCTATAGCACGTCAATCTTGGGCTCTTGCACCAACTCGTTAAAATTGAACACACGCAGGTAGATAATGGACAAGACGATGCCAATAATCACCAAAATAAAGCCCCAGGCTGCGCCATAGCCCCATTGGTTGTTACCGAAGTAGGTTGAGAGAGCTCGTTTGTAAGCGGTCAAAGCCCACACTTCAGTTCGGTATAACCCCGGCCCGCCATTCGTCAGGAGTAGAATGTACTCAAAAGAGGTTAGCAACGACAGGGTCTGGTAGGTGGTCACAAACAATAGAGGCCACTTGATCAGGGGGAGGATAATGTCACGAATAACCTGCCAGGTCGAGGCTCCGTCCACCTTGGCGGCAGTGATGTAATCTCTGGGGATCGATTCAATCGCCGAACTGAAAATGATCATGCCAAAGGAAGCACCCACAAACCCATTGGTCAGGAGGACAAAGATCCACGGGTTTTGATTAAGCCAAAACCTTGGCTCAATCCCAGTGGGCACCAGCAATTGGTTGATGATCCCGAATGGCTCGTCTGCAGCCAGGCGCCTCCACATCATAATGTAGATGACCGATGGGGTCAGCCGGGGCAGCAGCCAGATCATCCGGAAGAAAAAGCCCGCGCGCCGGTTGATATTGGTTGTCAGCAAAGCCAAGACCAAGGCCAGCCCGACATTGAAGAAGCTTAAAGTAAGAATGACGTAGCGGAAGGTGTTGCTCAGAATCTTGGGAAAGAACTTATCATTGAACAACCGGATGTAGTTCCCCAAGCCGATGAAGTCAGGGTTGCTGAAGTTGTTACTGGATAGGTTGGTCAGGCTGATCCACAGCAGGATGATCACGGGAGTGAAGAAGAAAATCGCCACCAGGACTCCCGCCGGTCCCATAAAACCCCAGGCCCCCAGGGTGGTCTTCATCCGACCCCAACGTGAGACTGGCATCTGCCTCATCAAGGTTTTGTGCTCCATAGCCGTGTGAGCCATTCAGATACCTCCTCTCTTGGTGATAACAACTGGAGGGTTAGTATGGTCTAACTCGAGCAGGTCCAGGTAGAGGAGAGGGAGGATATGTCCTCCCTCTCCAGCCTGTTAGCCGGCTATTACTGGATCACGACATGGTCGCCCAGTTCATTCTGAAGTTGGTCCACCACCACGCTCACAGCGTCTTCAGCCGACAGGTCACCAGCCTCCACGGCCTGGATTCCCAGGAAGTAAGCCTCTGACCACTGGCTCCAGTAGGGGCTATTGGGCAAGAAGGTGGTGTACTGCAGTAGAGGTAAGACCCCGTTCAGGAACTTGGCGCTGGTGTAGGGCTTGTAGTCAGCCTGGGATTTGAGGATACCCAGGTGACCGCTCTCCACCGCGTAGCCGGAATTGAGCTCCTTCGTAGTGGCTTTGGCAATCAGCAGCATAGCCAGGTCAGGATTCTTCGACCCAGAGCTGATCATGTACACCAACGGGTGGGTCAGGGTGATGGGCTTGTCAGTGCCGTCTTTAAGAGCCGGGATCGCCGAAAAGCCAATATTCTCAAACAGGAAATCTTCGCCACCCTTATCTGCTACGTAATTAGCTGCCCAGTCGGGCCAGTTCCAGGAACCGCCAAACCAGAACAGGACATTATCGGCAGAGCTGACCGTGGCGTGCCAGTTATTCCACTCCATGCCGAGCAGGCTGGTCGACAGGATATTGCGCTGTTGCGAGGCGTCTTCCAATAGCGTATAGACTTTCAGAACAGCGTCCTTGTCGAAGATAAGGGCGTCGCCTTCACCGACAATCTGGCCGCCGGCAGCGTAATAATAGTACAGGAAATCGGGTCCGTTCAGAGGGCGATGCCACCAGCCATTACCTTCCTTGACCAGGCCCTGATCCACAGCCTGCGTTGCGGTGTCGAACATATCCTCCCAGGTAAACTCACCGTTATTGACTCGCTCCGCCAGACTTTGGACCTCTTCATCGCTCCAACCCAACTGCTTGAGGAGGGTCTTGCTGAAAAACATTGGGCGCGCCTCGGCGTCCTGCGGCACCCCCCAGCGCTGGCCTTGGAACATGACCGCGTTCCACAGCGAGTCGATCACGTCCTCAAACTCAGGGTGCTGGCCAATCATGTCATCGACAGGGATGATGTACCCGGCTGGTGCCCAGTCACCGATATGTTCGTGCCCCGAGCAGATGATGTCGGGAGCCTCGCCAGCTTTCGAAGCCAGTTCGAACTCGGTCTTATACTCGCCCCAGTCTTTGTCATCCTGGATGGCTTTCACTTCAATACGGCGATTATCACCAGCTTCCGCCAGCGCCGCATTGGCCGCTCCTGCCGCAGCGACCAGGTTATTGCATCGTCCCAGCTCTACACTCCCTGCTTTGCAGCGGGCAACCAGAGTAACCAGTTGGCCGCCGACCGGAACTTCGACTTCTTTAGTGACGATAACCTGCTTTTCTACCTCCTTGGTGACAACTTTCTCGACCTCCTTGACAACTTCCTTCTCGACAGTCTCCTTGACCACCACCGTCTCAACTACTTTCTCCGGCGTGGCGGGGGCGCCACATTGAACGGCGAGCAGCGAGAGCACCAGGGTTACAGCAAGAAGAGCCAGAACTTTCTTTGACATTTCTTCCTCCTTTGGCTTGTTTTCCACCTTTGGACTGGATTCAGCATAAAGTCAGAGGCTTTCTGCTTGCGAGTTCCAATGAGCTATGCTTCTATCACCTCCTTTCCAGACCATCGTGAATGCCCGTCTGAAACCGCGCTTGTGTAGAGGCGAGGACTTCAGATAAGGCTACGAAGCGTATGTCAACTGGGCCGGTTCTCGAACTGGCCCAGTTGACTCGCGTACAATCAACTCGCTTGGCAGTCGTTCGGATTGAATGTTCTGCCCGCCCTGCGTGATCGAAAGTAACATGGTGATAGCGCGTTGCCCTAACGAATACGTCGGTTGACGAACGGTAGTGAGGGGGGGACAGTAATACGAAGCCATCTCCAAATCGTCGAAGCCGACAACGGAGTAATCGCGAGGCACTTCAGACCCAGACTCCTGGAGACCTCTGATCACTCCTATCGCTGTCAGGTCATTGAAGCAAAAGAAGGCTGTAGGCGGGTGCGAAAGCGCCAGCATATGCCGTACTGCCTGAACGCCGCTCTCCAACGTTCCCTCTCCATTGAAGATCAAGCGGTGATCTAGAGGGATGCCATTTTCTTCCAATATTTCTTGGTAACCTGTAAAGCGGTCGAGATTGGACCGGTAACTGTCCTGACAACTGACAAACACAATTCGCCGGTGCCCAAGTTCTACCAGGTGCGTAACAGCTTGTCGCGCTCCTGCGAGATTGTCCGTATATACTGAGTAAGGATATGTACGGCAGTTGATGAGCACAATGGGCAGTGGGAATTGGTTGCCCAATTGAAGATATCCTTCATCAATTTGTGAACCGGTGACAATGATGCCATTGGCACGCCGTTCGTGAAAGGAGCGAACCACTTCTAACTCACGTTCGGGGTTCCGATAAGAGCTACCCAGGAAGACGGAATAACCATTTTTCTCAGCTGTTTCCTCGACACCTTGTACCAGACGCGCCAAGAATGGGTCGGAGGCCGTGGTGATAACCATGCCAATCGTGGCCATGTGACGTGTTATCAGGCTACGAGCCGGTAGGCTAGGGGTGTAGTCCAATTCCCGAGCCAACTGACGGATGCGAGCCTTGGTTTCCTGACTGATGCGCGGGTGGTTGTGAAGTGCGCGTGAAACCGTAGAAGGAGATACCCCTGCTACCCGAGCGATGTCTTTAATAGAGACCGGCACGAGTTATGACCTACCTAATCAGTTGAGAGAACGATGAAGGGGACTCAAGGATACCGAAGAAAAAGAGCAGTGCGCAAACGTTTGCACGTAATTGCTATTATAACAGGAGACGGTTGAGTTGTCAAGGAAAAATTAACATCCGACTGAAATTGCACCATAAGGGAGCTGGTTGAGATTTAACATAAAGGGATACCTTTG
>CAZNSC010000184.1:0-4332 GCA_964575695.1 uncultured Dehalococcoidales bacterium
CCTTTATCCCCTTCCCCTTGATAAGGGGAAGGGGAGGAATTCTTTAAGAGGGGCTAGCGCCCCTCTTAAACACCCTGATTAAGTATTACTCACTCAATGTCTTTCAATCACAAGCTTTGCATAGTGCTGTGAGTAATCAAGTGTTTTCTATTAGGCACTGCATTTATGCCTAGTAATGTGTATTTGTCAATTTGCTTGTGCTAAATTAGCTAAGAAAAGCAACTTTCTCATCTCGTGGCAGCTTGAATGTTAACTTTTTGGGGAATGGGAAACTCCATATTCGCCCAGATACACGGGATGGCCAAGTAATATCAATTTGGAGTCGCACAAGACTAAAATCAAATTCAATGTATCTATCTCTTTCAGTATTTAATATTTCTTCTGCCACTTCAGGTAATAAAAATTGACGCAATTCAATATGTGCCGAATTTTTCCGTCCTAGAGTCGGCTTTAATCCACCGGGTAAAAATTCAAGTGTATCCCTTAGTTCTTGTCCTTTATACAAGACATGACCTGTTGGTGATTGCTCAAATTTAATAATGCAAACTGACATGTTATAAGTCAACCACTCAAATACTAAATAAGGACCACCCTTGTCACGTATATGTTCAAGATTAACACGCTTGGGTTCTACTATTAAAGAATTTTCTGCTTTATCTTCATTCATCATACTTATCAATACTTCCCCTAAGTGCTCTGTTTCACTATCACGAACTCTTCCTACCTCTCTGCTTGCTCCACCTAATATTGGAGATAACTTTGGTAAATACCATGCTACCGCAAATAAACATGCAACAAATAGGGCAAGGAAACCAACTTCTCTTATCCATACTATCTCAAACATCTTTGATGTCCAATTCCAGATAAACTGAATTGCTATCTGAAGAACTGCAACGTGTATTATTGCTCTACCAGAAGGTATTCTGATGTGCTCTTTTAAGTATGTTTTCCAATTCCGCACGCCCCAATTTTACCACTTTTGCTGAGTTTCGCAACAGCCTCTAAATTGCCACTGGTTCACCTCTATGCTAGAATAGCATTGCCTTGAACAAAGACATTAAATACCGGGTGGGCTTTAACTTCATACCGGGCATCGGCCGGGTGAGGCTAACCCAGCTTGAGAACTACTTCGGCAGCCTGGAGGTTGCCTGGAAGGCGACCTCGACTGACCTGAAGCAGGCAGGCCTGGATGGCGGCTCAATACGTGCCATAAACCTGTGGCGGCCCAAAATATCTCTGGAAGTAGAGATGGAAAAGCTGGACAGCTACGGGGTGAAGGTAATTACCTGGCATGACAGCGACTATCCATCCCGGCTCAAGGAAATATATGACTATCCACCACTTCTTTATATCCGGGGTTCCCTGCTCCCCGAGGATGAATGGCGCCTGGCAGTAGTCGGTACCCGCCGGGCCACTGTGTACGGGAGACAGGTGACAGAAGAAATAGTGACCGACCTGGTCAAGAACAGAATCACCATTGTCAGCGGTCTGGCAAGAGGGATTGACTCGATTGCCCATCACACCGCTTTAGCCGCCGGAGGCAGGAATATAGCCGTATTTGCCTGTGGGCTCGATATCGTTTACCCCGCCGAGAACGCCAATCTGGCGCGCCAGATCATACAACAGGGAGCATTGATAAGCGAGTATCCACTAGGCACCAAACCTAAAGCAGAGAACTTCCCCCGCCGTAACCGGATCATGAGCGGGCTAAGCCTGGGGGTTCTGGTGGTTGAGGCCGACGAGGCCAGTGGGGCGATGATTACCGCCCGCCTAGCCGTGGAGCAGAATAGAGAGGTGTTTGCCATCCCGGGCAGTATTCTATCGCCAGCCAGCAGAGGGACCAACCACCTCATTCAGGAAGGAGCCAAGCTGGTTCGTGATTATAGTGATATCCTGGAAGAGTTGAACTTGACGGCGGTAGCCCGTCAAATAGAAATGAAAGAGGTCATCCCGGCCTCTGATACCGAGTCACTCCTGCTGAAGCAACTGAGTGCTGAGCCGACCCATATCGACGAGGTCTGCCGCAGTAGCGGCCTGCCCGTATCAACTGTCAGCAGCACTCTGGCTATGATGGAGCTTAAGGGCCTGGTAAAGCAGGTAGGGACAATGAACTATGCTCTGGCTCGGGAAGCCAGACAAGAATATCGGGTTACGGTTGATTAGCCAATGAAGAAGAACCTGGTTATCGTTGAGTCACCGGCTAAGGCGAGAACACTGACCAAGATTCTGGGGCGCAACTACAGCATCAAAGCCTCACTGGGTCATGTCAGAGACCTGCCCAGGAGCCAACTAGGCGTCGATATAGAAAACGGTTTTATGCCGAGATACGTGGTGCCCAGGGAGAAGACAAAGGTGGTGCAAGACCTCAAGCAGGCGGCCAAGACTGCCTCGGTTATTTATCTCGCTACCGACCCAGACCGCGAGGGGGAAGCAATCTCATGGCACCTGGCCACGGTAACAAAATCAGACGGGACGCCCTACCGCCGTGTCACCTTCCATGAAATCACCAGAGACGCTGTTGAGCGTGCCTTTAGGCACCCCGGTGCCATAGACATGCAATTGGTTAGCGCTCAACAGGCGCGGCGAATCGTGGACAGGCTGGTCGGCTACAAGATCAGCCCGCTGCTGTGGAAAAAGGTGAGGCGGGGTCTCTCTGCGGGTAGAGTCCAGTCGGTGGCACTGAGGATTATCGTTGACCGCGAGCGGGAGATTCAGCAATTTGTCCCGGTCGAGTACTGGACTATCGAGGCTGAGCTAGCCAAAAAACTACCCGCCGCCGGCGAGGCCGCCTTTCGGGCAATGCTGGTCGGTCTCATTGACGGCACCAAACTGGAAATCCACAACCGCGAAGAGGCTGACGACCTCGCCAGTGAACTCCGCGAAGCTGGCTACAGCGTTGTTAAGGTAAAAACCAGGAAGCTAACCCGCCCGCCAGCGCCGCCATTTATCACCAGCACCCTGCAACAGGAAGCCTGGCGTAAGCTACGCTTTACTGCTGGCTTTACGATGAGCATTGCCCAGCAACTTTATGAAGGTCTGCCTATTGGTGACGAGGGAAGGGTCGGGCTAATCACCTATATGCGCACTGACTCGACCCGTGTCGCCCGCTCCGCAGTAGCCGAAACCAGGCAGTTCATCAGCGAAAGGTACGGGCAAGCATTTCTACCACCGCACGCCCGCTCTTTTGCCACCACCGTCAAAGGGGCCCAGGAAGCCCACGAAGCCATCCGCCCCACCAGCATCTGGCGAGAGCCATCACTGGTCAAGCCATATCTTACCTCTGCTCAGCTCAAGCTCTACGAACTCATCTGGAAAAGGATGGTCGCCAGCCAGATGTCGCCCGCCCTGTTTGATACCACCACAGTTGATATCAAAGCGACTCGCCTAACCTCAAAGAATGCCTACCTTCTCCGCACGTCCAGGTCGGTAAACACCTTCCCCGGGTTCACGGTTCTTTATACAGAGGGAAAAGACCAGACCAGTAAAGAGGAGGAGGAGAGTTCGATAATCCCTCACCTGGAAAAAGGCGACCAGCTTGAGCTTCTCGGACTCTTCCCGGAGCAGCACTTCACTCAACCCCCACCCCGTTTCACCGAGGCAACGCTGATAAAGACACTGGAGCAAAATGGTATTGGACGTCCCAGCACCTATGCCCCCATCCTATCCACGATTCAGGAGCGCGACTATGTGACCAAGAACAAGGGAAGCTTCCAGCCCACAGAGTTAGGCTTTATCGTCAATGACCTGCTGGCAAGGCATTTCCCGGACATCGTTGACATTGAATTCACCGCCCGTATGGAAGGGGAATTAGACGAGATTGCCGACGAGAACCGGGACTGGGTACAGGTTGTCCGAGACTTTTATATACCCTTTGAGAAAAGCCTAAATGATGCCACTCTGCTTATGGAAAAGGTGAAGCTAGCCGACGAGCCCGCCGGGGAGGCCTGCCCGAAATGTGGCAAGCCGATGGTAATTAAGACCGGGCGCTACGGGAAGTTCTTCGCCTGCAGTGGTTTCCCCGAATGCAAATATACCAAGCCCTACCAGGTTAGAACCGGAGTCAACTGCCCGCAGTGTGGCCGTGAGCTGGTGGAGAAACTGAATAAAAAGAGGCGCACCTTTTACGGCTGCAGCAACTACCCCGATTGCCAGTTTGCCACCAACTTTAGACCCCTCCCCCAACCCTGCCCCGAGTGTGGTGGAATGCTCACCCAGTACCGGGGAAACTGGGCGAAATGCACTAAGTGTAACTATAGGGGGAAGATACCGAAACCAGAGGCAACTGTAGGTGCTGAACAAGAGACTGCGTAACAAGACTTTACGAGGCTGACT
>CAZNSC010000185.1:0-4304 GCA_964575695.1 uncultured Dehalococcoidales bacterium
GTCCAGCTTATCATGCTCAACTTTAGAAGCGCCTACTGAATAGCCCTTTCCCTTTATGAAGGTAGCCGCCATGCCGCCACCGATAAGTAATGCGTCCACTTTGGTAATGACATTATCCAGCACTGCCAGCTTCCCGCTTACCTTGGCGCCACCTATCATGGCGGCGAAGGGACGCGCCGGCTTTTCCAGCGCCCCGCTCAAGGCGGTGAGTTCTTTTTCCATCAGGAAGCCCGATACTGCCGGTAGATACTTGGCGACACCAACCACCGAGGCATGGGCACGGTGGCTGGCGCCAAAGGCGTCGTTGACATAGACATCAGCAAGCTGAGAGAGAGCCTGGGCAAAGCTCGGGTCGTTAGCCTCTTCCTCAGCGTGGAAGCGGAGGTTCTCAAGAAGCATCACATCCCCACCCTTCAGTCCGGCTGCCGCAGTCTCTACCTCGGGGCCGATACACTCTCTGAGCGCCGCCACTGGTCTACCGAGAAGTTCTGAAAGCCGCCTGGCGACAGGTCCCAGTCTTAGCTCCTCCACCACCTTGCCCTTAGGCCTGCCCAGATGAGAACAGATAATCACCCGGGCACGACGGTCTATCAGGTACTTTATGGTGGGGAGACAGGCTCTGATACGGCTGTCATCGCTGATAGCACCTGTCCTGTCCATGGGCACATTAAAGTCCACACGCAGAAGAACCCTCTTCCCAGCAACGTCTATGTCTTCTAGCGTCTTTTTGCGCATTCCTGCCTCCGATGAGCTAGTTTCTACAGCCCCCTGCCAACCATGTAGGATACGAGGTCAACCAGGCGGTTGCTGTAACCCCATTCGTTGTCATACCAGGCAAGCACCTTGACCATACTACTGTCTATTACCATAGTGTTTGCGGCATCTACAATAGAGCTTGCCGGATTGCCTTTGAAATCTATGCTCACCAGGGGCTCATCGCAGTACTCCAGTATGCCCTTGAGCGGACCGGCGGCGGCTCTTTTGAAAGCCTGGTTGACCTCTTCAGCCGTGGCTTCCTTGTCCAAATCGGCGACGAAATCACATACGGATACTGTCGGTGTCGGTACCCTGAGCGCAATTCCGTGCAGCTTCCCCGCCAGCTCGGGGATGACCAGAGTTACAGCACGGGCGGCCCCGGTGCTGGTCGGTATTATGCTCAGTGCCGCTGACCGGGCGCGGCGGAGGTCCCTGTGGAACTGGTCTAACAGTCGCTGGTCGTTGGTGTAGGAATGGGCAGTGGTCAGCAGGCCGCGACGCACGCCGAAGTTGTCGTGCAGCACCTTGACCACCGGCGCAATGCAGTTGGTGGTGCATGAGGCGTTGGAAATAATATGGTGTTTGGCCGGGTCATACTTGTCCTCATTTACACCCAGGACTATCGTCATGTCTTCCCCTTTTGCCGGTGCCGATATGATGACCTTCTTGGCCCCGCCTTGCCGGTGAGCGGCCGCTTTGGCAGCGTCGGTGAAGAGCCCGGTGGACTCGATGACTATCTCTATCCCGTAGTCCCTCCACGCAATTTTGGCAGGGTCACGCTCAGCGATAACCTGCACCCTCTTGCCATCAATCATGATGGAATCTTCGGTGTGCTCTACCTTACCCGGATATATCCCGTAGCTGCTGTCGTACTTGAACAGGTGAGCATTGGTCTTGGTGTCGGTGAGGTCGTTAACCACCGCCACATCAATATCAGCTTTGCTTTCCATGATAGCCCGCAGCACCAGTCTGCCGATACGACCGAAGCCATTGATACCTATTTTGGTTGCCATTTTGTACCTCCTTCTTTTCTTAACTGTTGGAAGTCTAGCGCCCCGAGTGCTCGACCTCAAGCACTGCCATTTTCTTCGATAGACATATCGAAACTCTTTACAGTGTTCTCACTGTCCGTCTTAGTTCCTGCAAGGCAAAGGCCGCGGCACCGAGTGCCCCCGAGTTCCGCCCCAGCCCGGCACGGGCGAAACGCACCGCCTGGTACGCCGATGTGAACGCCCTCTTCCTTGCCTCATTGAAGGCGGGCTCAAGCAGCATATCACCGATATTGGATAGCCCGCCGCCGATGACTATTATTTCGGGGTTGAATATATTGATCAGATTTGCCAGCCCCACGCCTATATAGTAGCCGGTGCCAGTGATCAGTTCCCTTGCCAGGTTGTCTCCTCCTTGAGCAGCCTTGTGTATTACCTCGGCGGTAACCTTTGCCGTATCCCCGTCAGCATAATCCAGAATCGATGTCTTGCTCCCCTCCTCGATACGGTGTCTGGCGTCTCTTGCCAGGGCAGTGCCGGAGGCAAGTGTTTCCCAGCAGCCCCGGTTTCCGCAGTTACAGGGTGGCCCTTCATCGTTGATGGTCATGTGTCCCAGTTCACCGGCGGTGCCGGTTGATCCGGTATAGATTTTGCCGTCGATAATAATCCCGCCTCCGATACCGGTGCTTATGGTGATATAGATGAAATTGCGAGCACCTCTGCCGGCACCGAAATACAGCTCCCCGACAGCGGCGGCGTTGGCATCATTGATGAGGAATGCCCTTTTGCCTAGCTCCTTCTCCATGATATCTCGTAAGGGGACGTCTTTCCAACCGGGCAGATTGGGCGATGTAAACAGTATACCTGTTTCCGGGTTTGATAAGCCAGGGGCTCCTACTCCGATGGCGGCAAGGTCAGCGGTGACTATGTGAGCTTGGTCGAGGGCACGGCTCACAGACTCTAGAATCGATTGAATAACTGCCCGCTGGCCTTCCCTTGCCGGCGTGATGCTGTGGTCACGCGAAAGCATCTCGCCGGCAGTGTTAGCTACCGCGGTTAATATCTTGGTACCCCCAAGGTCAATGCCAAGCGCCAGAGCATCCGGTTTCTGGCTCACCTCTTGCTCTCCCATCAGGTATATTATGGAGCACACCTGTCCTGGTCAGCAAAGACCTGAAATCCGCTATGTGCCAGTGCTAGACCAGCAGACGGCACTCCCCGCCTCACCACCGGCCATGAAATTGAGACCTGCTTCAGTCCACCTTCTCAAATTCACTCTTGGCGGCCCCGCAGACGGGGCAGACCCAATCATCGGGCAGCTCTTCAAAAGGTGTTCCCGGCTTTATGTTGCTGTCAGGATCACCATTCTCCGGGTCATACACGTAGCCGCAGACACTACATTTGTATTTTGCCATACGAGAATCTGTCTCCTTCTTCGCCTCTGCTTTTTCTTCAATGTAAGTTGCCGCTGCTTTCGGTGTTTTGCCTCCCTTAATCTGGTGGTAGTATTCATAGGTCATGCAGACTTCGTCAGAAATGACGTCGGCATTGACCACCTCGCCAATAAAAATGGTGTGCGTGCCCACATCCATCTCCTGCTTTACTCTGGCTTCCAGATAGGATACAGCGTTATCCAGAACTATCGGCGCCCCGGTATCGCCTATCTTGTAGTTGGTCCCCTCGAGCTTGTCTGTATCCCGGCCCGACTTGAAACCAAAGCGCCCGATGAAGGTAAGCGGAGTGTCCTGACATAGAACCGAAGCGGCAAAGACCCGGCTTTCCTTGATGAACTCCCAGGTCAGGTTATTCTTGTTAATGCTGACGGCAACGGTTGGCGGCTCGGAGGTTACCTGAAACACGGTGTTGGCAATCTGTCCGTTCAGCCGGTCACCTTTCTTCGACGTTACCACATAAACGCCGTAACCCAGCTTGTATAGAGCTTTGATATTCATTATTCACCTATCCATAGTTTTCCTGTGCTTTTAATAAGATACTGGATTATCGGGCATCAACCTCCAAATGTCAACCTCACAGCCCGATGAAGCCCGTTCGTTCTGGTCGTGCGCTCCAACCAGGGTTCAGACCACTCGGTTCCATGCACATTCTCCTTTCAGTCTACCGGCTTTAAGGCAATATCGCGGTGTGCATTCCCTGCCTGCTTTCCGCAAAAAGAAAGCCTTCTTCAATGGAATCAAGGGGGAAAGTGTGTGTGATCAGGTCACCAACCTTCACGATTTCTCTGGCCAACATGTCGAGAGCCTGTCTGTTATCGTCGGGAGTCGAGCCGTGTGAGCCTTGAACCGAAACCTCACGGTAATGGATCAAGTTACTGTCTACCGGTATCCTCGATTGGTCAGGTGGTAAGCCGCCGAAGAAGTTTACCCTTCCTCCAGTGCCTGCTAATAACAGTGATTGTTCCTGTGCCTGGGCGGAGGAGCAGGCGACTATTACGACGTTGGCGCCTCTGCCCTCGGTGAACGCCAAGATTTCCGCCGCAGAGTCACTCTTCACGGAGTCGACGACATTGTCGATTCCCGCAAGACTGACCTGTGCCAGACG
>CAZNSC010000186.1:0-4302 GCA_964575695.1 uncultured Dehalococcoidales bacterium
GGGGGAAAGAAGCGGCCGGCGCCTTTGAGATCCCGATTGGATTCCTGGCAGGGGGACACAGCGAAGAGTATCGGGAAGCCAAATGGCAGGTGTATGACAGCCAGATCAAGGAGAAGATTTTCGCCAAGATTGGCGTTGAGCAAAAGCCTGGAGACGACTCAAGCTAACTCACTAATCCTGATTTACCGCGTACTTCTGATCCCTTTGTATCCCCTGGTTCAATCTTGCCTTTCGACGGGCTGCAAGCCTTGGAGGATGTGGACAACCTGGCCCCCCCATAGGTCCCCCCTCAGGGCCGCCCTCGGGGCAGGCCTGCGGGGATAGGTCCCCTTTGGGGAAAAGGCTGCCCTACGACTTTTCAGGCACGCTGTTAAGCCAGCGTCTTAAGGTAAACTTAAGGTCAGGTCGCTGCAAAGACCCCCAATTATCTATAAAAATATGGGGGTTTTTGCCGATTTTCTGGTTTTGTACTGCAATTCTACTGCAATTGGAACAACTCGTCTAAGCGGTCGGCAACGTCTTCTTGCAAGCTAGGTAACACGTGAGAATAGATACCTAGCGTCATGCCAATGCTGGAATGGCCCAGCCTCTCCTGGACCACCTTGGGGTGTATCCCTTGCGCCAGCATCAGTGTAGCGGCTGTATGACGCAGATCGTGGAAACGGATCCGGGGTAACCCGGCCTTCTCTGTTAGACGAACGAAGATTTGATAGATGCGGCTGTGGGGCAGCGGCTTGCCATATCGGCTGGTAAAGATGAAGTCGCTTTCCTCCCAAAGAGGGGATTCCCGCTCGCGCGCCTGGTGTTCCTGGCGCTCGCGTAACTTCTCTATAGCCACCTGGCCCAGCGTGATTGGCCGACGGCTGGAGGCCCGCTTTAGCTCACCTATCCTGCCTCGATAGCATTGGCGTTGTATGTGCAGCTTCCTGGCGTCCCAGTCAACGTCAGTCCAAAACAAGCCTAGCAGCTCACTCTGGCGCAGGCCAGTGGTCACCGCCAAATAGAAGAGAGCTTCCAGGCGATGTCCCTGGACTACCCGTAGGAACTGCGCTACCTGATCAGCATCCCAAACAGACATCTCTGTAGTTTTAGCTTTGGGTTTATCGACCGCTGTGCATACATTCCGTGCCACCAGACCCCACTTGACGGCGTGTGCCAGAGATCGATGAAGAACGTCATGGCACAAACGAATTGTGCTCCTGCCGGTCCCAGATTCCAGTTTGGCTGCATAGAATCTTTGGATGTGATCAGGGCGCAGATCATGAAGCTTGATGTTTCCCAGATCGGGAAGGATGTGATGAGTGATGTGGGCCCTGTAAGTCTTGTACGTGTTTGGGCGTATGGATGGCTTGACGGCCTCCAGCCAGGCCGGCAAAAACTCGCCTAGCGTTTCAGGCGTGATAGCGATCCCGCTATCGAGCTGGTTGATCGTCTCCTTCAGCCACTCCCGTACCTCCCCCTGGGTCTTTCCATACTTGGTCAGCCGCCGGCCGTTGACGCTGACCTGTGCACACCAGCGCCCGTCCTTGCGTTTGTAGATGGTGCCTTCCTTGTTGCCACGGCGCTTGGCCACGATGCTCCTCCTTTCTGAATCTATTATACCATCCCCCAACTATCCAGGGGCATTTTTGGAGGAGTTTTCCGGAAAATTTTAAGGTAAGGTTCCATTTTGGCTGTCCAAAAAACGCCAGGATTAACGTTTAATATAATAGAGCGGCCGTGTCGATTTTTTAGCGCAGAATTACGGAGATTGGGACAGAAAGGGGATTGTTAGTAGGTAGCAAACGTGCTACCCTAGAAGTAATAAGAGACTCCTCGAAAAGGGGGAAAGGCGCGAAAAGGAGGGGTTCGCTTTCCTGTATGTTGTGCAATTTGGCGCTCTTTCGTGGTCCAAACCTTCCACACTATGCTAAAGCATGGCATTGTCGAACTACTTAGTGTTGCGTGGGGAATTACTCGCTCAGGTAGGGAGGGAAGAATGAGTAGATTGAGGGAAAAGTATGTTCGGGACGCTGCCATCAAATGGCTGACTTGCTATCATCAACACAAACAAGGTGTTCAAGTTGTACTATCAGAAAAAGAGGTAGGCGTTAGCGCAAAGGACAAATTGGGGAGAGGTCGGGCTGATGGTCTGATAGTTGCTTTGTTGTCAGATGACTCGGTCTATACTGCGTCTTTAGAGGCGAAGTCGTCAAAAACCCTTTTCAATATCATCCCCTCTCATAAAGATGAGGAGTGGTTATTACATGCCCTTTTAGTTGGATTGGTCGGCCTTATCTTAACCGAAATCATAGGTCAATGGCTTGGCGGTTGGTTTCTAGTCTGGGTGGTTCCAGTATTGGCATTTATTCTGGTTGGTTTTGCTTACCTTGTAATCACTTCCGAACACAGCCATTACCAATCGATTGACGTTATTGCCCAAGTGAAAGATTATCCGGCCAATGAGCAATGGATAGCCATATCAACGGATGCCTACAATCAGCTAGGAGCAGAACAAGAGACATTATATAAAGACTGTCAAAAAGAAGGTATTGGGTTAATGCGGATAAGTGCAGGTGAGCAAGCAACACTTTTGAACGCCCCTGAGCCGAAAAATCTGCCAAAAGGGTATCAGGATTTTCTCGTTTGCTATGCCAGGGGAAAGTCTGTACGCAAAAAACTGCAAGAAATGTGGAAAGAGAAACAAGAACAGTTGCTAGTCAATCCTGAATGAAGCCCCGCCAAATAAGTCGTTCAAGCTGATGCCTATCACCCGGCGCGTTTTCAGGTAGTTCTGACCGGCAACGGTTTGGGTATGCGAGGGCCCGCCGCTACAGCCGGTGCGGGTAAAGCCGGGGCATTAGGCTGCACAGTATCATTACAACCAGGGATAGCAATGAAGAACAACCTGCTAGCAGTTCTGAGAAGAAGTAAGAAGATACCCCGATACTGGGGAACGGCTACTCTAGCTCGACAATGGTGGTGCCACCAGTATTTCGTCTTCAAGGCCAGGCGGGAAGAAGAGGCTTACAAGAAGGCCATAGAGCAGATGCAAGATTGGGGCTTTGGCCCAGGCGAGATACTGGACTTTGGTTTGGAAGGGAAGGATTACCTCTACTTGCGGGGGGAAGAACTCAAGAGTATGGCGCTCCCAGATTTGCAGGCTCGTTTGGCTTCGATTGGGTTTCAGTTGGGAGACTGGCCTGCTGATTTGGAGAAAGTGCAGGGACTTCGTATATTTGGTCCTGTGCCCTGGCTTCTTTGCCCTTTAGGATCTGAGCAGATTCCGACACTTTCGGAGGAGACTTATTTGGCCTGTCGAGAGGATGCCGCTCAATACGATTACATTGTAGGGACTGACGGAACAATTTCCTGGAGTAGTCCAACTTCTACTTCGAGTGAGTCTATGACAGTGGAAGCCTTAAGAGAAGCTGATCCCGAAATCACTGAGGCGATGGCTGAAGGGATACTTGCCCAAAGCAGCCATGCTGAGGAGTACCGGAAAGCCAGCGCATATTTCGCATGGAAGGATTATCTGGTGATGTCTGTGCCTGATGGCCTGGGAGAAGATTTCGCTTATGAATTCAAAGCCTCGGGGGTCGCTTACTACGTATTACCTGTAGCCAGGGCACAGGCCAACCTTTATGCCTATTTTTATCACAAGCCCCGAATCAGGGTTCAGATTCTCGACCGAAAGGCCGGGAAGGTAAAGACTTATGAAGAACTCGCGGATACCAAGGCTGCAGAAATCCTTCTGGAGCGAGCGGAAAAGCTCTTGAGAGGTGAGATGCAACCCATCCCACCTAAAGAGTGGAAATGTCGAAAGTGCGAGTTTGCCGCTGAGTGCCCAATAGCGAAGGGGTAATGCCTGATGCTCAGACTACGTCCTACCGGAATGTCGCCTAACTAGCGGTGCAAGCTGATGCCTACCACTCGGCATAGTTTGGGTAGCTCATTGTAGCAATGGTTTAGGTATGCGGCGGTGGTTGTGCAGATTTGGCGCAGCTTAGCTTAATCGCCAGCAGGTCATAGCTCTCGACTATGCAGAGGATAGAAAATTGCAGTTGAAACAGTTCGCGACGAGAACAGGGAGACTGTGGGTTTGAGACGGCAACTGGGCAGGTTCAGCTCAATATAGTTGGGAAAAAACCAGGAAGGTGAACCGGCACTGATAGACATGTAGCGTGAGATTTTGGAGGAAGGGGGTCAGTCGTGGAGACAATTCGTTACAAGAAGAATGCAAAGACCGTGCTGAGTGACGCTGACCGCGAAGCACTCAGCCGAATTATTGACCTCTTCGGCCAGTTCGTCGAACTTGAAACG
>CAZNSC010000187.1:0-4234 GCA_964575695.1 uncultured Dehalococcoidales bacterium
ACCTTTATCGTGGGGATGGTGCTGCTGGCGATACTTTTTGCCTGAAGGCTAAGGAAGTAGTGTTTGGGCAAACAATTCAGGGGGTAAAATGGGAGGTCTGGCGAGTCTTGGCATACAACCGGCCACACTATTGGCACAAATAGTAAACTTTGTTATCCTGTTTGGGCTTCTGTATCTGGTCGCCTATAAGCCGATTATGAGAATGCTCGATGAGCGCTCACGGAAGGTCAAGGAGAGCATAGAGCAGACGGAATATATCAAGCAGCAGGCAGAGCGAGCTGAGGAGGAGACCAGAAAACAGATTGAAACCGCTGGTAAAGAAGGACAAGAGCTAATCGCCCGGGCAACACGAACCGGGGAGGAGATCAGACGACAGTCACAGCAGGAAGCAAAACAGGATGCCGAAACCCTTATCACCCGGGCACGTGGTGAGATTCAGCGGGAGCGGGATGAGGCTATTGATGATCTGCGCAAGGAGTTTGCCGACCTGACGATAATGGCGGCGGAGAAGGTGATCACCCGCTCGTTGGATAAGGAAGCCCACCGTCAGCTTATTGACGAGGTACTGAAAGAGAGTAAGACCCTGAAGAAGGGCTAGACCGCCGTATCCGGGGGAAGGACAGTGGCCAGAAGAGTTTACGCTAAGCGTTATGCCCAGGCAGTGTTCAACATTGCCGTGGAGAGAAATGAAATGGACAGGTGGCAATCTGACCTGAGCCAGATTGCCAGCCTGGCTGAGGATGCATCACTTACTGCGTTACTTGAAAGCCCGAAGGTCAATTTTGACATCAAAGCCAGACTGCTGGCCGGGCGACTGTCTGAGGTGAACCCGCTGGCGTTAAACCTGGTTTCCCTGTTAGTCACCAGAGGCCGGCTGAGTATGGTGGGTGATATTGCCGATGAATACCAACGGCTGCTGGATAGCCATCGCGGCATAGAGGCGGCTGAAGTGACGACGGCTATTTCCCTTGATGATGCGGATAGAAAACGGCTGGCCGAGCAACTCGGTGCCATCACCGGCAAGAAGGTAGTGCTCAAGGCTGAGGTTGACCCCGGTGTCGTGGGTGGTATTGCCGCTAGAATCGGTGGTAAGTTACTGGACGGCAGCACTCGTAGCAGACTGGCGGCCTTAAAGAGGGAGTTGGTTCGGGGAGGCGAGTAGAGACCATCGGTGAGAGAAGTCTGTAGGGGCGAAGTCCCTTCGTAACCTAGTCTTCCCCCTCTCCTCTGAAGGAGAGGGGATAAAGGGGGTGAGGTAAATAAGATGACCACAAGAGGGGAAGATATCGTTTCGGTGCTCAAACAGCAGATTGAGCAATTCGGCACGGCGGTGACCATGGTGGATGTGGGCACCGTAATTGAGATCGGGGATGGTATCGCCCGCATTCACGGACTGGGGGCGGCCAAGTATAACGAGCTGCTTCAGTTTCCCAACGAGATTATGGGCGTAGCTTTGAACCTGGAGGAGGACAGTGTTGCCGCCATTATCCTCGGTGACTATACTCAGATCAAGGAAGGGGATGAGGTGCGGTGCACCGGGCGCATCGCCGAGGTGCCGGTGGGTGATGCCCTTATTGGCCGGGTAGTTGACCCGCTGGGGCGCCCCCTGGATGGCAAGGGCCTGATAAAGACAGATAAGACTCGACCTGTGGAGCGGGTCGCTCCCAACGTTACCCTGCGCAAGTCGGTGGACACCCCGGTACAGACCGGCATCAAGGCAATAGATAGCATGATTCCAATAGGCCGGGGACAGAGAGAGCTTATCATCGGCGACCGGTCCACCGGGAAAACGGTCATCACCCTTGATACTATCATCAATCAGAAGGGCGGTGATCTCATCTGTATCTATGTCGCCATTGGCCAAAAAGCATCCAAGGTGGCCCGGGTCGTCGCCACTCTGGAAAGCTACGGGGCTATGGAGCACACCATCGTTGTGGCCGCTAATGCCTCTGATTCGGTGGCGTTACAATATCTTGCCCCCTATGCCGGCTGCGCTATGGGCGAGGAGTTTATGGAGCAGGGCAGGGACGCCCTGGTTATATATGATGACCTGTCCAAGCACGCCTGGTCTTACCGCCAGCTTTCTCTCTTGCTGCGCCGTCCCCCGGGACGGGAGGCGTACCCCGGCGATGTCTTCTACCTGCACAGCCGCTTGCTGGAGAGAGCCGCTAAATATGCATCGGAATATGGCGGCGGCTCGCTGACGGCGCTGCCGATTATTGAAACCCAGGCCGGAGACGTATCGGCCTACATTCCGACCAATGTCATTTCGATTACTGATGGTCAGATCTATCTGGAAACAGACCTGTTCAACGCCGGTCAAAGGCCAGCACTGAACGTGGGGTTATCAGTATCCCGGGTGGGCAGTAAGGCACAGACCAAGGCAATGAAGC
This sequence comes from uncultured Dehalococcoidales bacterium, assembly GCA_964575695.1. Taxonomy (GTDB): domain Bacteria; phylum Chloroflexota; class Dehalococcoidia; order Dehalococcoidales; family W111; genus CAZNSC01. The sequence goes on from CAZNSC010000187.1 coordinate 2,394, forward strand.
AGGTGGCCGGTAGACTGAGGCTGGAGCTGGCTCAATACCGGGAGCTGGCTGCCTTTGCTCAGTTCGGCACTTCGGAGCTAGATAAGGCCACCAGAGCCCAGCTTGAGCGCGGGCAGAGAATCACCGAAATCCTAAAACAAACCCAGTACAGCCCGATGCCAGTGGAGAAGCAGGTCATGATTCTATATGCCGCCATCAACGGCTATATTGACGACGTGCCCCTGGATAAGGCAACTGCCTTTGAGGCCAATTTCCACCGGTTTATGGAGGGAAACCACCCCGAGATGGGCAAGAAGATTGCTAAGGAAAAGGATATTACGGCCGAGACCGAGGAGGCCCTAAAGGCAGCCATCACCGAGTTCAAGAAGAGTGGGGCACTATAATAAGGGTGTCTAAGAGGGGCGAAGCCCCTCTCAACAATAAATTCCCTTCCCCTTGACAAGGGGAAGGGAATAAAGGGGATAGGGTTCAAAACCCATATTTAAGGGGGTGAGGTTTAAGGCTTGGCTAGTATTCGGCTAATTCGTCGGCGCATCCGTGGTGTCCAGGGTATCTCCAAGATTACCCGGGCGATGGAGATGATTGCCACCTCAAAGATGAGGCGAGCACAGGAGCGGGGGCTGGCCGGACGCCCTTATGCGGAGAAGATACACCAGGTGCTTGCCGACCTGGCGGCTTTGTCCCAGCCTGATAGACCACTGCACCCCTTGCTGCAGCGCCGGCCGGTAACCAAAATCGCTGTTGTCCACATCACCCCGGACCGCGGTCTGTGCGGCGGTCTGAACGGCAGCATCAACCGAAGGACAGCAGGCTTTATCCTGGAGCAGACAGTACCGGTCAGCCTCATCATCGTCGGCCGCAAGGGACTCGACTTCATGAGGCGACACCGCCGGGATATCCGCGCTGAGTTTACTCATCTTGGCGACCAGCCCAGCTTGCTTGATACTCTACCCATATCCCGGATTATCATCGATGACTATACTAACGGTGTCATAGACCTGGTTTATCTGGCCTATGCCCAGTTTGTCTCCACCATGGTTCAGAGACCGATCTTAGAGCAGGTTCTGCCGGTTGAACCCGCGGTTATACCCAGAGCGCAGAATGTAGACTATATATATGAGCCCGGTTCAGATGCCGTATTGGGGGCACTCCTACCACGATTTGTCGAGATGCAGATGTATCACGTCATTCTGGAGTCGATTGCCAGCGAGCAATCGGCAAGGATGGTGGCCATGCGAAACGCCACCGATAGCGCCAAGGAACTAATTGATGATTTAACGCTGATGTACAATAAAGCCCGCCAGGAGACAATTACCAAGGAGCTCCTTGATATTACTGGCGGCGCGGCAGCTTTGGCCTAGACAGAGGGGGTAAGAATGGCAAAAGGTAAGGTAGCTCAGGTAATCGGAACGGTAGTTGATATTGAGTTTCCACCAGATGAACTACCGACACTTTTCAATGCTATTGAGATCCCGACGGATGACGGCAAGGTAGTGCTCGAAGTCCAGGAGCACATCGGCAACAACTGGGTTAGGTGTCTGGCACTGTCGTCTACCGATGGGCTGGAGCGGGGTGCCGAGGTGATAGATACCGGAGCGGCACTTTCGGTGCCCGTCGGCAAAGCCACCCTGGGACGTCTGTTTAATGTTCTGGGCGAGCCGCTGGACAACCTCGGTGCGGTTAAAGCTAAAGAGAACTGGCCGGTACACCGCCCGCCACCCTCACTCCAGGAACAGGAAACCACTACCCAGATGCTGGAGACCGGCTTAAAGGTTGTTGACCTGATTGCCCCGTTTACCAAGGGCGGCAAAGTTGGTGCCTACGGGGGGGCCGGTGTCGGC
>CAZNSC010000188.1:0-4228 GCA_964575695.1 uncultured Dehalococcoidales bacterium
TCGCTGTAGAGGAATGGATACGAATTCTCCTGGCAGGATTTGTGGTCATACTTGCCGTGTATTTAGTGAGTGTGAGGTACGGGTCATTAGCCGGCGGGGTTTCGGTGAGAGCTATAGTGAGGGGCAGATGGGTGCCATTGTTCTGGATCGTTGTGGTCACGCTGGGGATAGCCCTGCCCCTGGCGGTGGTAATCTTCAGCTTCTCCGCAGGTCTGGAGGCAACTCCAGCGGCCCTGCTATATGTCGCCATTTTCTGTGGACTGCTTGGTGACCTGGCCACACGCTACCTGATATTAAGATGTGGTTACTATCACCCGGTAGTGCCGTCTTCCATCTATTCCTATTAAGTAATGCCGGGGCTGTAGTAGCCGGCAAAGAGACGAGGGGCAAGAGCAGACATGATACCATCAGGCGGCAGCATCGGCGGCTAAGCCCAATTGGTGCTATTCAGGGTCACCTGAGTCAGCGCGCTGAGTGCATGAGTAATAATGAGACCAGATGCTCCCTGTTAGAACCGCATCTCCGGCCGATGGTGCGGCTTGTACTGTGATTGACAATGATAAGTTATACAGTTAAAATGTGAGCCGGAAACGCAAGTGGTTATGCGGAATCGCCCACTTTACCTTACGGATGTAGCTGCTGAATTATCGAAGTTACATCCCGAAAGCACTCCTCTCTGGAAAAGAAATGGTATCATCCAGGCACTGAGGAGAAGCAGAGAGCAGTTCTATTCCGATAGCGGCTTGAGACAGCTGCACTTCATCGCAAGACTGATACCAGACAGACTGAACCTCCCGGCAGCGTGCTATCGCTTCCGGCTTTACCCCTGCCGATATACGGAGTGATTGTCACTCGAGCCGACCAGGCTTGTTTGATAGAGGATGACGCTTGGACAAATGCGTCGTCATGCCGTTTGACCAATTATATTGGAACAAGGAGAGACGTATGGGAAATACGAAGACCGTGGAATATCCAGTGATCTGGCTGCAGTGCGCCACCTGCACTGGCTGCTCCGTTTCCGTGCTCAATTCCGTGAGCCCCAGCATCAAGAACCTGCTGGTGGATGAAGTGCTCCCGGGCAAGCACGTGAACCTCAGGTTTCATGCTACCGTAATGGCCGGGGCCGGAGACGCCATTATTGAGGAAATGGAGGCGACCTACCGCAGGGAAAAGGGTAAGTATATCCTGGTGGTAGAGGGAGCGATACCCACGGCGGGAAATGGTGCCGACTACGGCACTATCGGCGAGGAGGATGGGAAGGGAGTATCTATGTCGAGCCGGGTGGAATCTCTGGGGCGGGATGCCCTGGCGGTAGTTGCCTTGGGAACCTGCGCTGCCTTCGGAGGAATCGCCGCCGGCACGCCTAATCCTGCCGGGTGCATCAGCGTCCGAGACCTCTTCAAACGACGCAACATTTCTACGCCGCTGGTCAATGTCCCCGGCTGCCCACCCCATCCTGACTGGTTTGTGGGAACCCTGACGGCGGTGCTGCTTTTGGGATTGCCCACTCCGGAGAGTCTTGACGAACACGGGCGACCCAAGACCTTCTATGGCCGGCTAATCCATGAAAATTGTCCCCGCCGCGCTTATTTCGAGGAAGGCAAGTTTGCCAAAGCCTTCGGTGAGCCGGGTTGCCTAAACGAGCTGGGCTGCAAGGGGCCGGTAACCTACGCCGATTGTCCCATCAGGCTTTGGAACCACGGCGTGAACTGGTGCATAGGCAGTGGGTCTCCGTGCATCGGTTGTGTAGAACCCGGTTTCCCGGACCTGCTCGCACCCTTCTATCAGAAATTGACTGAGGTTGACTTACCGAACATCGGCAGTAGCCGTAGAGAGGAGGTTTGATCAATTGGGCAAGATTATAATTGACCCCGTAACGCGCATTGAAGGTCACCTTAAAATCGAAGCGGTAACCGAAAATGGAGAGGTAAAGGAAGCCCGCAGCACGGGAACCCTGTTCCGTGGCATAGAGATCATCCTGCGCGGCAGAGACCCCCGGGACGCTCAGAGATACGTCCAGCGTATCTGCGGGGTGTGCCCCACCAGCCACTCTATGGCAGCCACCCTCAACCTGGATAGTGCCTTCGGGATTGCTGCCAAGATACCTGACAATGGCCGCATTTTGCGTAATTTGATCCTGGGGGCCGCCCATATTGCCGACCACATTCTCCACTTCTACCACCTGTGCGCGCTTGACTATGTGGATGTAACAAAAGTGGCCAATTATCAGGGGAATAACCCCGCCCTGAACTCGATAAAAGAGTTCATCGCGCGAGGCGAACTGGGGCCCTTTGTCCCCCGCTACGAGGGAGACTACCGCCTCCCGGACGAAGTTGACCGGCAGGCGGTGGCTCATTATGTGGAAGCCCTGAATATGCGGCGCAAAGGACAGGAGATGCTCTCCATTTTCGGCGGCAAGATGCCCCATAATTGCGCCATTATGCCCGGTGGCGTAACTGAGGTGCCCACTGTGGACAAGATAGCCTCGTTTCTGTGGCGGCTGAACGAACTCAGAGATTTCATTGATAATGTTTACATACCCGATGTCCTGGCTGTAGCCGAGGCCTATAGTGACTACTTTGAGATAGGCAGGGGCTGCGGTAATCTTCTTTCCTACGGAAGCTTTGACCTTGATGGTAAAGAGGCAGACCTGACCACGAGAAAGAGATTGCTCAAGCAAGGGACGACCTCCACTGACCTCAAGCTGGGGAAACTCGACACCGATAAAATTACAGAAGAGGTCAAAAACTCCTGGTACACCGACTACAATGACGGCCGACATCCCACCCATGGCGAGACCGAACCTGAGCCCGGGAAAACAGGCGCCTATTCCTGGATAAAATCTCCGCGCTACGAGGGCAAGGTCTATGAGGTCGGCCCCCTGGCCCGGATGGCGGTTACCTATGCCAGTGGCGACCCCAAGGTGAAAGCCCTGGTCGATTCCGTGCTGTCCCGGTTCAAAGCCCCCCCCAGCGCCCTGTTCTCGGTACTGGGACGTCACGCCGCCCGGGCACTATATACCAAACTTGTCGCTGACACCATGCCCGAATGGCTATTGCAGCTCAAGCCCGGGGAACCCGTCTATGTAGGTTACACTATTCCTGAGGAAGCCTCCGGGATGGGTCTTGTCGATGCTGCCCGGGGTGCTCTGGGGCACTGGATAGAAATCAAGGAGGGAAGGATTGCCAACTACCAGTGCGTGGTGCCCAGTACCTGGAACCTCTGTCCGAGAGATGGAGAGGGACAGCCGGGCCCCGTTGAACAGGCGCTCACCGGTACCAAGATTAGGGACGAAAACAATCCCTTTGAGATGGTGAGGATTATCAGGTCCTTTGACCCCTGCCTCGCCTGTGCCGTTCACATGATTACGCCCAAAGGAAGAAGCCTAGGCAAGTTCCATGTGTGTTAGTGAGGAGCCAAATGGTGGCATCCAGCCACCCCATAAAGATGTTGTACTCGGCATGGGCAATCTGCTGTTAAGGGATGAGGGGATTGGCATCCATGTTATCCAAGCCTTAAAGGAAGAACCGTCCCTGCAAAATGCCGGGCTTGATTTAATCGATGGAGCGACCTCTCCAGATGTTTTCCTTCTCCTCAAGGATACTGATAGGGTGGTCGTCATTGATGCCGTGGAGGCTGGCGGTGAGCCAGGGGCGATCTATCGGTTTCGCCCTGAAGACCTAAAGAATCTGGAGACTGAGGTTGGCATATCAGCACACCAGACAGGTCTAGTGGATAATCTTGTGCTAATGCAACAACTGGGGCAGGGACCGAAAGGGGTAGTCATTATCGGTGTTCAACCTAAAGACAAGGGCTGGGGATTAGAATTATCCGCGGAGCTAAAGCAGCGGATCCCCCGTATTATCGAGGTCGTGTTGAATGAATTTGGGGTGGATCACCCTGATTGAGTCTGAAAAAGGAGCATAGAAAGATGATAATATCCGAACAGAAACCTTTGCCCGAAATTCTGAAGTCTCTAGAAGGGGAACAGCGCATCTTCCTAGTCGGCTGCAAAGGCTGCGCCGAAGCCTGCCATACCGGCGGGGAAGCCCAGGTTCTGGAGATGAAACAGAAATTAGAGGAGGCAGGGAAAACAGTCGTCGGCTATTCGGTGGTTGATTTCCTCTGCGACAAGGCCTTGGTGAAGTTTCGGCTAAAGGCCCATGAGGCAGAAATTACCGATGCTGATTCCCTCCTGGTGATGACCTGCGGCATCGGTGTGCAGGCC
>CAZNSC010000189.1:0-4199 GCA_964575695.1 uncultured Dehalococcoidales bacterium
GCCATACATCACGAAATCTTTGGCCAGGTATTTTCGCACCCGAGAAATGGTGCTTTCCTCAGCGATGCTTGAAACGCCTGTAGAAACACTCATCTTACTCTAACTCGCCTTACCTCGAAACCAGGGCTTTCCACAGCACATCTGCCCGGCCGTCCCGCACGTATTCCCAGACGCGTTTCACCTTCTGGGCGTAGGAGCCGATGGAGTAGGAACCGATGCCGGTCAGTCCGCTCTTTTTCAGCCGACTCTTGTGGTTCCACACCGCACAGCTCAGGTTGATCCGTTCGAACCACTCGTTCACCTCTTCACGAGTTAGATACCTGGTGGGACAAATGGCGTCGGTGCGGGAGACGACGAAATCGCGAAAGGTGAGTTCTCGCTTCAGAAGCCCCATCTCCCGAAACTGGTTGTACATCTCCGTTCCAGCGAAGGGCCGCGCGATTTGCACCGTGACAATGACCTCCGCGGGCAAGGCCAGAATTCCTTCCATCGTTTTGCCGATGGTTTCGTGAGAGTCTAGCGGGTGGCCTATCATCATGTTAAGATAAGGGGTGATGCCCACTTTCAGCATCAGGTCAACGCTTCTGTAAAGGACATCGAGGGAAATCTTTTTATTAGTTGCTTCCAGGATGCCCTCATCGAAGCTCTCCGCACCCATGGCCAACTCTTCGCACCCGGCTTCCTTGGCCTTGCGGAGTAGACCTTCATCCAGGCAGGAATCGGCTCTAGCGTCGGTCTCCCAGGCATAAGGAGATTGTCTAGCCAGCAGCGTGTCGCAAAACTCTGCGATCCATTTCTTATTGTGAAAGAGATCGGCGCTGGCCAGTTTGACCTGTACCCCTTGAGGCAGTGCCTCCATCTCAGAAATCACGTCCTTGATACGGCGGAATCTGGCCTTGCGACCGCCTATATGACAGTAGGTACAGCGGAAAGGACAACCGCGACTGGCACGCACGAAGAAGGCAGTGTAGGGGGAGAAATCCTGCTCCCGTATTAAATGGGCAGCCGAAACGAGGTGATCAAGGGTAGGGGCCTGGGGATGCCGACCAGTGTCCACCACCTGTCTGTCCCCCCTGAAAACGAGACCTTGCATACTGCCCAGGTTGTCTACCGTCCCCCGCTCTAAGTGGTGAAGCAAATCGCCTAAAATGATTTCCCGGTCGTACATACGCACGGCATAGTCCACAAAGGGGTATTCTTCTACAATCTGACTTTCCGATTCCCCGTAAGGATCGTTCAGAACCATAACTGTGTTGCAACCCGCCTCTTTTGCCACCCTCAGATCCTCTAACCCGTCGTACAGACCGTCGAGCAGGGAAATCCAGGCCACAACGACCTGATACAATCCATAGTCAATCCGATCACCTGGAAATTTATTGATGACTTCTACATCGAAACCCTGCTTTTCCAAGTAAGCAGCCGCAAGAAAGATTTGGCTAGGAAATTCATAATAGTTTCTTTTCCCCATCCTGTTTTCCTCAGAGATGTACTCGGCTTTTTTCGTAAGCAAAACTTTCATTGGCAAGATACTCCCTTCTCTATATATTATTCTCAGCGTCCTGAGCAATCTTCGGTTCTAAATTCTAAGGCCTATCACGGAGACGCCGCTCTTAATCGTCTGGAAGAATTCCACCTCCAGCCCAGCCTCTTCAAACCATTCCCTCATCTCCTGGGGATCGTGTCGATGGGCGTACTGGGGGTGATACCAGTCGAAGTTCACCAGGTTGTTCTCATCGAAGCTGAAATCTTCCTTCCAAAAGCATTTGAAGAAGTGCCAGTAGATGAACCTTTGCAGGTCGTATCTACCCTTAGGGATATCTAGAACGGGGAGATCTTCCGGAACCTCAATCTTTACGTTCAAGCGCGCCAGGGACTGTCCAAACCTGGTAAAAGCCTGACTAAGCTTCCAGCACTCCTCAGCGGAGAGCCGGGTCATCTGCTGGCGGATGAGGTCATCGCAGAACTCCCGTACAGGGCCTTTCTTTCTGTACACATAGATTGCTATACGTCCCTCCTTCTTCAGCCGTTGTGCCAGGGCCTCGAAAGCCTGGTGGGTATCCGGCGTATGATGCAATACCCCATCACTTAAGATAAAATCAAATATCTGGCCCTTGAAGGGCATATTCAGGATGTCTCCCTGGATGATGTGCACATTTTCGAGGTGTCGTGTACGCTCAAAGGCGTGCTCCACGCTCTCGCTGAGATCGATACCCACAATCTCACCTCGGGTGAGCTGGCTGAACCAGGCGGGAATATACCCCAGGCCCGTTCCGGCATCGAGGATAAGCTCCCGGGACTGTAGAAAGTGACCTAGCTCAGCGTCCGATTTCCAATAGTAGCGTTCGAAGAACCAATTCCTGGCGAAATCCCTGGAGTTACCTTCATGCCCGTAGTATGAGAGCTTGTCCCATTTCTCTCCGAAGCTTTCTCCCACCTGTTTTTGATTTTTCTCCACTCGCTCCGTCAGGAGCAGACGAGGGATACCTCTTATAATGTCAAACCTTTCGCCACAGTTATCACAGTTTAATTCTCCCTCCAGGATGTGATCCTGGGAAGCGCTACGCACCTCTAGCTCAAACCGAGAGGAACAGTTAGGGCAGGCCAGGATCGATAGCAGGGACTCTCTCATGGGCTCTCATCCCTTCTATCTTCGCCATCGTCGATTGCTAACGATTTGATGGCCCGGCAGGGAACACCCGTAGCCAGGGAATGGGGAGGGATATCCTTATTTACCATAGAGCCTGCACCTATGACTGAGCCTGCTCCAATGGTGACCCCAGGTAGGATGGTCACGTTGGTTCCAATCCAAACATCATCCTCAATGACCACTTTCTCTTCCTTCATCAAATTATCGCTAACAAACGGATTCTCTGCCAGCTTCGAGTTGTTAGGGTTTGACTGCGCAATGATGGTTACGTTGGGGGCGATAGCCACCCGCTCACCGATGGTTACTAATCTCTCGTAGCCGTCTGATACCACGAAGTTCGTGTTTACCACAGTATCCTGACCGATGGCAATATTGGTCTGTCTGAACAGGAATTTGCGGGTGCGATTATCGGGGTGGTGGATAGCCATCCAGCGAATTAGCTTGAGGCTCAAGCCGGAGAGGAGTTCAAGCAACTCGTCCTGGCTTAGAGTTTCGTATTCAAACATTATTTTATTGACAGCTTCGGCTCTTTCAGACATCTTTTTCTGCCTTAAATGGGAATAGTCTACTCACGGGTTACTTCTTCTGCATTACTACTTGAGTTTAGACAAAGTGTGAAACACTCGGCGGAAGCCGAGACGGATCCAGTTCTTTAACAATCGAGTTTCGCCTCGTTTTCAGGTCGTTTTGGCCTTTTTCTTGGCCTTTTTGACCACCCGATGGCGCTTTGGACGAGTCCGCTGGCGCCCTTTAGGCCAGCCTGGCGATTTTCCGCGAGGTTGAGGGGCCGCTGCCGGGCTGCCAATCTGTTGAAAAAGACCTCCTAGCCCTTGCAGAACTCGCTCAGGGGTCAGTTTTTCCTGAGCAGGTTGCCAGGGAAGAGGATTGTCCTTCACCACATGCCGGGCCAGGAACAACTGCCACTGCGCCACATTGACCAGCATAGTCCAGCGGTCACAATCCTCCGCCGTTTGAAAGCGGGGCAAAGTCCAGTACAGATACTGCTTGCGGAACCGAATGCTGGCTTCCACAGACCAGCGGTGCTGATACCAGTACCACAGGTTATCCAGGTTTTGCTCCCCCGCTTCCTGGTGCGGAGGGGGCTGGTAGCCCAGCCAAAAAGGTTTAGAGGGTGTCTCCCGCTCCAGGTGAGTCTCGACCAGGATGACACTGAAGGGGGTGTCTGCGTCTTGGCCAGCGTGCAAGCCATCCCAGCGTCGTAATCGCACTTTCCCCCAACGCTCATCTTCCAGTTCCACCTCTGCGCCTGACTGACCCCACGTCTCCGCTTCCTTGAAGGCAAAACGAGCACCGCGGACGCGAGGGCGACCTCGGCCGCCGTAGGGGGCTGGTTCTTTGTACAGCACGCGGTCACGACGCAGACGAACCAGCACTCCACAGGGCTCATCCTGCAAGGGGCCCAGGAAGCGATGGTTGCCGTATTTGCCATCAGCCACGATGAGGTGGAGCTCCTGGCTCATTTCCGTCCGCCGTTGCTGGCACAGCCTTTTGACTTGCTCCACCCCAACTTCAACCTCTGTCTGGTGGCTGG
>CAZNSC010000190.1:0-4093 GCA_964575695.1 uncultured Dehalococcoidales bacterium
CTGATCAGCTTCTAGTTTATCATCATTTGCTCTTGTTGTGCAACAACTCTAATGTGTTTGCCTTTTACTGCATCTGCGATAATAGTTGTGGGATCAACATAACACAACTATTCCCTGCTTTCCAGTACATTACTTGACAAAACTCCGACAATAAACGCACCCCACCTCATCGGGCGGGGTCTTGGCCTACGTCAGCGCCAGATGTACCTAATGCACATCCATCCGCCTCAGTGTCCAGTCCGGTCCAGGGTCGGCATAGAGGATGATTTGCTTCTGGTCTATATGATTCGAACCCCAAGACTTGACAGCTGACCTCTGAGTTCATCGTCGATTTCTTGTTTGCAAGCGATACAGAGAATCTGTCTTGCTCGGGTAAAGGCAACATAACCAATTCGGCACACATCAGTCGTGTCTTCGTGCCTCGACTCCGGATCCGTTGTGAGCCAACGCCTCAATTCATTGCTTGATCTAGCTACTGCTAACACTGCGTCCGCCTCGAGACCTTTGGCCTTGTGTATTGAAGAGTACTGATCCAGATAAGGACCTGGTTCATTTCGGCACAGCATGTTCCTCAGCGCATACAATTGATTACCAAATCTCACAGGGTATGGAAGCTGAATGCTAAGACTCAACATCTGTTCTACGAAACCTATGAGCTCATCTTGTTGTTTTACCTCTCCGTTCTTAACGGCCTCAATCAATTTGATCCCGAGTTTGCGAACGCCTAGGTGATCAAGTCCATGTTCCTCACGTATTTGGCGTTGACTCATTCCAACAACCGCTAAGATCAGCTTAAGAGACTCGTCCAAGATGCTTCTTGGCTTCGTCTGGTCATTCGATATGGGAGTTAAACCGTATTTGGCTGTAAAGTCATCGAAGGTATTGTTTGCGAACCCCAGGTAGAATCTTTTGATCTTGTCGCCACTTGTGTTAGGGCGATGGGATGTGTCATCGGCCTCAAGAAATTGAGTCCGGTCTCTAAAAGTGGAAATGATAGCGTCGAAATCTTTCCTAGCTATGAAAAACACTCCGCTGTGTCTGCTGCTACCTTTTACCGCTTTCTGATCCATCTCTGTGTGGAAGCAATTCGTGAAACTCACTATCTCGTCGAATGATCTGAAATTCTGAGAATTCGTGATCCTTCGTGCCCTAAATTGATTGATAGGAATATTTTCGAACTTCGGTCTCTCCCGTCCGATATATGTGAAACCCCAAATGTACTGTTCTGGATCTCCAACAGCGCATATCCTGGTCTTCTTTCCTTTCCGTATATGATCGAAGACTTTGAACTGGTGTCTGGTCATGTCCTGAAACTCATCTATAAAAAGGTACTGAATTCTGTTGCAGACAACTGCCCTCACACGTTTGTTTTCCATCAGTTCAGATGATACTTTGGCAATTTGGTCGAATGGCACTCGACCATTTTCCAGGAGTCTGGTAATTACCTGTGAGCGGACTTTGTTTCTCAAGGCATAGTTTCTTGCACGCTTGCCCAAGCTTTTTTGAACGAATTCATCAACATCAATGTCACCAAACAGTTTGTCAAGAGCAACACGATCAAAGATTGTTGCGTAAGGTATTAGGATGAATTGATTTAAGAAACTATGGATTGTTCCAATGAACACGTTCGGGGGAGTCTGTGCAACCTTGAGAAGCCTCTCCTTAATCAAGTCGGTAGCGGCATTAGTATATGTAACGGCTACTAAATACCGATTTGGCTCCAGGTTTGGAAGAGCTAACGCGATTTCATTCACCATATTGTATGTCTTGCCGGCGCCAGGGCCGGCAATCACGAGCAAGGGATCCTCACTCATTGTTCTCATGGCTTCTACTCCAAAAACTTGAACCCTCTTTTGATGTAATCCGGGATAGTGAAACCATTGGCGCTCTTAAGACCATCGAGCAAGGCCAAGAGATTGAACGCAAACTCGGATTTGTAGCCTTCGATCTCTGCAAAGAATGATTCTATATCTAGTTCCTGCTGCCCTAAGTCCCTCTCATACCTCTTTCCAGCTCTTGGCCTGGTTGCCTCTAGTGCCCTGAGTAATACTGTTCTTCCCTGGCCAGTTCTATTTACAGCGATCAGGTCTTTCTCGAATGTAGCATGCTCCGTGATCTCAACTCTGATCAAACCATCCTGATCAAACTCACGCTTGAGATCTTGGGCTCTTTCCTGAGTCCGGGTGCCTGTATCTCGATCAGTAAGCACTACGCACCTTATAAAGAAGCCTTTTTCGATCACCTTCAAGAAGTGTCTAAAGGCGACTCCGCTGACGTTGATTACATTACAGCCACATCTCTCCACGCTGCTACCACTGTGGAACTCAAAGAATCTAGGTATCAATAACTGTTCGGCGATTCCTTCAACCAATATTATTTTGCGGGCAAAGAACATCCTTGACTTTGTCGCATCCAAATATTTTCGCAAGTAGCGAATGGTCATCCTCTCACTTGTTTGGTCGAGCCCAGACAAGATATAATGGCTGTTAAGCTTCTTTCCCCCCGTATCATTGAAAATGATTACCGTGCTTTCTAGATCCAGCTTGGCGGCGATGTGCGTAGAGTGTGAGGTGAGTAGGAGCTGCATAGCGCCCTTGCTGTCCTCTAGGATGCTCTCTATGTTCTTCGCTAAGTGATCTTCCAGATGCGGATGCAAATGTGCCTCTGGTTCTTCAATCGCAATGAGTCTGAAGAAAGTGTCACTACCTCTAGACTCTTTCGCCGACAAATGAGACAGAATCAGAGAAATGTACAGCAGATTATTCCTACCTAATCCATTGCGGTCGACGCTAATGGGATTGGCTCCGTAAATTAGACTGATCTTTTTGAGCATCTCTGAACACTCTGGCGAGGAGAAGTTGAAGTCTATGCTGTTATCAACATCACTTGTTTGAAGAGAAATCCTATCGAGTAGTCCACTGACTTCATCCTTTATACTCTCGAGGTTCTCATTTCTGCGCACTGCGTCTTCCAAACGGCTCAGAGTGTCTTTAATATCGTCATACTTAGTCTCGTCTCTTTGACACAGTATCCTATAAAGCAGTCTGTACTCCCCACTGGCGATTAGCTCTTTCTGGGCATCCCGCAGTGCATCCAGAAATTCCATCTTCAGCATTCTTAGCCAGTATGGGTTGCACTCATTGGTAGGGTCATCACCTCCGTAGATCGAATACCTATATTCTCCGATTGGGAAATCGATAGTGTTGACCAGTTTGTCAGAAGGAAGCACTTCCCTGGACTCCCTGGCTTCTGAGATCTTTTGTCTTAGCAAGGCTCTCTTTCGATCGATCCAATCACTTCCATCGAAATTCGCCCTAGGCGAGTACACATATGTCACCTTGGCTTCTGTGAGTTCTTTGTTGATGAACCAATCACCCACCACTGCAACCTGGTCCTCATCCATATCAGTCAGAACTGCTTCAACAACCACTTCTGGGAACTCTATAGCTTCGGGTTCAATGTCGAGATCACACACCTTCTTCTTGAATGCCTGGACAGTTTCATAATTGATATCATCAAGTTCCAGAACTCGCTTCCTGAAGATAACAATTTCCTGGCTGAAGATTAGGCCAAGCGCGTTTAGAAGGTTCGTTTTGCCAATATTGTTTTCGCCCAGGATTAGAGTGAAGGGCTTCAATTCAACCGTAAAGGCGGGTTCACCAAAGTTTCTGTAGTTCTTGATTGTAAGCAGCTTGATGTACACGTTATCATCTCCTCTTGGATTTAGGCATACTGCATAGCTGCCTGTTCACCATTTGTATCAGACGGGATACGGAAGAATTCCACAGAGCCCCACAGGTAGTATCGAACCCGCCGATTGAGTCTGCTAATTATGGTTACCCAGCACTGGCGGGCTTGGCGGCCATCAACGCCATTTCTTAACATGTATCAACCCGTCAATATGTTATGCGTGCCGGGGAAGATAACGCCATAGGTTGTAGTGAAAGTATGGCGCACAATCGCTGCGCAAGCCCGCGAACGTCACCGATTTGGGACATCATTCTGAGCCACCTCCAGAGGCCAGCCCAGGCTAAGGCGATTGCAGAGAGATGTCATAGGAAATTAGCGGGACTCTCTTTGCAAGAGAATTACC
>CAZNSC010000191.1:0-4086 GCA_964575695.1 uncultured Dehalococcoidales bacterium
GGTTACGCTCTTTTCGGCCTCCTTTGCTCCGTTTACCTTGAGGACGACAGTATAGTTCCCTTCACTACCACCGGTATTGGCCACCATCACCGTGATGGACACCGCCTCTTTGGGCTGGACCTGGGCCGGCTGGATAGAGAGATTCATTACTGAGAAGGCGGCCGGCGCCGGTGGTGGTACCGGAGGGGCCACAACAGTGAAGCTGCCGCTCGCGCCGTCCACGGTTACCGTGTAGCTGCCGGCTTCCTCCCTGATTACACTAAAACTCACCTCCTGGCTCTTACCGGCACCGAGGGTTACGCTCTTTTCGGCCTCCTTTGCTCCGTTTACCTTGAGGACGACCGTGTAACTGCCCTCCCTGCCACCGGTATTGGCCACAGACATACTGACGTTTACCTTTTCACCAGGGTTTACCTCAGCTGGTGAGACAACCAGTGAGCTGAGGCTGAAGGCCGCCGGCTTGGTCTTACCGATGATTGCAAAAGTGGTAAAGTGGTGGACAGAAGCCGTGATTTTGTTGTTCTCAGTGTCAACCACGCATTCTAGCTCTACCCACTCACTCGCATCCTTATCATAGTAGGCTATGACCAAATCCTCTTCAGCCACGCCCTCGGGCAGCGAATCAGGATCGTAGCTCCAGGTCAAGGTTAATGGCGGGGCAAAGGTGGCGCCATCAGGGCCGAAGTCATAAGCAAGTCCGATGAAATTAGCATTCTCAGGAGGTGATGGCGGGCTTTCATCAATACTTGCTGTTAAATTCTCCAGCGGGTTTCCATCTTTATCCAGGGCCTTGGTGCCTTTGGGAATGGTTAAAGTTAGTTTTCCATCCTCTGAAGTGGCCGTGAATGTCTCCTGCACTATGCCTTTGCTATCGATTTTTATGCTACCCGTGGTGCCGAAGACATTCGTCTTGATAGTTGGTGCCGGGGCACTTCCACCTCCCCCTCCATCTCCCCCCGTCGGCGGTGGTTCTGGAACAGCTATGGTCACTGACAGGTTTTTCTGGGTCGGGCCGCCACCGGCTAAAAAAGTAGCAGTCCCCCCGGTGGCCGTACCGTTGGCATTAGTTACATGGAAGGTTATGGTGGCCCCATCCGGAATATCATAGCCTTGCACCAAAAGGTAAGGGTTACCACCAGTCCCGTAACTGCCACCCACTGTATTAACCGGGTTTTGGGTCGGTATGATTTCTCCAATGTCTACTGTGGCTGATATCTGGGTGCCAGCAGCTGCCGGGGCACCATTTACGGTTACGCTACCATAGAAGGCGTGGGGAAGTTTGGGTATCCCGTTGGCCAGAGCCGGAGTAGCACAAAGCACCGCTAGAAAAGCCAGCACTATAAAAATAGTTGCTCTTCTCATAATCTGTCTCCTTTATGGGGGGCTTCGGTTAACCGAAGCCCCCCTTTAGAACAAAGCTAGTCTGGAATTACCCCAAAGCTCTTGGCAGCGTTCATGTGCACCCAGTAGCCATCAAACGCATTCAGCGTAACCGGAGTGGTGTCGATAGCGGCCCACTCGGCTCCAATGACCAAGGTGTTCGAGATGGCACCGGTAAACTGGTTATAGTTTCCCTGCCCTACCAAGTTCGTCAGGCCGGTTCCTTCCTGATTGCCGACCTGGACATAGCGCAGCTGGCTCAGGAGAGCATAGGCGTCTGTCTCGCCGGCGCAACTTATGATGTTCCACCCGGCGCCCAGGTCCTTGGTAACCACTCCGGGCGCAGCTGTTGAGTAATTGATACCCACACCGCCGCCGCCGCTAGTCTTTAGGTAGTAAGCGTCTACCGAAGTCAATTGGGTGGCCAGGGTTACCTGTGCATAGCCGGTACCGGCGGTGTATTTGTAGGCCACTACCGCTGTCCAATCTGTGCCGGTGGTTACCTCTTTATCAACAGACACCAGAGTCCAGCCATCCTTCAAAGCCAGCGTCTTTTCGTAGGTTGTAGGCGTAACCCCGTCTTCAACTTCAGCAAGCAGCCAGGGTTCATAGTCTACATCGGAGCTTACGGCATCTCCGTAGCTGGTGTAAGCTGATGTTGTATCAATAGGTCCGCTGGCACTACCCCACCAGTTGTTCTCTGCATCCAGTTCAGTACCAGCATCAGTGTTCTGCACGCCGTATGTGGTGTTGCTATTAATATTGTTGTAGTTTACGAGTACCCCATCGGCGGAAGATATGACCTTGACACCCACATCG
Source organism: uncultured Dehalococcoidales bacterium (assembly GCA_964575695.1). GTDB lineage: Bacteria > Chloroflexota > Dehalococcoidia > Dehalococcoidales > W111 > CAZNSC01. The sequence continues at coordinate 2,200 of CAZNSC010000191.1, forward strand.
TTGCCATCCACTGTGTTACCGGTGATGTTAAAGTCGGTCAATGTCTGGCCGGCTTTTCCAACCTGAATACCCTGGGCAAAGCTCTGAACCGTGTTGCCTTCGATATCAACCGTGTCCTGAGCCTCCGCATCATAATCCCTGGCCTGTATGCCCGACAGGACGAGTACCGCGGCATCGGTATCAAGGCTGTTGCCACTGACGGTGGTCTTGGAACGTTCTGTAGTGATACCGCGTACGATGTAACCGGAGAACTCATTGTCAGCAATAGTAATGGCACCCGTACCTTCGTCACGGTTGATGTAGATTGCTTCAAAGCCCACGGTTCCGCTTCCATGATGAGTAAAGGTATTGTCATGAATATTGAGTCCGGAGATGTCGACCCCGGGCATGGCATTCTTGTGGTAGGTTATTAGCCCCTGAGAGACGTCGTCTCCGGTATCGTCGTCAGAATTGGTGACTTCAAAGGCGTTGTTGTAAATCTCGACGTTCGACGCCCCGATTACCATGCCGCTGGAATAGTAACCACTAGCTGGGTCCGGCCCCTGGATAGTAAAGCCGTGGACTTTCACCCCGTCTGCCAAGATTTCGATATTGGGATCGGCCAGCGGAAAGGAAGTGGAGGCAACCATAGCCACCCCCTTTATGGTGGCCCCGCTCGCCCCGGCAAGCTCAAGATTGGCCATGGTATCGGGTATGCTCAGGTCTTCCTCATATGTCCCAGCCGTCACGCTGATGGTATCCCCGGTAGAGGACGAGTCAATGGCATCCTGAACACTGACGTAGTATTTACTTCCACCAACTGTTATGGCAATGCCATCAACATAGGCCTCGGTTTGAGCGATCCAGTTATCCACCTCTATTTCCAGAGCGGTGACCGAGGTGGTACCGTTAGCAGAAGCATTTACAGTACCGGCTTTCCATCCAGCCAGAGTGCCATAAATGAAACTGGGGTCGCCAAGCGGTCCGGGAGGCCCGGAACTGAGCCAAGCGTTGGCAGTATCAGTAATCTCCGATGGTCCGTCGCCATCATCACTGAAGGTCGGGTACCAGGCGTCGTTCAACGCACCATAAGTAGGTTGCCCTGCAGAGGCATGTGTCTCACTGTTATAGGCATACTCAAATACCAGCGCATCATCCTCCGTACCATTCCCGTCCTTATCTATTTTGATGTCCAGGTGCGGCGCGTAGCCAGCAACAAGATACTCGCGCCAGGAAACGGAGGTGATATCATCCAGGGTTGTACTTGCTGGCATAGTAATTCTAATTCTGGCTTCATGACCGCTGCCTAAGGTTCCGGTAGTCTGCAGGTGAACGGAGCTACTCCCGCTGTATGCCTGTGTGGTTGACCATTCAGCGGTAGCGTTGCCGGTGCTGGCAGTCAAGTCAGCCGGAATAACATTATGGGTTACTCCGGCCGCCCCGGCCGGCACCACCGTCATCAGGCTGAAGCTGAGCACCAGAACCAGAGCTAGTAAAACACTTGAGATTCTTCTCATTTTATTGTCCTCCTTTATTTTCAAGGGAAAACTCTTTATATAGTCCTCTTCCGATAGAATCACCCCCCTTTCAATTACTTGATTACCCGGATTTTGGGCTTGGGCACTGTTTGCTTTTCCCGCTTAATCAGATCCTCGATCATGGTAATCAGATCATCATTCAGTTCAGGGTATTTCTCGTGGACATATTCACGGAGTTCGGGAAACTCGGGTTCCCTGTCGAGATTCTGGAGGAAAAGCATCAACGCCGCGGTAACCGCCGATTCGATTGCCTCGGTAAATGTCTCTTTCCCCCTCCAGTGCCCATCCTTCTCTGTCACGGCTTCTATGAACCTGGTATAAAGCTCCTCTGATAACTCGACGGTCAAAGTTTTTGTTGTCATTCATCTAC
>CAZNSC010000192.1:0-4016 GCA_964575695.1 uncultured Dehalococcoidales bacterium
CGCAGAAGCGACCCGCCGAAGAAGCCTTGAAGCACTGGGGCTCGTGGCCGGATGCTCGGCCGGTGAGACATATCATGCGAATATGAGGATGTTAAAGAAGGAATCATGAGTAGAATAGTTGGCTCAGCATCACCGAGGGAGGTGGTGAAGAAGGTGTTCTTTGGCGGCGAGCTCGCCTGGATACCATTTATGCCGTGGGTGTGTATTCACGCCGCAAGACTGGAGCAGCTACCCGTGCCCAAAATGCTGAGCGACCCGGTGCTGCTGGCGCGTGCACTTGACAATGCTCAAAAGCTATATGGCTATGATGTGGTGGCCAATATCTTTGATCCAACCATTGAAGCCGAAGCCTGTGGTTGTCCCATCAAGTGGACGGGTGACCGGGAATTGCCAAGCTTGGAGGCCCATCCCCCGATCGATAATCTGAGTTATGGCGATATTTCCGACATTAAGAACAGGGGTAGGCTGCCGGCGGTGCTTGAGGCTACCAGGAGACTCAAGATAACCCTGGGGCGAACGGTGGCCATAGCCGGGGTGGTTACCGGGCCTTTCACTCTGGCCAGCCATTTGAAAGGTCATGATATAGCCGATGCCCTGGATAGCGACCCTGAGCCGGCAAAAAGTATAGTTGAACTTGCGGGAAAGGTTTGTCTGGAGGTGTGTAAGTCCTACTGTGAACTGGAGCCCGACATTATTGTTCTGGCGGAGTCTTTGATGCCCAAGCTACCCGTCGGATATCTACCCCTGGCACTGTCTGTGCTGAGGCCTGTCGTGAACCTTATCCGCTTCTACAATAGCGTACCGCTCCTGCTCGCCCACGGATGTAGTAGAGATAGCCTTGAGCTCTTGACAAAGATGGAAGTGGACGGAATGGTAGTTGATGCCAGCATTGAAGCCGATGTGAGGCAGAAACTACCCAATTGTGTTGTGGGGCGAACCATATCTGCTTCCGTGCTCGAAGGGCCGAAAGAGCCGCTTCGGGCGCGTATTGAGGATTACCTGGGAGGAAACCGCCGCGGCGTTTTCATTTCGACCGACTGGCAGGTGCCTTATGATGCACCTCCCGAAAACATACATGAGATCATGAAATCTATCAAAGGAGCTTGAATCCCGACCTGAATGTGATACAATTCGGCCATGAGTCTGATCGCGGGCTAATGTGAACTGAATCAAGGAGGTAGGATATGGCAATACAGGCGAGTCCTGTGCCCGGAAAGCGGGCTGTGCTCCGGGCAGAGCCCGAACCAATAGAATTAGACTTGCAGAGCACGGCGGTTATTGTGATCGACATGCAGAATGCCTTTGTGAGCAAGGGCGGGTTTTTTGATTTGATGGGGGAAGATATTTCCCAGTGCCAGAAGGCTATTGAGCCCATCAAGAACATATGTGATACAGCACGAACAAAGCAGGTCAAGGTCATATATGTAGTATTCCACTACTCACCTGATTTGCGTGAGATGGGAAACCAGACTCTGCCCTACTGGTATAAAGAAGCGCGCTTCTATCGTGAACATGCAGAATACCGGGACAAATGTCTTGTCCGGGGCACATGGGGTGCTGACATCGTAAAAGAGCTGGAGCCTAAAGAAGGCGACATAGTTGTTGAGAAGCTGAAGTATAGCGCCTTCTTTGGAACGGCACTGGATATTACCCTGCGGACGTTTGGCATCAAGTATCTCCTATTCGTAGGGGTAGCTACGAATATATGCGTAGAGGCGTCAATAAGAGATGCATACTATCACGGGTATTTCCCCATCCTTGTTCCAGATGCTACGGCGCCGCTTGGTCCAGCACATATGCGGGAGGCAACCGCATTGAACGTTACTGCGTGTTATGGCTGGGTAGCAACCACAGAAGGATTGGTGAGCACTCTGCGGGAGGCGCAAGTTTAGATTATCTGAGTCATCACAGGGTCGGTCGTGCCGGCCGGACATAGGTGGATACTGACTATTCCGGAGGTGAGGTATGAGATAGCAAATCAGGTCTAAAGCAGTACGCTTTTGAAACAATCACTAGGGAGGGACAGAGGTGAAACGCAAAATATATGTGGCAATAGCTGTACTCATAGTCATGGTTATGCTGGTCCCTACGCTGGGTACGGCCTGCAAGCCGAAACCGGCCGGGGAAATAGTGATTGGAATCCTTAACGAGATGACCGGATTCATGGCTCCCGCCGGTATACCTGGTACGCAGGGTGCCCAGACTATGATCCAGATGGCTGGCTCCCAGATGGCGGGCAGGCCAATCAAAGTTGTCATCGAGGACACCGCAACCGAGCCTGCCGTAGCTCTGGACAAGGCAAGAAAACTGGTCGAAGTCGATAAGGCCTGCATCATCATCGGCCCTCTGTTCGGTGGTACTCATCTGGCGATTGCACCCTACATGGATAAAGTCAAGGTGCCCTCATTAACAATTGAGGGAAACTGGGAAACTATGGCCCTGGATAATCAGTGGACATGGATAGTCTCTGGCGGACTGATCCAGCACAACTACCCATTCGGCATCTATGCCTACGACAAACTGGGCTATAGGACAGTTACGGCCATATATCCTGACATGGCCGGTGGCCCCGACTTCTATGAAGGCTTCAAGAGGGGGTTCGAGGAGCGCGGTGGGCAGATGGTTCAACTACAATTGTTCCCCGCGGGCACAATGGACTTCAGCCCGTATATTCTGGCACTGAAGCCGGCTGATGCCCTGTTCTCCTTCGCCGTGGCGGCACATGTTTTTCCTTACTACAAGGCGGTGAGGGAACTCGGGGTGAAGATGCCGATCCTGGAAGGTCCCGGGGAGCTGGGTAACCCGGCAGTCATCAATGAATTAGGGGATGCCGTCGTAGGTGTAATTTACACCACATCGTACCTTTATCCGCTTGATACTCCAGGGAACAAAGAATTTGTTGACGCTTATCAGAAGCAGTGGGGGGAGTTACCGGCTCACCTTTCCGGGTGTGCTGCTGCGGCCACACAGATAGCCCTGGAAGCATTGAGAAAAACGGGCGGAGATACCTCAGGCGAAGCACTGGCTAAAGCCCTCGGCGAGACCGATATGGACACCGTTCGGGGTCGGATAACCATGACTCCTGACCGTGTGGGGACTATGACCTTTCCTATTGCTGAGATTGTAAAAGTTAACGGTACCTATACCTATAAAATATTAGATACGTCCAGAGTCAAATGCGAGCGGGTTGGGGATAAACTAACCTACACGGTTGTCAAATAAATATTTGTGTTAGGGGGCTCGCTAACGAGCCCCCTAACTGACGTGTTTGGTCCCAATGAAAGCATAAGAGCATTTGCAGGAGGAGATTAGCTTCTTCTAATGGAACAATTTGGGCTAAGCTTTTTATATGGCATTTCTTATGGCATGGTGCTATTTCTCATTGCCGCCGGTCTATCGCTGGTTCTCGGCTTCATGGGAATCCTGAACCTTGCCCACGGTGCCATATTTATGATAGGTGGCTATGTCGGCATAACCGTAGCCAAGGCAACAGAGAGCTTCATGTTAGGTATTTTAGCCGGTGTCCTTGCCAGTGGCCTGCTCGGTTTTCTGATAGAGCGCGGATTCCTGCGCTATCTTTATAAGCAGGTGCTCGAGCAGGTATTGGTGACCTTTGGCTTCGTCTACATGATTACCAATGCAACCTACTGGATTTGGGGCACATGGCCTAAGTCCGCCTTCGTGCCTTCTATCCTGGCTGGTTCTATTTCTGCTGGGGAGGTCGAGATTCCTGTTCACCGCTTTGCCATGATCATTATCGGGGCCGCGATATGTTTTGGCTTATGGTGGTTGCAGGAGAAGACCAGGCTTGGTGCCATTGTCCGGGCAGGAATGGATGATGCGCAGATGACCTCCGGACTAGGTATAAACCTCACCCCTATCACCATCGGTGCCTTCGCTTTTGGCTCAGCCTTGGCCGGATTTGCCGCTGTCGCCGGCGGAGCACTGATAGGTTATGTATATCCCAATACCGGTACCGACATACTTTTTGTGGCGCTGGCGGTGGTCATTGTTGG
>CAZNSC010000193.1:0-3987 GCA_964575695.1 uncultured Dehalococcoidales bacterium
TGCGCTTGGGGCCTATGTTGGGGGTACCATCAGGGTTGACTGTAGCCACAAAGCACTGCTGAGTAGCTATCATTTCCTCATATCCTGGGTGAGTTTAGCCCTATCGCTCCTTCTTAATCATTATTGTGCTTCACGAAGTTGCCCCCTCTGTCTCAGGCTCTTCGTTCTTGTGGCAGAGGGGAATAGTGTTGGATGCAGCATCGGTGTCCTGCATTGTCCGGAGCAGAGCCTCAAGTCCCCTACACAGGGATTCAAGATCTTCCTGGTTTACCTTGTTAAGCACCCTTTCCATCCGGGCAATCCATGCATCTCGTAGCCTGCCTATTTGCTCATGGCCTTCCTCGGTCAAACGCAAAATATAGCTGCGTCGGTCTTCAGGGTCTTCCCTGCGGCTGACCAGCCCGTGGGCCACCAACCGGTCAACTATACCCGTAATATTGGCTTTGGGCACTTCCAGGGCATCCGCCACTTTACCGGGAGTCATCGGCCCTTGGCATGATAGGAGAAAACATATACGTAGCTGAGCTTTAGTTAAATTTAAATCTACCCAGGGTGACGGCTCCTGGGCCTCCAATGTCTGGAATGCCTCCCGCTGCAATTCCATAATCTTCTGGATTAGAGACTGCTTTCTAATTACCATACGGCGTGTCACCCCCATACCGGGCAACTTCAGATCGCCCAGGGAATGCGTTCGAATTCAAAGTCTTTTCTGAATATATCGACCCCGCAGCCCCGACATCTGTCCCCTTGATTATTGCTGTCTTAAGCTGGGTCTCACGATTTAGTCTATGTTATATTGACAGTCTAACTTATATTGACTACAATGTCAAGGTAATGCAACAATCTCATAATACTCCCGAGCAGAAGCTATTCGGGGATAGAAATCTCCAGATTATCTTTGCCATGACGCTGACGGCGGTGCTCGGAGTAGCCAGCATCACTCCGGTGTTCCCTGAGGTAGTGCGCCAGCTATTTGCCATTCACATTTGCTACAATGACCTCAGGATTAGAGTGGGATGAGTGGGGGGCGCCTCTTAGCAGTGCTGATAACGACATTGTTGGAATCTGGGATTCGTCTTAAAGAGCTGGTAACATCGATTGAAATACTCCACATCGCCGACAGAGTTCTATTTTCTCCCTCCAATTTTCCTGAAACTTGCCTCGACAATAGGTTCCATTTATAAACCAGCAAAGGTACCCGGCTCCATATTCCCAGGCAGCACAATTCTCTCTCCAGCCACCAGGACAGTTTTGTATCTCCCAGCAGTGACCGATACCTTCATCCAATGATCTCTTAAGGGAGAGGAGGAATAGCAAATGTCGTTCGGCGCTTGCCGGAACGTTCCTCCATCCCTGTTCGAAGCTCTGTACGGCTCGGGGAGAAACGCATAATAGCCGTGCTAACTCTTCCTGGGTTTTCCCCAAAAAGTGCCGAATTTGTGAGAATTCCCTGTCGTCCATAGGTTATCCGCTCCCAGTTACTCGTAAATTATATCGCAATGATACCACAATGCAATTGACATATGCTATCACATTGTGATATATTCCCTCAAAATCGGGCAACACGCCTTTCAAAGCACTGACGACCATTTCAGTATGAGGCACGGGGCGTGAAGTTTCTAACTAACCTGACTATAGGCAAGAAAATCACCCTGCTGACGGCTCTGGGGCTGATTTTTGGCGTCGCTGTTTTTAGTTCCCTTGGTATGCGTGCCGTAAATCAGGCTACGGAGACCATGCTGCAAGACAGGCTGACAACGGCGCATCTGCTGGCAGATTACGTGGATGAGGCGCTGGGCCGTGCCCTCAGTGAGCTGCAAACCACGGCACAGATGATTGGTAGTAAAGAAGATGTGAACAATGTTGCCTCTCAGATAAAGGCGCTCGAAGATACCTATTCTCATTTATCAATTTACGCCTACAGCATCTACCTGCTCAACGGTGCTGGGCAAATTATCTGGAGTAACTCCTGGAATCCCGGAATGGAGAACAGCAATATCGCTGGCTATCTCAATATTGACCCGGCCATGAATGAAGAAACCGTTATCTCCGGACTCGTCTCCATACCGACGGCAGAAGTCCCCGTAATTCTTCTGTCCAGTCCTACCGGGGAACTACAGGACGGCAGTAGAGGCAGACTCGTTATCGCCATTGATATCGCTCAGTCAAGTATCGGCGGTTTCATCCAGCCAGTAAGACTGGGGCAAACGGGTTATGTTGAGATCGTGGACCAGAACGGTGTTGTCGTGGCGAGAACAAAACCAGGACCCAGGCTGGCCCCGTTTGAGCAAAGCGACCACAGTGGCCGCTTTGCGGCATTAATTTCTGCCGGGGAGCCGACCCAGGGCGTCTGTCATACCTGTCATGAAGCGGAACAAAAGGTTGAGAAGAGAGACGTGCTTGCCTTTGTCCCTCTGGCCACAGCTCCCTGGGGCGTTGTGGTCCGGCAGTCAGAAGAGGAGGCACTCGCCCCCACCCGCGAGTTGAGGCAGAGTCTGCTTTTCTTTGGCGTCGGTCTGGTCACGGTAGCGCTGTTGTTTGTAGTAATCACGACAAGGGACGTGGGCAGCCGTATCCAGACACTCACCACCGCTTCCCAGAAAATAGCCGAAGGTGATTTGGTCAGTCCCATCGCCGTCTTGGGAAAGGACGAAGTGGGCAGGTTGGCCCAGACCCTTGATGACATGAGGATAAAACTGAAGACATCTTACGGAGAGCTTGAGAAGAAGACAAAAGAAGCCGAGCAGGCACGCGCCTTGCAGGAAGCGGACCGGCTGCGATCTGAGTTTATTTCTTCCGTCTCCCACGAGCTGCGTACTCCACTCACTCTCATTAAAGGTTATTCCACCTCATTGCTCCGTGAAAATGTAACCTGGGATAGGGAGACCCAGCGCGAATTCCTCCAGATTATTGATGAAAAGACCGATGAATTGCGCGAACTCATTGATAAGCTGCTACAGTCCGCCAAGCTGGAAGCGGGTGCCCTCAAGCTGGAAAAGGAACCGGTTCTCATGCCCCGTCTCGCCCGGAAAATTGTGGAAGACCTGGCCACAAGGGCGAAGAACCATAAGTTCATCTTGAGGTTTGCTCCGTTCTTCCCTGTGGTTGAAGTGGATAACCGTTGCATGGAGCAGGTATTGCGCAATCTAGCGGAAAATGCGATAAAATACTCTCCGCAAGGCAGCGAGATTGTGATCGCTGGAGAAGTTGAGGACGGGGAGATTATAATTAGTGTCAGCGATAACGGGACGGGTATTCCACCGGAGCATCAAAGGAAGGTTTTTGAACGTTTCTACCGGCTGGATAATCTGCTGACCCGAAGCACCTCCGGCAGTGGTCTGGGGCTTTTCATTACGAAAGGTCATGTTGAGGCACACGGCGGTAGAATCTGGCTGGAAAGCGTGGTCGGCAGTGGGAGTAAGTTCTCCTTCAGCTTACCTGCTGACGGAGAGAGAGAAGAAGAGCCATAGTGTGGAGAAAATTTGAGTGACAAAAAGTAAAGACTCGATTCTCATTGTTGATGATGACCCCCAATTAATCAGACTGGTACGGGTTAATCTGGAATCAGAAGGTTATCTCGTCATGGTGGCCGGGGATGCTTCGGCGGCTTTTGAGCACCTGAATCAGAAAACACCGGAGTTGATCATACTGGACATCATGTTGCCTGGTGTTGATGGCTACGAACTCTGTCAGAGAATCAGGGAGTTTTCTAGCACACCGATTATTTTTCTCACGGCGAAAGTAGAAGATGCAGACAAAATAAAGGGGTTCAAGCTGGGAGCTGATGACTACCTGACTAAGCCCTTCAACATTCAGGAGCTGCTGGCAAGAATAGAAGCCGTGCTGCGCCGCACGGAAACCGGCAGGGAAACCAAGTTGCCGCCTACCTTTACCGGTGATGACATTTCTGTTGACTTTGTCCGGCATAGGGTAGTCAAGAAGGGACGTGAGGTGTCCCTCACGGCGACCGAGTATAAATTGCTGACC
>CAZNSC010000194.1:0-3969 GCA_964575695.1 uncultured Dehalococcoidales bacterium
GGACAAGGGAGCGTTGCAGGTAATTAAAGACGATAATCACGTCATAGGTATCTTTATTTATATGATAGTCACCCTCGAGGTCAGCCACCCGGGCTCTTATATTTACACCAGCATTCCGCGCTAATTCTGAAGCGCTACTTACCGATTCTATCGAGACGTCAACCCCTTCGACCTCAAAACCCATCTTGGCTAGATAGATTGCGTTCCGTCCGCCACCCATAGCCACATCAAGGACTCGTCCCTTTGGTAAGAGTGTGACATTCTCCACCAGGAACTGGGCTGGCTCAAGAATATGATGGTTACATCCCTCCCCTCTCCTCCGTTGTATCATCACTCTACTAAAGTATTACTCCAGGATGGGATTGTCAAGTAGCTCGGGGTTGGGGTATTGACAAAGTCACTCTGTCTGCTTAAAGTGTTCATTATAGAGTTACCACAGTATTGCTGAGGAAGCACTGCCCAGGTAATGTTTGACAGGAGGTACAGTTGACAAGTAGAGCCGTAAAAAAGAAGGTAGAGAACTTAACAGCAACCGGCAAAGGTTTAGAATGGCTGGCGGCAATCACAAGAGCGCATTTTCGTATTGGCACAATGCTGGAATTGGAAAGGATTTCCCGCATATACTTAAGGGAACTCATTGACATGGCGGGTTGTGATGTGTGTGCCATTATGCGGATTAACAGAGATAAAACTGTAATATTGGCTGAAAGAGGTTTCTCCAAAACCATTGGCGAGAGGGAATTGAGTATTGAAGTGCCCGTCTTGAAACACGTCATGAGCACGAAGCAGCCTGTCTTTGCGGGAGATATTCTCAATAGTCATGCCGATAGCTACATTCCGCATAGATTTTATATAGACGCTTTGATCTGCACTCCTGTCCTGGTAAGTAACGACGTTAGGGGAATCATCTACCTGGATTCCACGAAAAAGGACGCCTTTAGTGAAGAAGACGTGGGATTTATTGAGTTGCTGGCCGCAGAGATATCTATCGCTCTCGAGCAGTCTTTCGAATATTCTTATTTTCGGAATATTTACCGAAGAGACGGACTGACGGGATGTCTTAATCGTAATAGATTCGATGTGGACATTGAAGCGGGGGTCGCCGCTTCACAAGAGTATCAGGAACAGCTGTCGCTTCTGATGGTGGATTTAGACTGGTTCAGGAAGTATAACGACTTTCACGGACATGAGAAAGGCGATGCAGTCCTTGAAAAGACAGTAGATATCCTGACATCCAATATACGCCCGTATGAAAAGATTTATCGCTATGGGGGAGAGGAATTTGCCATCCTGATGCAAGACACAGGCAAGAAGCAGGCCTCATCGGCTGCTAAAAGGCTGCAAGAGGCAATTGAACAGGCACAATTTGAAGGGGAGAAGGGAAGCCAGCCAAATAAGGCAATCACCGTTAGCATTGGGGTTGCGACCTATCCTTCAGATGCGGACAATAAGGACAGGCTAATAGCCGCTGCCGAATCAGCACTCTACAGGGCCAAAGAGTCTGGCCGGAATCAAGCCTGTGTTTTCAACGGTGGGGATTGATTTGTTTTCCAAATCAATCCTCCTCATAATAGTATGCCCCCCATATTCAACTAATAGCATCCTCAATATGCTTATGTCTTCTCTCCGACTAGTATGTTTTCTAGTTCGGAGAAATGCCGTATCGTGAAATCGGCGTTAGATGGGCCATGATAGATGATGCCTATGTAATGGATTGCCTTAAAGCCTCTTTTCTGGGCCGGGGTGAGGTCGGACGACTCCTTGTCTCCTATCATCACCGCCTCTGAGGTCTTGATGCCACGCTCTAGTAATTCCTCTGCCAGTACGTCATACAGACTCCCCTGCTCCTTAGATGTGCCCTTATACCTCGAGTCCACTGAACCGTCACGCAAGTCCACCCTGCCTTGAGGCGTAACTATTTCCCAGATGTATCCGGTCAGATTCTTGTCTTTTAGAAACCTGGCCGTCATGTCCTTGCTTATATCTCCAAGAGGTTTCTTCATTTCGGTGACAATCGCAATGTCTATGCCCTGGTCTCTCAGATACTGAAGTGCCTCAATCGCCCCAAGTGCCGGTTTAACTAATCTCTGCTCTGTAGCGGAAAACATCTCCATGGCTCCGGGGTGATCGTCAAATATGTAGTTCATTGCTTCAGGCTTGTGCCCTTCCTTTATGCGAGCGTAGCTACCATATTTTTCTCTCATAATCCGCCATTTATGGCACCTTTCTTCAACGAGTTCTGGCTCACCCAGATCCTTGCTGGTGTCGCCAATCAGGAGATATGTGCGCTGTCCCAGTCCGTCTAGAAAAGTCTGGCCCCAGTCAATTCCGACCCACTTTACTTTCATAACCATACCAATACCTCACGTTCGTCAATAGAATAATCTGATGATGAATCCGCCGCTGACAATAATACAAACGAAGTGGCTGAATTATATGCCTGTCAACACATTTTGTCAATGCGGGGGGTGTTCGGTCCGTGCTGCAACATGTCCAAAAATTCATCGCAGACTATTCTGGCAAACGACTCATCGTTAATGTGCATATCCAGCTCTTTTACTTCGATCCCGGTGTCCAGCACACTCTTTAACGAGTTGACAAAGGCCATATCAGCCACAGGGTCGTAGAAAACACCACCCTTGATATCAAACGCGGAGAAGCCTCGGCTGGGAATCAGTACCTTTACCGGTCCTCTTGCCTGGTTCAGTTTTCTGGCTATCGTTTCCCCTATTAGCTTTAGCTCATCAGCGTTAGGCCTCATTGCCGTTGCCTGCGGGTTATGGTTATGCAGATTTCTACCTCGGTAACAGTCAGGGACTGTATCCGGGCTGAAAAAAGTGATGGTGTCTACATTACCGGGTACAATAATCTGGGGGATACCCCGTCTTCCCGCAGCCTCAAGTCGGTTTGGCCCGGCGCTGGCGAGGCCACCTAACAGGTCGTTACCAACCTCGTTCAGGCTTGCGTCGATGATGCCAGTCACCGGATAGGTTTCTAACATGCTTTCCATGGTCATGCCACCTAAGCCCACAGCGTGAAAAATCACGACCTCGAACCCACTTCTTTCGAGTATCTCTTTGATCTTGAGCCCGAAACTTGTGGTGATGCCCAACATGGTCGTGAATACTAGCGGTTTGTCTGATGTTCCTATATCAGATGCTTCTATCATACCGATAATGGCGCTTGCGGCATTACTCAGGCTTCTCGTCGTCATTCTGTTTAATCCCGCGATATCAACCACGGAAGGCATGACTGCTATATCACTGGTACCTATGTATCCTCTGAGACCAACGTTTACAAGGTGCTGTGTGCTGAGCATCAACTTCGGTAAACCTATCGGCAGTTGTCTCATAATGGCTGATGCCATAGCTGAACCTGTCCCACCCCCTATAGCCAGAACACCGTGGAACTTGCCGGCGTCATACAGGCTTTTGACTACTTCCTGCGCCCCCCGGGTCATGACTCCTCCTGCCTGCCCGGCGTATTTAAGGGCTCTAACTTCCTCAATGGTGCTACCGGCGGCGGCGGCCACCTTTTCAGCTGTAATGTCGGCCTCGAAAGCTGGCTCGCCAAAACTACCCATATCCAGGACCAGAGTGGCGTGACCTCTCTTCTCTATCAACTCCTTAACATACAGGGCTTCTTCTCCTTTTGTATCCAGCGTTGCCAGCAAAAGTATAGTTTTCACCGTTTTACCTCCATATGTAGGGGATGTGGATGATCTGCCCCCGGTAATTAATGCACTTTGGAGCTAGAATTTACGGCATTCGGGCCTATAGCGTGGATGGTCTGCAACTCAGACGGCTATGATGGCTTATCTGATTATACTTTTTCAGCCACCACCGAATCAACCTCTTTGCTTCAATTAAGGTGGTAAATATCTTCAGGTTAAGTAGCTCATCCCTGGGCTTATCATTGTAGAGTAGGCTGGAGGCCTAGAACTTGACAGGGGTGGTATAATATGTCAAC
>CAZNSC010000195.1:0-3951 GCA_964575695.1 uncultured Dehalococcoidales bacterium
AAGTGAGGCAGATGATCAGCTCGGCACTTTTGGGTTTTTCTCCCCTAGGGGCTAAAGACGGGGAGAAATACCCGAAAGAAGCAAAGGGTGACCTCAGGCAGAGGATCACCCTTTTGTTTTGGCCGATTTCTACCCGCTCGATGAGTGCGTCGACAAGCAGCTTCCTCTCTCCCGCTTGGAGTTGGGGGAAGTTCCGGACGAAATCTTGCAGTTGGCCGGCGATGACCTCCGCGTTGTAGCACTCCTTTTGCAGTTCGCTGAGCTGGTCCTCCAGGGCCCATTGCTGCTCTTGCAGCCGAGTCTCCTGCTCGCAGAGCTCGTCGATCTGGGCATTAACGAATCGGGCGGCCTGGGGGGTGATCTCGCTGCCCCGCAGCCAGCGTGAGAGCTTCTGCTTCTCCGGCCCGAGGGTGGCGATCTCCTGAAGAATCGCTTTTCGCTTTTGCTCCAGCTCCGGGAGGGCTTTCCGGTTGTGCGCCACGTAGTCGTCGCCTATGGCCGCGATGATGTCCTTACGGGCGGCCAGCTTAGCGATCTCCCGGATGACGCTCGCTTCCAGGATGTCGGCCCGGATGTAGTCCTGAGTGCAGATCTTGTAGTTGTAGCGGTTGTTGCACACGTAGTACTTGAAGCGGCTTTTCGGCTCGGTGCCCGGGTAGGTGACATGCATGGGTGCGCCGCAGAGCCCACATGTTACCAGTCCCGCCAGGTAGTTAGGGCTCCTGAGCTGCCGGGTCTTGTGATTGCGCTCCCGCAGAGTCTCCTGGGCGGCCTCGAAGAGTTCTTGGGTGATGATGGGCTCATGGGTTCCCATAGCGGTCTCTCCTCCCCAACGAATGAATCCCGCATACAGCGGATTGGTGATCATCTTGTGAATCCGGGTTCCCTTCCAGCGCTCCGCCTTGCGCGGTTTGATCCCCAGACGATTAAGCTCCCGGCTGATGGCCACCACACCCATGTTCTGCTGTAGATACCACCGGAAAATCTTCTTCACCAAGTCTGCCTCCTTTGGTTCTACTGCGAGTTTTCCCTCCACGATACGGTAGCCGTAGGGTGGGATCCCGTTCCAAAGACCCTGTTTCAGACGCTTGATCATGCCGAAGCGGGTCCTCTGGCCGATCAGCTCCCGCTCGTACTGGGCGAAGGAGCCGAACTGGTGGAACATCAGCCGGCCCTCCGGCCGGGTGGTGTCGATCAGCTCGGTGCAGGACTTGAAGCCCACGTCGAACTGGTTCAGCTCGGCCACGATGTCGATCAAGTCTTTGAGGCTTCGGGATAGCCGGTCGATCTTATAGACCAGGACCACGTCGAAGCGCTTCAGCGAGGCATCAAACAATAGCCGCTTCAAGGCGGGCCGGTTCCGGGAGCCGGCGGAGTAGCCGTCATCGACGTAGAGCTTGTAGACGGCCCAACCCTGGTTTTTTGCGTGCGAGCGCAGCCGTTCTTCTTGCGCGGATAGAGAATACCCTTCCTTGGCCTGCTCCTCGGTGGATACGCGGGTATAGATGGCGCAGCGGACAAGGGAATCTTCCGTTGCTTGCATTTTGAGGCTGGAGGGGCTAAGATCAACCGACCTGCGGGTCACTTTCGAGTATATGTAATGCCATTATAGTCTTTTAATACTATAAGTCAAGTACTATGCTTGCAGAAAATGTCAAACGGATTCGAACGCAAAAAGGGTTGTCTCAGGACAAACTGTCCAAGCTAGCGGGGGTGACGCTCACCACCCTGGTGAAGATCGAATCCAGCGCCAACGACAATCCGAAGATCAAAACCTTGAAGAGCATTGCGGATGCGTTGGAAGTCACGGTTAACGATCTGCTGGAATGATGATTCCCTATTGCCCAAGCCCCTTATAGCATTTGCCACCGTGGGTGCACAAAAGAATTCCCCAAATACGGTTTCCTGTGATTTCCGATTCCCCGCCCCTGGCGCAGCAAAGCCCCGCGTCCTTGCGGGGCTTTGCTGCGCTCTTGCAGACCTGAGGGCCACACGGACGTGGCCCGAGGGAACTATCCCCAGAGCCTTTGCCGTACGGGCCGTGCTACCTGCATGCCAACAAGTTTGGGCTGGACTCACATTCTATAAGACAATGTCTATCCAGTCATCTGTTTGCAAACTGTTACTTAGAATTGGTCCCAAGAGGAGGATTAATCCAGAACAACCATAAACAGCTCGATGGATATGGTAAAATATGTAAAATTATGTAAAAATTTCAAGAGCAACGTGCCACAGATTCGGAAGGTATTCTCATGAAAGCTATTCTTCAACTGTTAGTATTAATGACAATTGCAGTGTTCCAACTGAATTCTCTCCCTCAGACCCCTTCGCATGAGGCCGGTATTGCCACGAGTGAGCGGCCGACTCCCTCGAATAGCCAAGGTTCTGAATCAGCAAGCTCTGACGAAACTGCGAAAATGCCTCAATTGGAGAGTGTCATCTTTGAATTTATCAAGGTCATTGGTCCGATACTCGGCCTTGTCGGGGTATTAGTAGTAGCGATCATAAGTCTAAGTAAAGCGCGGATGGATGCACGCTACAACTACGCGTCCGAAATCCTGAAGTTGCGCCTTCGGCAGATAGAACAATTCTATTCTCCCGCCCTTCTCCTAGTAGAGCAAAGCCGGATCGTCTACGAGAAACTGCTCTGGACAATTGAGCGTAAAAAGCCCCAGCTTAATCTAGACGGATTCCGGCTGCTAGACCATATCTACGATTTCAAAGACGATCCGAATCTATCGCCGCTCATAAGCAAAATTCTCAAAATTGGAATAAGACTTTCGAAACTAATCCAGGAAAAAGCAGCACTGGTTGAGGGTGAATTGAGTACGATTTTTGTAGAATATCTAGCACATTTTGATATCTTGAATGCGGCAAGCGAGCAACAGCTACCCGAAGATCAAAAAGAAGGGTGGCAGGAATTTGGCTACTATCCACGTTTATTGAATCGAGAAATCCGCGAGGGGTATAAAGTCCTCATCACTCATCTGAAGAACTACTCAGAAGCGAGCGATGAGATAATCGGTCGCCTGTTGAAGCAAGAGTATCCACATCTTGGTGAGTACCGCCGCCGGATGATGAATAATCTCCTGTACTATGAGCACCATGCAAAGGAGTATATATCTAGGTCCGATGACTTGGACATTGCAGAATTAAGGAATCATTTCATCGAAACAGTTGAAGCTACGCAAGCCGAACGTCCCGAGATTTCCAAGGACCAAATGCCTTGTATTCTAGACGTTGGCTGCGGCTCAGGGCGGGATACAATTGAATTCATAAACCGCGGCTACGCAGTTACGGCAACTGATGCTTCCCCGGCAATGTGCCGAGAATGTAAGAAAAAACTGAGAAATGCCAGACGAAAAGGCCACCCTTCGGCTGCAAAGAGTCTTTGCTTTGAAAGTGCATTTGATGAGATAGACTTTCAGAGCCAATTTGACGGTGCATGGGCGGCTGCATCCCTATTGCATGTGAGTCTAGACGACATGAATAATGTGCTCTACAGAGTTGTGCGTACATTGAAGCCTGGGGGAATATTATACATGTCTTTGAAGTATGGGCAAGGCGAACGGGAGTACGATACTAGGTTCTACAGCTACTTCAGCAGGAGGAGTGTAACCTCCGTCGTGGCCAAGCTCAGAGTTGCAAGAATCTTGGAGATTTGGTTTAGCAACGCTTCCGGTAACAATCTCACACCAATAAAACAGTTTTGTTGCCGGATCAAGGAGCGGTTTGGTCTTTACGATCGCGATTTGTGGCTAAATGTTATCCTGAAGAAATACACCCACGCGCGTGCCACAAAATAGACCATTTCCTGCTTTTGACTTTTGTATAGCCGCATATCGAAATGGGTACCCATGTCGTACGGACTTGGGGGAAACATAGGTCGGTATGTCGATATTTATACTTCCCAGAGAAAAACTGTAGGATGTCAGCCGTTCAGTTCGGCAA
>CAZNSC010000196.1:0-3950 GCA_964575695.1 uncultured Dehalococcoidales bacterium
CCGTGCCTCCGTTAAGGTTCAGCCCGGTAGCGGCACCCTCGTCCTCGTCGGCATCAACAAACCGCAACAGCTTCTCAAAGAAGCCCGGGTAGTGCTCGTCCAGGTAGACCACTATCTCAGGCTTTATCTTCTGCTTGTATAGCTGACCTGCGCCTCCACTCATTCGGCTACCCTCGTCATCATCGTTCCGATCATCATTACCACCATGAACATCATCAGCATACTCATGATGTCGCCCGTCTCAGACGCAGTGCTGGGTATGCCCGGCAGCACGGGCAGATTGGCGGTGCCGGCGCTGGTCAGGGCGGTGGAAACCGAGTCGGTAATTTCGTTCGTCTCCTTCTCGTAGAGATTGACGGTTAGGGCGGCATCGGTATAGTCAAGCACCAAGGCGCCGGGCAGGTTGACCACGTTGTTGGCCTCAACGGAAAACCAGGCTGCCTCGTCGACCTTTATGGGAAACTCGCTGAGCACCTCACCGTTTCTGGTGAGACTGGCCATCATCATGTACTCGCGGTCGACGTTGGTGGGGTTGGCCACGTAGACTCGGCAGTGTATCTCGCTCCCGGCGACATAGGTCATCGACGGAGACAGGTCCCAGAAGATGTCGCCGTATTCGCCAACCAGGTCTTCTTGCTGCGCTCTAATCACACCCCCTAGACCTCCTCCATCATCGGCATCATCATCCCCATCATCATGACCATCATGAGCATGGGCAGCATGTCCGTAATTCCGGCTGGATTGCCGCTAATAACCAGGCAGTCATCAATCTTGTCCTCGGTATCGCTGCCCGGTATCTCGGCTATCAAGCCGTAGGTGCCATCTTCAATACCGCCCTCCGCGGCTGCTATTATGGGCACATCTACCGTCGCCTCCTTCAGCTTGGCCGTGGTGGTCCGCTCCAGCTCTACGTCCGCCTCACCGCAGCAGGAGCCAATACGATCGAGAATGCCGAGGGTGTACTGGTAAGGGCAGGCGCGCAGGGTTATTATCGTGTCCTCGGCCACCACGTACTTGAAGCCCACCGAGACCCGCAGCGTGTCGCCTACTGAGAGCTGCACCTGCTCCCCGGCAGCCAAGGCTCCGAGCGATGTTGACACAATCATCTTGCTCCTCCTTACTGATCGTCACAGCTTGCTGTAGTCAATGATGCTAAACTCGGTGAACTCGGCATCCACCGCCACCACGTTGAGGGCGTCTTGGTAGTTTATGCCAAGCTCTTCGCCGCCGCCGTATACCTTGCACTCGATATCGTTCCACTTGGTCTGGGCGGGTGTCGGCATCACCAAATCAATATAGCCGGTAAATGTCGTGGGAGTAGTCGACAGGGGCAGGCTTCGGCTCTTGCCCTTGCTGACTATCTCATCGTAGATGCCGAGGGTGGTGTAACCTAGGGAAGCGTACTCGGTGACGCTTATCGCTGGGCCGCAGTACTTGTAGCTATACTCAATCCTCAGGGTGTCGCCAGCGGCGATGTTTACCACCTTTGGCGCTGGCTCCTTCGGCACCGACAGCGGCACGAGATAGCCGGCAGTGTAGATATACCACTGTCTGGCGTCGGCATTGTAGTAGTAATACTGCCCGGTGTTCGGATCGCGATACCACCCCGTCTGGTGCTGCGGCGGGTCGAGAACCCCCAAATCTAGCTGCAATACTCTTAGTGTCATTTCCCCCTCCTAGACTACCGAATAATCGGTTATTTCAAACTGGCTAAACTCGGACTCGGGCACCGTGGTGCACAAGATGCCGTTATAGGTGTCGACAATCACCGGAGCGTCGGGGTTCATAGACAGATACACTTTTATGGTGTAAGTCCCCACCTTATCGAGATTAAAACGGCCCCCGATAAACTCGTGATCATCCCCGGCGCCGGTGTACGGCCATGCTTCCCAGGCAGCGTATTCTTCCACCAGCACCCCGTCAGGGTCGTAGACATACCAGTGAATGCCCATGCGCTGGGATTCAGAGGTGTCGTTGCGTCCCCGGATATGGACCAAGCCCCTCTCGCCCTGGAAAACGTTATAAGCCGGGATATTAGCTCGAGATTCATCGTACTCGAGCTCCTTCCTGTTTATCGTCCCCTCGGGCGCCTCGGACAGGTAGACCCCTTTCGTCTTTTCATCATCCAGGTGGTTAGCGCCGTCGGTTCCCCTGTAATAGGCGTAAGCGTGGATGGTTGTATCATCCGGCGGCATGACGAATGATCCGGTGAAGGAATAGGTTTCTCCGTATGGAATATGGTAGTACTGCCAGTTGATGAAGCGCACTCCGGAGTTATAATCAACGACACCGACACAGTAGACATGCACCGCGGAAATATCGGGATAGTGATTTTTAATTTTGATAGTAACGTCTACGGTGGCGCCGGAAGCAGCGCTGCTCGGAGCATCTATACTCACTATATCGATGAAATTGCCCGCCATTAGCTACCTCCTACCAGCGGTAACTCAACCCGTTCTCCCTTCCAGGCTTTCTTGGCCACCGAGAACGCCCAGGAGAAGAGGGCTATCAGGATGGCAATATCGATCATCACCACGACGAAGCTCTGCCAGAACACGGGCTGGACCTGGCCTAACGCTACCGAAGACTGGGGTTGAACGCTGCCTGTCATTTCTTGCTCTCCTCCGTGGCTCCGGACATGAATTTCATCATGAGAGCCATCACGCCCACCATGATCATCATGTTAATCATCGCTTTAATCTCCTCGGGGATAAGCCACCAGATAAAGGCTCCGAGCAGCGCCGGTAAAACCATGAGAACCAGGATTCCAATTATTATCGACATCCAGGCAATCCCTTTGACCCAACAAAGGTAAATCGTAGCTTGGGTAGCATCGGCATAAGCAACCTGACTATAACCGGGCCAGGGCGTCACGCCTGCCTGATTGAGCTCCTGATTAAGCTCAGTAATTACTTCAGCCGAGGGGAAGTCCTCAAAGTTGAGTTGCATCAGCATCAGCGTCCCCTCGGCCATGTTTTCCTCAAGCGGGCTGATACTGTAGAGCCCGTCCAGGGTATCGGACGTACCCAGGAGATACGCTGTGTAACCATATGGCACCATTTTCTCCTCCATAGCAATGAAGGGCTTGCCAGCTTAATATTCCCGCATGACAAACCCTTCTATAGAGCTACCGGCTGAAAGCTATTTAAGGCAATAATCCACCTGCACGAGATACCATGTCGCTTCCCGGTCTATAGCATGACCAAGCCCTACTCTAGTCGCCCACATCGGCGGATTACCTCCTAGTTATTTAGACCGCGATGCGGGAATCTTATGTGACTAGCAGCTTACCCACGCGGCCCCAGACACGCAGATAGGCATCAACCGCAGCCCCGGCTATGGCGGCAGTGGCCACAGTTGCTACCAGGGTGAGCTTGTCGCCGCCAACCAACCTCAGCTCGTTGTTGAGCTCATCGGCCTCCCTGAAGTCCCGGATAAGCTCTTGAAGCTGCTGCTCTATGGTGGAGGTAACGTCGCCGCTGGTCTGGTCTACATTGGTAATCTTCTGATACTGGCCGGCCACAAGTAGCTTGTGGTCGTATATGTCCCCGGCGGCAATCTCAGCCTGGGTGACGGTCAGCCCGCCGCCGGATACCTTTGCTCCTCCGGTGGTAAGATACTGCTTGGCGCTACCGTCGTAGTAGGACTTATCGGCGTCATCGACCTTGGGGAGCGAGGACACCCTGAAATTGACCGAAACATCGCCGGCGGTCAGGCCGCCCACCTGGGGAATCTCAATCTCGTGGTTACAGAGATACCAGACCTCGCCAGTCGGTACCTCAATCTCGCCACTTTTGGACTGGCCGACGGCCGTGCCGATAGGAACCGTGATCTTAACCTCGCCGTTCCTGCTGTCGACTATGTCTATGGTCCACTGCTTCTCGGCCCAGATCAAGGGCTGGACGACGGCCAGGTCCAGGTTCCAGAACCTCGCCTCGCCCTTGTAGTAG
>CAZNSC010000197.1:0-3929 GCA_964575695.1 uncultured Dehalococcoidales bacterium
TAATATTAACCGAATCACTACCGGTCTTACCGCCTGAATCGGTCACCGATGCGGTTATGGTGTGAGGTCCTTCGTCTAGTGTCGCCTCAACACTAACGCCGGTGCCCAAACCAATATTGCCGTCAGCAGTCCAGGCTATTTTATAGCTGATATCTCCGTCCTCTTTGTCGCTAGCTGCTCCAACAAAACTAATCGGGTTACTACACGTCGTTTCATCTGCCGGGCTTGTAATAGTAACTTGTGGAGGCTTATTGCGGTTATTCCCGTCTGGGAGACTTGGTCTCTCTGGCTTCAGAGGTTTCATGGCAATCAGTTCACCAATAACCCGGCTCACCACAGGAACACCGTCTAGACTCGCGGGGAGCCCTCTAACTCCTGCCCTTTCTGTGAAGATTTTTACTGCCGGTTTACCGTCAGCAGTCAAACCTACAGCCGTGCCAACTACGCCCGGGATGGCCAGTATGTCGCGGTTATGGGCTTCTTGCGCCTCGATGGCACGTTCAAGGCCCGGCGGCCCGCCCGGAGGGGGAGCGGCTTGGACTGTCGCCACCGGCAAAGCCAGAAGTGCGGCAATGATTGCTAATAAGATAAACTTACGCATGGTCTTCCTCCTTTTCATAAGTGGTCTGGTCAATCCTGTTCCTTTCATGACCCTGTAAGACATAATCTAAACCACGATACAGACAGTGTCAAGATGAATTATCTTATCTTCAGTTCACTTCTCATACCAGGATGGTTCCTGAATACCCAGGCAATCCACTCAATAGCTCTGGATTGCCAGTTTGCGTCATAGCATCTTTAATAACTGTGCTCTTCGGTATTTTCGCTCCTCATTACGAATAACGATATGATGTGTAATTTGTCATTATAGTCGTAGGGCGTGGTGCTTATGCTTACATGATGCGATAGTACTGGTGTCTACTAGTACTTTTGGTACTTCACTCTGTGATAGAGGGGCTGGCTACGGCAGTCGATCATTAAAGAGGGTCATGTTTGCCTAAGAATCTCACCAGCAGGTCAGAGAACTCATGAACCTTTTGTTTATAGACACTGTGACCGCAGCCTTCGAAGACATGTAGCTGGCATTTGGGAATTACCTCAGCCGCAGCATAAGCATGTCTGGCTGGTACAATACCATCCCTAGCCCCCCAGATTAACAGTGTCGGCATAACAAGCTCTGAAAGCCGGTTCAGTAATACAATAGTCTGCCCGTGCAATGTCATAACGGCTCTTCCGATACCCATCTGAACTCGCGAAAAGGGGACAATAAATTCAAAGGGGGCGTAAAGCAACCTAATAAACCATCCAAGAACCTTGAAGGCTGTGATACCAGCCTCTGCAAGAGATCTGACAGAGGCTGGATAGGATAGAAATCTGGCCCACAGCGCAATTTCCTTACCAAGAAACATGCTGCTAACAAGGACTAGCCTCTTTACTTTGCGGGGAAACTTGAGTGCATAGTTTAGGGCGATGCCACCGCCAAGCGAATGGCCCATCAAGTGGAAGCGTTCGAGTTCAAGACCATGTGTAAAGCCTTCCACGAACTCCACATACTCTGATATGTGAAAATTATCACCTATCGGTTGACTGTGACCAAAGCCTGGAAGATCAGGAGCATAGACAGTGTAGTGGTCGGCAAGCTCTGTCAGGTTCTCTAGCCATGCCCGGGCACTGTCACCGCCGCCGTGAATTACGACTAGCGGGTCACCCTCTCCACCCTGAAAATAATGGACATCAAGCGTGCCGACTTTCATTTCTTTACTGCATATTCTGTCCACGATTTCTCCTTCGGGACGTAAAGACATACAATTTAGGTATCCGGAAGTCACATTTGATCGGATTGGGCGACAACTGAGGAATCAAGATGTGATGGATCTGAGCTTATCTTACCATATCTGCTGGGATGCCTCAAATTTGCGCGTAAACGGGGAGGGGAGCATTTCTGCTCCTGCCAATTATCTTGGTAACGTGGCCGGATTCGAACGAACGGCCTTCGCTTTATCTTCTACCTGAATATACTGCGGCCTGTTAAACCGATGGCTTCCCCCCCTTATTTTCTATAAGCAACATAGATATCCGCTTCCAGCATCACGCCGTCTTTAAAGAAATGATGGGTGAAGTATACATTACCCTCGTTGTCAACGGATGATTCGCCGGCAAACTGGGAAATGATTAGCTCTGGCTCCTGCCACTCGCCGTTGCTCCTTTTTGACCTGAAGATTGCCGGCGTGCCCAGGTAGGTCCTGGTGAACCAGAGCTCATTGCCGTCCTGCGTTAATGACGGCCAGCCGTCGGTATCCGGGCTGTTGACCGCCTCTACATTTTGCGGGGGGAGCCACTCGCCGTTTTCTTTTTTCGAGACCCAGATATCGTACTGCCCCTTTCCGCCGGCTCGCGCCGAATGGAAGTACAGTTCCTGGCCATTGGCGGTGATATGAAGCTCGCCGACTTCATAGTCAGGATCAAAGTTGGCGATTTTCCAGTCCGCCCATTTCCCGCCCTGGCAAGTTGCTGTGAACCAGTGCAGACCGGTATAACCTGTCCTTGCGGAGCAGAACCACATGGTACAGTCCTGGACAAAGGCACAACCATCCAGGGCCTGCTTGTCCGGGTCTTGCAGTAATACCCTCTCCGGTTTTTGCCACTCGCCACCGTCTTTCTTTGCCATGTAGATGCCGGTCACACCGTCGTCGAGCTGCTCTCCCAGCGGCGCATTCGGTTTCGGGGTGAACCAGAAATAGAATGTGTTGCCATCCGGCATCATGAATCCGGAGTCTTCGGCACCGGCGGTGTTTACGGGATAAGGCATAGGGATCGGCTCTTCGTATTCATCGGAGTGCAGTATCGGCGGGAACAGGTCTGTCCGGGGGGTTATCTTTTGTTGAGTCGGGGGTATCTTGCTTTCCCGGTCAATAATTTCGATTTTGGCCGGTCTTTCCGGCTCGATTACCGGCTCCGGCGTGGCCGGCGGCTCTACCTCTTTCGCACAACCGCCGATAATCAGGCACATGACGATTACTACCAGCCAGATATGATTAGTATATTTCATTCTTATTCTATTCCCATCGCTGACCGATGAAAAGTATTCTGGAATCATCCCGGGAAAAGAGCGGGGCGTGGCACAGGAAGTCGGCAGGGAAGTAATCAGGCGTGATGTTATGATTTCCTGTGCCGTCAGAGTTCATAAGATAGATGTCGTATTTCCCTTCGCCATTTATGGCCGCCACAATATAGACGAGTTCCTTCCCGGAGTGGGACCAGTTCACCAGACCCTGGGCATATCCGGTATTGGTCAGGCGATTTTCCCCGCTCGCATCGCGGTTGATCACATAGATATTGTAGCCGCCATTAGGTTTGTTAACATCTTCGAGACGCTCAAAGACAATCCTGCCGCCGTCGGGGCTCAAACGGGGGTCGTAGTCTCCGATGGGGAGGTTGGCACTTCCCCACTGTCCCCTGCCCGGCGGGCTGGTGATCTCGGCGGGTTGTGTCCCATCTGAGTTCATCCGCCATATGGCAAACTGTGAAGTGAAGACGATGGTATCTCCCACCCAGTCGATATCGGCATCGTGAAAGCCGGAATCGAACAGCTTGCGGGTGTTCTTTCCATCAGCATCCATAGTGAAGATATCGAGGTCGTTCTCACGCAGGGAAAGGAAGGCAATGCGAGCGTCATCCGGGGACCAGACCGGATAGAGGTCCCGGAAGTTGTTATCGGTAAGCCTGGTGATATTCTCTCCGTCTATCCCTATAGTAAAGATTTCCATATCGTTATCGCTCTGCCTATCCATTTTCTGGGCGAAGACGAGCCTGTCCCCGGAGTTGCTCAACCGCAAGGAAGAAGTGTAGATTTCGTTAGAGGAGCCGTAGATTAGCTTTACATCCAGCGTATTCCGGTCAAGCTCGTAGATGCCCCACTTTTCCTGTCC
>CAZNSC010000198.1:0-3911 GCA_964575695.1 uncultured Dehalococcoidales bacterium
CTTCTAGCTCAGAGTCGGGCGGCGCTGTCAAATCAGACTGAGAAAATTCACCCAGTCGTGCACATTTTAGGGATTGATCTTCGAGCGTGACGCAGACAATTACAAGCTGGTCTTCGGCAAGCGCAGGAATCGAAGACTGTTGGTTGATGGGCGTATCGCCAATCTCAGCGCTCTGCTGAATTGTGCCGCCCTGCCAATGCATCTTGACCGGGCCTATATCTTTGACAAACCAATAGACAGTATTTAGGTTTACAATCACCGTGGCAGGTATCATTTGGCCGCCAAGGTCAAAGCCAATGTCCAGTTCGAAGTCAAGCCTTTGCTCGACGCGTAACGCCTCTCGTGGCCCTAACGGGGTCTCTACCGTTTCGAATCTGACCGGTGTGTAGACAGCTGCCGCCCGCCCGCGGTTGATCTTGCCCTCTACCAGGTTATCCCCTTGATGGGCCTGGACTGTACCCGTGACATCCAATTCTTGCGTCCAGGATCCTCCGATTTCTTCAATGGTTTCTGGGCGAGGCAAGAACAATCCGCGCGGGTTGCTGAAACTAAGCTGGCCTAACTCGGTGAGTCTCCGCATGTCTCCCAGGTAATTGCCACCCAGTCCCTCTTCGGAGCACGCCAGGCTGAATTGGATATCTCGAACTTCGTATTGAGTGCTCAGGAGGGCCTGGTTGTCTGAAATATCATCCACGCGATAAGAATAGGAACTGTTCTGACTGTTGTAGGTCCAGGTGGTGCCGGGCCACAGTGGCCAGTAGGGATGCGTACATAGTCCCAGCTTCGCCTGATCAATAGCTTTGTCAGATGAGAGCGGGGGATCTGTAGCCAGACGTTGCGATATTTCCACTGTATCTGATTCTAGGGCTGATTCTGAATCTGGCGCTGCTATTGGCTCCGATTCGGCCGGGAGAGTCCGCGACTGAGATGCCCCAACGGTGGTTGGTGCAGAGCTGACACTTGACTCATTGTCGGAAACGGCGGGGGCAACTGTCTCTTCGATGGCGGCTGTCCCACGTTTTAGCGAGAGGTGGCTTCTCAGTCGGGCCAGGCCCAACTTAGCCTGTTTCAGGTAGCCAGCCAAAGGGGTTTGAGCAATGTCAATTTCAACCGGCAGCGTGGTCTTCAACTGGACTACCGTGTCCACGCTGATTGTCTGGTTGAAGTCCACAGGTACCACAGTATCTATGGGGACCTCTGTCTTCACCGGCATACTGAGCATGACTTCACCTGCCGGTGTCTGGAATGGCACGCTCAGCTCCTGGTCAATCGGGACGACGGTGTTGAGGGGTATCTCCATCCTGCGGTTAAAGGGGACATCCACCTTTACGGGCACGGCCTGGTTCACTTCCACGTTGTAAACGATGACTTCGTTCGCCAGGCTGTCCAGCATTGTTTCAACTTCGCTTAAGGTCTCAATCGCAGTCAGCCGGGCCAGATTGAGGGTGTCTAGTAAGATCAGGTTGAGTACCAGCAGGATGATGACTAGGCCCCAGAGAAACGGTATTGAGCGCTGCATACGAGCACTTCCTTTGTGCATATGTTATTGGCTGTTTTTAAGGATGAGCGGCAAAAAGATCGTCGATCGCTCTCCTTGCAAGAATGCCATGACTTGGAGACGATTGTTAATGTTAAAATATCCTGCATATTTGTCGCCGACGTTGTCTTGCGCAGGCTCAAGGACAAAGAGCCAACTCTGGATGGTGAAGCTTGGGTTCACGTTGCCCTCAATTAAGATGCCTGCGTCGCCGTAGGAACCATCTTCGCCTGTCCTCTGAGTAGCATCGCACTCGGTTCCCGATGTTTTATCGTCGCAGTAGTAGTTCTTCTGCGCCGTTCCCCCCACCGGCGTAGGGTCAGACACCTGGATCAGGCGGCCAGTAGTGGTGCTGACTTGGGTCCAGTTACTGAGGGGCGTTGCGGCTACCACATCCGGCTGACCATCAATAAGGACCCCGTTGGGGGGTGTGTTGGCGTTGTAGAACTTGGTGCCGGAAACCGCGCTGTTGAAATCAACCGAGGTGCGCACACTGGCGACATCCACAAACCCGGGCAGAGTGAAACTGACACTGGCAGTTGCTTGCAGCAGTGAAGCATATGCCAGATTCGTGGTGCTCAGGCTGGCCTCGGTGATAGGGCCTCCCGGGTCAGCCGTTACAGCCTGCCGGAGGATGACCCGTACCGGCCCGTCCTTAACCAAAACAATTTCAGGACTCTCCAGATCTTGTTCAGTCAAGGTTACTGTTCCTAGAATGCCCGCATCGAACACAGCCCTTAGCTTCGTCCGGTCCAGGATATCCGTGCTGTCTCCGTTCAGGGTCAGGTAGTCCAATCCCGCATACGAGGTCGCCAGGCCCAGCTCATAGTGGTCGGGGTTAGTAGTAATACGCTGGGTGGTGCCATTGTAATCGACGTAGTCGCCGCTGAATGTGGGAGCCAGCGTGCTGGAGCTGACCAGGTAGGCCCAGCCTCTCTTGCCAGTTAGGGGGTCGATGACCTCAATTTCATACCAGTTGGGGCTGATAGGCAACCCAGTTAGCGCCGACGTATCTGGGGGCTGGTCACCCAGGTCCATGGCCATAAAGACGATCTCGTCTTCAGCGTCTAGCTGTCCATCTCCGATGGTCACGTAGCTGCCGCCTGCCGTCACTTCGTCTACCTGAAAGGGGATCTGCCCATTTAAGCTGTTGCCGTTAAACGTATAAACGAACAAATCCCCGACCGGGGTGCCGAGCAGGGCGGAAACCTTCGAGCCTTCGACAATTACCGGTTCCTCATTCCTGTTGAGAGTCTTTGTCTGGTCTGCCTGGGCAGTCGCATCGGCGACTGTCTGACTGATCAACACTCCGCTCACAACAATCGGGAGCAACAGGGCACACAGAACCCAAGAAAGTTTACGTAAAGAACCCATCATTATGATTACTCCTTATGCTTGAAAATTAGGGGTAGATAAGTCAGATAAGCGGGGCGATGACGATGATTTTGTCAGTATTGGCGTCACCGCCGATTGCTCTCGGTTCAGCGGTGTTTACAAGTAGTATGATGTCGCCGATGGCAATAATGATATGGCCGATAGTTACCTCCTGGCCCTTCTTGAGCAATATTTGGCTGTGGATTTCAGGCTACTGACGTCATGGCTCTAGGAGGCATCTACGGGTGGCTGACGCGCGGATTTGAGAATTACAGGCAAGTATGTGCCGACCATTCGAATAAACTTAACTGCTAAATCTTCCTTAAGATTACTAATAGAAAAGGATAGATTGCCTGTCATATCCACGAAATAAGTTTCGGACTCGGTTTTGGCTATCCTGCCACTCTTGGTATCCCACCACTCGGCTTTGTAAGTTCCTTCAGGGAGTCCTTGTATTGTGAGTGTCCCGCCAGCCGGGGTAATAGAAACACCATCTACCACGTTTTTCCAGGTGTGACTGGCGTTATCTACCCACAAAAGTATTCTCCCAGAACTGGCATCACGGATGCCCCAGGCTCGCAGATTCCCTGTGAGATTTGTTGCAGAGATATGTTCCGTTTCTGCAAGATCTGTACCTATCTCCAGATAATTGGCGTTATTCACCTTCTCGTTTTGCATAAAGCGCTCATAGGCAGAAAAGATGTCAAAAAGATCATTTTCGCTATTAGGAAATTGGTGCTCGTTGCCAGGAACAAACAGCCTGGGATACCATTCACCGTCACAGAAATACCCCAATATACCCACATGTGCCCAGACCTTCTTATGATAGTAGGTTCCTTGGGTGTCCATGGCCACGTCTGGATGTTGAGGTCCAGTGCCTGATTCGGCTACGCCACCTTCACCTCTGACAATAGGTTTGGGATAGTCATACTGCTCTTTGTAGTTGTGGAATCGGTTTTGGCATTCTCTAACATATGCCGCAGAGTCAGCCCACGTATTA
>CAZNSC010000199.1:0-3882 GCA_964575695.1 uncultured Dehalococcoidales bacterium
GCTTTATGTTATATTATCGTTAAGGGAGCAAGAATGCCCGGCAGTAAAGTACTAGTCGTTGAGGATGACCAAACCCTTCTTAGTGTCCTCAAATACAATCTTAACAAAGAGGGTTATGACGTGGTTACTGCTACCGATGGAGCCAGAGCTCTCGAAGTTGCCCGTACGGAGAAACCAGAGTTGATCGTCCTTGATATTATGCTTCCCAAACTCAGCGGTTTTGAAGTATGCCGCATCCTGCGCCGTGAAATGACAGTGCCCATTCTCATGCTTACCGCCAAGACTGAAGAGATCGACAAAGTGGTTGGCCTGGAGCTAGGGGCAGATGATTACGTGACCAAGCCGTTCAGCATGAGGGAACTCCTGGCTCGCGTCCGGGCGATGCTGCGCCGCAGTGAGATGATGAAGCAAGAGATGGTCTCTGCGTTAGAAACCGGCCCGCCAGTGATTAAGGTCGCTGACCTTGAGGTCGATCTCGACCGCCATCAGGTCTCCCTTGGCGGTTCTATCCTCGACCTAAGCCCTAAGGAGTTTGATTTGCTCGCTTTCCTGGTGAGAAACCGGGGACGGGTATTCAGCCGCGATTATCTCCTGGAGAAGGTCTGGGGCTATGATTACGCCGGCGATACCAGAACGGTAGATGTCCACATCAGGTGGCTCCGGCAGAAGATCGAGGTCGATCCAGCACATCCCAATCGCCTTCTAACAGTGCGGGGTGTCGGCTACAAGTTTGAGGAGTAGCAGTGTTTCGTAGCATCAGATGGCGAACAGCCATAGTGTTTGTAGTACTCATTTTGGCCTGTATCGGTGGGCTGAGCGTTTACCTGTCGCACTTCTTCCGAGAGAGCTACCTGGATAATCTGAAGACGCAACTCACCAACCAGGCACGCCTGATCGAGCATACCAGCCTATCATATTTCGATGGCGGACAAACGGAAGAACTCGATGCCCTGGCGAAGAGTCTGGGTGAACAGATAGATGCGCGGGTGACTATCATCGCCAGAGATGGAGTGGTGCTGGGGGATTCAGACGAGAGCCCAGCTACCATGGAGAACCATGCTGACCGACCCGAGATCATTGAAGCGCTCTCCGAGGGAACAGGCAGCAGCATCCGCCATAGCGCGACTTTGGGCTATGATATGATGTATGTCGCTGTGCCGATAACTATGGACGGCGACATAGTAGGCACTGCACGGGTAGCGCTGCCCCTGACCAAGATAAATCAGTCTCTGGCACATATCAACAGGACGATAATCTGGGTAGCTGTGATTGCTGCCGTGGTCGCCATCCTTTTGGCGCTCCAGCTATCGAGAATCGTCACCAGACCGGTCAAGAAGCTAACTCAGGCGTCCAAGAAGATGGCTGAGGGAGAACTTGACCAGGAAATCCCGGTAACTTCAAGGGATGAGGTTGGCCAGCTTGCCAGGGCATTCAACCAGATGGCCGTTAGGCTCAAAGAGATGGTAGCCCTTATCAGCACCGAGCGGGACAGAATGGCAGCTATCCTGTCCCATATGGGTGACGGCATTTTCGTTGTTGATGGCGATAGCAAGGTGACCATCATGAATCGGGCAGCAGAGAGGATACTCCGTCTTTCTGATCATGAGGCAGTTGGGCGTACCTTTGTCGAAGTAGTGCGCGACTACGAGCTGGATGCGATACTTCAGCGTTGCTTAAGCACCGGGGAACAGCAGACAGGAACCGTAGAACTCGGTCCCCAAAAGAAGTTCCTGGGAGTGATAGCTACACCTTTGGAAGATGAGGCCGGTTGTTTACTGCTCCTGCAGGACCTCACTGAGCTGCGGCGGCTGGAGACGGTCCGGCGCGATTTTGTGGCTAACATCTCTCATGAGCTGCGCACCCCGATTGCCTCACTTAAGGCCCTCGCTGAGACCCTGGAGGAAGGAGCTGTCGAAGACCCCTCGGTGGCAAAAGACTTCCTGGGCAAGATAAATGTCGAAGTGGACAGATTGACTCAGATGGTGGAGGAACTGGGGGAGTTGTCGCGCATTGAAAGTGGTGAAGTACCTCTCCAGAAGGCGCCTTTTGACATAGCGGAGGCAATTGAGCAGGCTGCCGGAAGGCTCAAAGCGCAGGCAGATAGAGCAGGCCTCAGCCTGACCATTGACGTTCCCTCTCTCTTACCTCAGGTTCTCGGCGATAGGAATCGGGCGGAGCAGGTTCTGGGCAACCTCATTCACAATGCCATCAAGTTCACTCCGCCTGGCGGCGCTATCAATGTCGCCGCCAAAGCGGAAGGCAGCCACATGCTGGTCTCAATAGCCGATACCGGCGTCGGCATTCCCGCTGATGACCTGCCCCGAATCTTTGAGCGCTTCTACAAGGCGGATAAGGCTCGGGCTGGTGGTGGCACCGGTCTTGGGCTGGCTATCGCCAAGCATATTGTGGAGGCCCACGGCGGCAGGATTTGGGCAGAGAGCATTGAGGGAAAAGGCTCCACCTTCTATTTCGCTTTGCCTTTGGCTCCCAATCCCTAATCAAACCCTAAACAAAATTTAACCTTCTCTTAACAAAGCCTTAATCAAACCTTAAACATCACCTGCTATGCTGGAAAAAGAATGAAAGGTTTGTTTAGGGCTGATTTTATGCCGACATCATCATGAAGAAAGTCTTGTTTGTATGTGTGCACAACTCGGGCCGGAGCCAGATGGCAGAGGCCTTCTTCAATCGCCTGGCAAAAGGCAAGGCTGTAGCTCTTTCGGCTGGAACCCAGCCAGCCAGCCGAGTCTACCCCACGGTAGTGGAAGTCATGAGGGAAGTAGGAATAGACATCAGCACCCAGCGTCCCAAAATGCTGACTGCCGAGATGGTGAATGATGCCGACAAGGTCATCACCATGGGATGCAGTGTTGAAAAGGTGTGCCCTGCCGCATTTGTTCCCACAGAAGACTGGCAGTTAGAGGACCCGGAGGGGAAACCGATAGAGGAGGTAAGACAGATAAGAGACGAGAGCGAAGCCAAAGTGAAAGAATTAGTTGAGGACATGAAACACAGCAGGAGGAAACATGCATATTAAGCCGAAGAAAGGCTGGTTGACTCTGCCTGTAGCAGGTCTACTGGCGATAGCTGTGGCTCTCGCTGGCTGTTCCAGTGGGAATACTATCAAGATCATCGGGTCAAATACGGTGACTCCGCTGTCATCGGTGTGGGCAGAAGAGTTCATGAAGACACACGACGTGAGCATCGCCGTCAGTGGCCCGGGCTCCGGGGTGGGCATTGCCGCGCTCATTGATGGCACCACGGACATCTGCCAGGCCTCGCGAAAGATGAAATCATCGGAGATTGACCAGGCGGAGGCAAAAGGAGTGTATCCCTGTGAAATTCAAGTGGCGACCGATGCCCTCTCGGTGGTGGTGCACCCATCTAATCCGGTATCCGAGCTGACCATTGCCCAGCTCTCCGCCATCTACACCGGACAGATAACCAACTGGAGTGAGGTCGGCGGCAATGACGAGGCAATAGTGGTTATCTCCCGTGATACAAACTCAGGCACGCACGTCTTCTTCAAGGAGCACGTGGTGCAGATGGCCGGCCTGCCGACCGAGGACACCAGCCTCGAATACGGTTCCGGGGTGCTGTTTCTCCCCTCAACCCGAGAAGGGGTATCAGAGGTAGAGAACAATCCCAGAGCTATCTTCTATCCTGGTCTGGGCTATGTCACCGACGAGGTAAAGCCCCTGGCAATCAAGAGGACAGCCGATGACCCGGCAGTCCTGCCCAGTGTGGAAACAGCCCTGGACGGAACCTATCCCATTTCCCGGCCACTCCTCTACTACACCGACGGTGAACCTGAAGGTATGGTTAAGGAGTTCATCGATTACTGCCTGTCGGCAGAAGGCCAGCAGAAGGTAACCGAGGTAG
>CAZNSC010000200.1:0-3878 GCA_964575695.1 uncultured Dehalococcoidales bacterium
AAGCTCACGATGGTGAGTGCCGATGGTTTCAGGCTGGCGGTGGTGAAGCTGGACTTTGACGGTGATGAGGGGCAAGTCTTGATAAATCGTGATGAGCTAAGGGGTGTTACCAGTGCCCTAGACATTCTGCCTTAGAACGGTTGGGGGTCTCTATTACCTGTCTCCAGGTGGGTTCCAGGCGCTTCCACTTCGCTTCCCTGGGTCTCCTGAGCTTCAGCAGGGAAGCCTTACTTACAACAGCTACCTGTCCTCGCCCTAGTTGAGCAGATATTTCCGATATCGGTACACCGGCTTCATAAAGCCGTTTAAGCTCGGACTTTTCGCGCTCCGTCCAGTGCTTTGAGGCTCCCAGCCGGTAGGTTTCACGCACACGATGCACACCTAACCTGGCGGCCCTCCCCATAATAGCCTTCCAGCTTCTTCCAGGAAAAGCAGCCAGAACCGCTTCCCGGCGCGTAGACGGCCAGAGCAATTTGACCAGGTTGTCCTCTTCAGGACGCCAGCGTAATTCAGTAGCAAAATGGGCTCTGGGTCGGTCAATCAGGATAACCTGTCTTTCCCCGGACTTCCACACGATGGTAGCTTCGATCAGCTTACGCTCATGGTGCAGCTCTATTCTGTCAATGAAAAGGTACAGGATCTCGTTCTTCAATCGATTCAGGTAGCTGTCCCAGTTCTGCCATAGTCTCCAGAGAAACTCGCGAATCCTGCCTATATCGATAGGCGCAGGATTTCTCTTGTGGCTATCCCAGGCTCTTTGCTCCAGAGCGGCCAAATCTCTTTCCGCTTTGGTAATCTCCTCAAGCAGTATCTCGTCTTTTCTTTTGTCTTTGTATCCCAGGCTGCCTTTCAGATTGGCGATACGCTGCTTGATCTGTTTTTTGTCCTGCTCCAGCTTCTTGCTCTCCAGGCTACCCGTCTTCATCTCTTCTTCTACCTGCCTCAACATGGCTTCGACATACGGGAACGGATTGAACCGTTCCAAAAAGACCTTTGTCAGCGGGTCTGTAACTAAGTGGGAAGTAACATCGAGGCAGATAGGAGCACCGATTTTGTATCCCTTGGTGCAACGTAGTCTATCTTCGGTATTGTGACATGTAATCAGTGAAGGTTCGCCGTGGTTGGTACAGTAGAATAGACCGGCGAAGGGCATTGGCTCATTCCCGGTGACTCGATGCTCAGGCTCACCTTTGTGAGCAATCTCGTAAGACTGAATCCAGAGGTCAAGTAGCTCTCCCGAAAAGGGCGAAGGGTGATTGTCTTTGATGACCTTGTCGCCGGAAATCCAGACGCCGATTTGCTTCGGATTAGTGGCCAGTCCCCTGATGACCTCCGGAGTGATGGCCCAGCCGTTCTCGGCTTCTATTCTTGGTGACCTCTTAATGCTGGAGCGCGTGTTCATATAGGCAAGTTCCGGCGGAAAGAAGGGGTAGACAATATGTTTGGCTCTCAGCGCGCGAGCCGCCAGCAGTTTGCTTCTCCAGTGGACAAGCTCCTTGAGGACGATGATATTAACTTCAACGTGGGGCTGGTACAGCGCCAGCTTGCCGAAAATATAGCTGCCGTCGTTTCTCTGGCCTATGATGGGGAGATAAAAGCCTGGTGGTACCATAGCGCCGACATTCTCGCCTCGCTCCGACTTCCTCATCCTGCGCTCGTGAAGCCGTTTCCTGAATGTCTTGAGTTCTTTGGCCGCTTGCTCAAAGTCTTCGTCAAGCTGTTGCCAGTCTCGCTCTATACACGGGTTAAGCACTTCATCAGGCGTGCGCAGCTTGCAGTTTGATTTCTTCATCAGCTTGAGCAAGGTACGGGGGATTATCTTATCAGGGTCGCGGGATAACCGGCTGACCCCTTCGGTGACGTAGATGGCTCCGATTTCTCCGGCTTCGAGGCATTTCTTCAGGTGGGCCAACCCCAGACGTTCATCGTCACCCAGCGTTCCTGACTTGCCCAGGTCCTGGCAATCAACAATTACCTCGCCATCTTCAATCACTCCGGGTAGCTCTGTCCCCGTACGGATTTTCTCCAGCCACTGCTCTACTT
Source organism: uncultured Dehalococcoidales bacterium (assembly GCA_964575695.1). Taxonomy (GTDB): domain Bacteria; phylum Chloroflexota; class Dehalococcoidia; order Dehalococcoidales; family W111; genus CAZNSC01. Next base: position 2,044 of record CAZNSC010000200.1, read on the forward strand.
GAGATGAGCTGAGGTTTGTCTTGAAGCCATCTTCCTTAGCCAGGTCTACACGGTAGGCAATCTCTCTGATCGATTCCTCACTCTGTATTATCTGGTTCGGGCTGGAAACCCGGCCATTGACAAAAGCCTTTCGGTCGGGCAAACGCCTCAGTTCATCGTTGCTCGGCTGCCCTCTGGCTTGCTTTTTCCCCTGAATTATTTCGTCAATTGTGATCAACTTTCACCTCCGTTTCCAGCATTGTCAGCAGAATGGGGGGTGCCAGGCCGGCATATGGAAGCGGCAGGGGTCTCTCCGGCACGTCTACTCTGACCACTGCTGTTAAGAACTCATTAGTCCAAGTACCAAAAACAGGGTCACGGTCAACAAGCTTCTCAAGTCTGAGAAGCACGTCCTCGTCACCAGATTCCACGGCTACTCTGTAAGAATCAAATACCCCGGCAGGTGTCGCCTGGCTGCAACCCAGTATCCTGACAACTTCCGGTATCATTCTACCACCTTCATAACACCAGAACATGGCGGCTAAAACTGGTAACGTCTTAGTTATTGCAGTCGGGCAAGCTAGTTTACCTTGCCGCCAGCGTTCAATTACAGAAGTGAACAGCCCGTATGCAGCCAGCATGGCATCGCGAATCTGATTATACTCAGCCCATGTTCTGCTTTCCTCTGTAATCTCCTCTGAAGGAAATTGTTCAAACTCGGGACTGCCACGGAAGAAACATAGAGTCCGGCTGAAACCGATGGGCGGCAGCAGGTGAACCCACTTATCCGACTGGTCTATAAACATGTCAGTGGTCGTTTCGGACACCAGCCAGGGCGGAGTCCCGCTTCCCTGCCTGAAGGCAGAGCAAGACTTTGCAAGTCTCTCTTGAAGTCTTGTTTCCGATCCGCCGTTTTTCATATCTTTTACACCAGAAACCAACCTGTAAGCTCTGTTACTTTGATACCAGTTGAAGCCAGGCTCCACAGTACGGGCAACCGCCGCGAGGCCCTAAGTCCAATCGCCAGGCAATTTGCCCGCCACAACGCCAGCAGTTAACCAGATATACCTGCGGGCCCGGATTGACCTTTCGCATCTCCACCGGCTGCGCCTCTTCCGCCATTGGTATTCCCGCCTGCATCGGTTTTATAACTCCCTGTATGCTGGCTCTCTTAGCCGCTTCCTTCTGTCTCCGCCATTTCCAGAAAGTCGGCTCCACGTAGTTCTCCATGAACTCCATCAGGTCGGTTTCATCAATTTCCCCACGAGGGTCAACGATAAGAAGGCGATTCCCCGCTAGTGTCGCGTCTTCTCCTACAGCAATATCGCTGGGATAAGTCAGTGCTTTTGACCCCCCGAGTTGATAGTTACGCCGCCGGTTTTTAATCATAGCTTCACCTCTTAAGTTATATAAAAATATAACATAATCAGAGCAATCTGTCAAGTCCCCGGATCATTACTACCTGCATTAAAACTGTATTCCAGCCATGCGGGAGTTACCTCAAATCCGTGCAGTTTTCAGCATTGTTTAGCTATGCAGGCAGGTAATTAATGGGCGCGTATATCCCAGGAGGAGGGGTGACCCACCCCCTACCTTCCCTAACTTGTTTTTCTCGCCATTATCATTGGGAGCAGAATCTGTCCGAGGTTCAGAGGATTCGCAGCATACTCAGCTGGTGTAGTGCTAATATTATTGGTATGTGGATAATCGTAATCTTGATTAGCGGTATAGTCACTTTTCTAATCAATCAAACCCCAGAGGTAGGGGGTAGGGTCTCTCTTTTCGTTATCTTTGGCCTATTTGACCTTACCCCGCATTTAGTATAACGAGCTAGTAGAGTCCAACTGCCGCTTCAG
>CAZNSC010000201.1:0-3803 GCA_964575695.1 uncultured Dehalococcoidales bacterium
TGAATGTGCCCGACAGTGCGGGGTGCCGAAGGTCATTTTCGCGAGTTCAAATCATGTCACCGGAGCCTATGAAGGCTTTCCACCTACACTGCACAAGCAGGAAAACCCACAGAAGATTAAAACCAATGACCCGGTCAGACCTGATAGTGATTATGCTTCAAGTAAGATTTTTGGAGAAGCCGTTGCCCGACAGTACTTCGAGCTTTATGGGATCAAGTCGATCTGCCTGAGAATCGGAAGGGTTTTGGCGGATGATAATCCGACCCGCGATGAAAGGGATATGAAAATATGGCTTAGCCATAGAGATTTGGTCCAGTTAGTCAAGCGGAGTATTCTTTCAGATATCGGGTTCGGTGTTTATTACGGGGTTTCGAATAACAGAGGAAGGTTTCTGGATATTTCCAGCGCCGAAGCCGAAATAGGATATCATCCCCAGGATGACGCCTCTTTAATCAAATGAAGTCCGCTAGCCGGCATTTAGCGGGCTCTTCTAACCCACGATTGTTATCAGCAGACTTCATTACTGTGGCCGGTGAGCAGGTTGCCGTGAGAAGCCCCTCTCTATCCTTATTGTAACGCTTCTATCAATACAGGCAACACGCTTAGTCCCCCCAGGACGATGCAGAACTGCCAGAAGTTTATCCTGGTGGCAATTTTGAGCAGGGCACTAATAGTTAATATGCCCAGGAGGAAAGCAGTTACAATACTCCCCATAGATGGTAGAGTTAAACTCACCCCATTGATTAGACCCAGCCCTACTTCAGCAGCCAGGACTGCCGGGATGCTCATGAGGAAGCTTATTTTTATGGCGGCTTTGGCATCGTAGCGTCTGAAGAGTAAAGCAGACACAGTTAGCCCGGACCGGCTCAGCCCGGGGAATACGGAGAACGCTTGAACCACACCGAGCACGATAGCGTCTTTCATTCTTATGTTTCTCTTCGTTTCCGAAGACCGGGGCGCATATCTTTGCACGACCCCGGTGATTATCAGGAGAACACCTATTATTGCCATTACCACACCGGTAGGGATTGCTTTCTGGCTTAGACCAAAGACCAGCAATGGGGCGCCTACCACTCCGGTCAACAGTGTTGAGATGATCAGGAAGGTGATCAGTGTATTCGACTCCGCCCCTCCACTAGCTCCCCGTTCTCTTACGTACTGTGGTAGATGGCGCAATAGGACCGCAATGTCCCGTCTAAAGTAAACCAAGGCGGCCAAAAGAGTGCCGGTGTGCAGCCATATTGAGATTCCAACAGCTTCGGTCAGTGGCTTGTGGAAGAAGTGCAGCAGGATAAGGGTATTAATGCCCTCACTGCTTATCGGTAGCCACTCAGTTATCCCCTGAACCGCTCCCAGGACCAGACTTTGAAAGAATGACGTCATCTTCCTGCCTTCGCTGCGTCTGCCGATAATCAGGCTGCGTTAGAAATAGTTGGCTATCTTGCAGCCCGCTTGAGGAAAGATTAGAACACTGCCGCAACCTTGTCAACCGAGCATGGTTTTTGTGCTGAGACATCGTGCCAACTGAGGGAGCTTTTGGCACTGGGGTTGGAGAGAGAATGCCAATGGCAAGGAATATTAATGACTCCTCACATATAGTGGGGTACCTATGGGGATAGACCGCTACCAGATGGCGACCCCAGATGCTGTAAGACTTCAGCCAGCTTACTTTTTGTCACTGGCTCTGCGTCTCTCAGTGCCCCCCTGCCGGCTATCACCTTTTCGCCTTTCCCCCATCCTGTAAATCTGGAGGGTAAAGACGGCAGTGGCGAACAGGGTTATGAACGCCGTTGCCCCGATTTCTGCCCACAAGACCAGGGGGTTTGCCTCTATAAAGTAAACGGCGCCATTCGCCGCGATTAGAGTCATGTGAACGACCCAAGCTACAGCCAGAGCTATCAGCAGCAGTTGGCTTATCAGAACGAGTATGGCGAATTTTAATCGTCTGCCGGTATTCACCTTACCCTTCCTTCCGGCGAGATGGCCTACTAAGCCCTAGGCATATAGTGCTCGACGACGCAATATAATAAACACGGTGCCAGCGATGACGAACAGCATGGCACCGATTATGAAACCCAGGATTGCCCAGTGGACCACTGCCGTGGCAGATACAGCATCAACCTCCATTGTCTCTTCCATCGTGCTCGTGTAAAAGCCCCCATCCATATATAGCTTTGCCTGGAAGGTATAGGTACCGGTTTCCCATCCTTGAGGAGGTTTGTAGTCTAGGCTGCCGGTAATTCTACCCGGCTCTGGCTGGCTCGTTAAGAGAAGAGGGACCTCCTCGACAGGCTCACCGTTCAGGGTAACCTTGAGGGTAAGCTCAACGTCAGCCGCTGATTCGTATAAGTCATCCGCCTGACAGGTTATCCTGGCGAATTCGAGCTTATTCGTTTCGGTATTGTAGCCGGGTGTGACGCTGAAGAGACTTATTCTTGCCGACGGTGCTTCCTTAACCACAAATGAACCTGTAGTACCATTAACATCTACTGTAAACACCCCGGCACTATCCCTGGTTGTGGTAAAGGAGACCTCCTCGGTGGCGCCACCAGTTAGGCCGATAACATCTTCCGTAGTTATCACGGTGTCATCTATCTTAAGCATTACCTGATAGTTCCCGGTGGCATCACCACTATTGGTAACAAGGGCACTGATGGTTACTTCTTCGCCAATATAGACCTCGGCGGGAGTTATATCTAGTGCCGTCACAGCAAAAGTAGCTGGTATCCCCAACGTGGTGAAGGTATATTCATCAGATGTGGCCGAGTTACCGGCTGCATCCTCGGATATCGCCTTCCAAGAGTAAGTGGTGCCCGGAGCCAGGTCAGTCAGGCGAACCAGGTGAGTTCTGACCAGGGTTTCATCCAGGGGTGTAAGTTTGGCTGGGCTTGCCCAGTACTCTACCTGACTGGTGCTCTTTTCATGTGTTGTCCAACCGATATCAGCGCTGGTCTTGGTAACGTCGGAAACCGAGAGATCGTCGATTCTCGGAGGTGACTTATCGCTACCGCCGCCCCCGCCCCCACCCCCTGTTGGGGAAGGAGCGTTTACGGTAATGGTGATATTCTCCGAGTCGGTCAGCTCACCGTCAGAGACCTCGAAGTGGACACCGGGGTAGCTCCCCGCCTGGCCGGTGGCCGGAGTCCAGGAGAAGGTCTGTGTTGCCGGGTCGAAGCCTGCCCCCGAGGGGAGGTTGGAGGCGGAGAAGGTCAGCAGGTCATCATCGGGGTCGGTGGCGGAGATGGTGAACTCGAGCGGCTGCTCCTCGGTGACTGATCTGTTGCCAATGGCACCAAGTACCGGCGGCTGATTACCGCCGATGGTGGTGACGTTGATGGTGATATTCTCCGAGTCGGTCAGCTCACCGTCAGTTACCTCGAAGTGGACACCGGGGTAGCTGCCCGCCTGGCCGGTGGCCGGAGTCCAGGAGAAGGTCTGCATTGCCGGGTCGAAGGCTGCCCCCGAGGGCAGGTTGGAGGCGGAATAGGTCAGCAGGTCATCATCGGGGTCGGTGGCAGAGATGGTGAACTCGAGCAGCTGCTCCTCGGTGACTGATCTGTTGCCAATGGCACCAAGCACCGGCGGCTGATTGCCGCCGATGGTGGTGACGTTGATGGTGATATTCTCAGAGTCGGTCAGCTCGCCGTCAGAGACCTCGAAGTAGACACCGGGATAGCTGCCCGCCTGGCCGGCGGCCGGAGTCCAGGAGAAGGTCTGTGTTGCCGGGTCGAAGCCTGCCCCCGAGGGGAGGTTGGAGGCGGAGAAGGTCAGCGGGTCATCCTCGGGGTCGGTGGCGGAGATGG
>CAZNSC010000202.1:0-3795 GCA_964575695.1 uncultured Dehalococcoidales bacterium
GTATGGGGCATACTGCCTATAATCGTCGGTCGGCAGCCGAATTCTGTGTAAGGCATAGGGCTTAAACCTCTCCAGTTCCGATTATGCAAATGGCGGTACCTGGTGTTAGTATCTATTAAAGCACAAAGTTGCCTATAGGGAAAGTGGGAGGGGGGAAGGGAATAAAAGGGACGGGGTTACAGAATATACTTCTCAATTAACAGGTCGAGTTTTTTCTTCTGGGCGGCGGGCATAGACTCCGGGGCGGTAACGATTGCTGTCTTCAGTGCCGCAGCACAACCGCAGTGGCGTGTCTTTGGTATTCTGCCCACTACCAGATTGATAATCTTTTTGGCGGTATCAACATTCTGGTGAAGGGTCTTAAGGATAAAATCCACGGTGATCGGCTCGGCCCGGTGCCACCAGCTATCGTAGTCCGTGACACAGCCGATGATAGCGTAGCAGATTTCTGCCTCCCGTGCCAGCTTAGCTTCAGGCAGGGCGGTCATCCCGATAATATCCGCCCCCCAGGAGCGGTAGAGCCTTGATTCTGCCCTGGTAGAGAAAGCGGGGCCCTCCATAACCACATAGGTGCCTTTGGCATGGGCGGTGGCTCCGGCTTCCCGGGCGGCTTCAAACAAAAGCTGGCTCAGCACCGGGCAGAAGGGGTCGGCAAACGGGATATGGGCGACAATACCCTCGCCAAAAAAGGAGTTCACCCGGTTTCGGGTGCGGTCAATGAGCTGGTCGGGGACTAGCAGGTGACCGGGCTCTATCTCTTTCTTGAAGCTGCCTGCCGAGCAAACTGCAATAATGTGCTCCACCCCCAGCGACTTCAGGGCGTAGATATTGGCCCTTGCCGGGATTTCGGTAGGGGAGATGCGGTGCCCCCTCCCGTGCCTTGGCAGGAAGGCAATCCCCACCCCCTCCAGCCTGCCGATGATGATGGTATCGCTCGGCTTGCCGAATGGTGTATTTATGTCAACTTCTTCAACATCGGTCAGCCCCTCGATATCATACAGCCCAGTCCCCCCGATGACCCCAATCTTCGCCTGCGGCATCAAAAGACCTCCTACTTTTCTTTAGGTCGTTCCTTCTTCAATGTTGTAATCTGGAGTGTAATGTAGATAAATACGCCTAGAATTCCGAGAATAAATGAAAAAGTTATAAGTAACCTTACCCAAGTTACAAATGCTTCAATGGCTATCATAAGCACTGGGAATAGAATTCCAAAGACTGCTAAATAGCCCAGTACTGCTACGCTCCACTTTAAGTTTGGGGGATAACTGAATGTTTCAATACGAGCTTCCAGAGTTGGGATTTCACGCTCTAAGTCTTCTATGTTTTCTGTTATTGGGGCTAAACTACTATTTTTGTATGAATTTAACCATGCTAGTCGTTTGACAAGCCTCTCTTTTTCAGCAGTTAGCCTTAATAGAGTGGCCGTTATGAAACCACCTATGACAGCTACAATTGCAGCCGATGACTGGGCTATAGTACTATAAAGCCAGTTTGGGTCACCAATCATTTTATTTATCCCCCTCACCAATATTCCTTCTACCTCACCCCCTGTGTCCCCCTCTCCTTCAAAGGAGAGGGGGAAGGTTTTGGAAGGGAGGCGAAGCCTCCCTTAAACTCTCCTTACTTTACCTCTCCAAAGCTGGGGGCGGGCATTTGAAGGGCCGCAGCCCCGTTACACTCTACTTTCTTAGCTTCTCCGGGATAGAGACGGGTGTTTGAGAGGGGCGACGCCCCTCTCTTCCTTAATTCCCCCTTCCCTTAATAAACACCAAGGGAAGGGGGTCAGGGGGATAGGTCTCTATCCTAAAATATCCCTCCCTAACCTTCGAATATGGCCTTCAGCCCCTCCCCGTACGGCTCTCTTATTATACCCTTTTCGGTGATGATGGCGCTGATGTATTTAGACGGGGTGACATCGAAGGCGGGGTTGGCGGCCTCCGTGTCCTCTGGGGCAATGGCTACCCCCTGGATATGGGTTATCTCCTCAGGGCGGCGCTGCTCAATCGGGATGTCAATACCTTTGTCCAGGGTCATGTCAAGGGTGGTGGTGGGGGCGGCCACATAGAACGGGATGCCGTGCTCCTTAGCCAGCACCGCCAGAGTATAGGTGCCAATCTTGTTGGCGGTGTCGCCGTTGGCGGCAATCCTGTCGGCGCCGACAATGACGCAGTTGACCCCTCCCTGGCTCATAAAGTGGCCCGCCATGGAGTCGGTGATCAAAGTGAAGGGAATGCCGCTTCGTTGAAGCTCCCAGGCGGTCAGCCTCGCCCCCTGGAGGAGGGGACGGGTCTCGGTGACCAAGACCTTTATCTTTTTGCCTTTCTCGAATGCCTGTTTGATTACCCCGAGAGCGGTGCCGTAGCCGGCGGTGGCCAGAGCCCCGGTGTTACAGTGGGTCAGGACGGTGGCGCCGTCCTCAATCAGCTCAGCACCCAGCTCGCTGAGCTTTCGGTCTGCCTCAATCTGTTCGTTATGTATTCTGATGGCTTCGTCAACAAGGGCTTTCTTAATCTGGCCAACGTCGTTGCCAGCTTCGGCGACTTTGAGCATTCGGTCAATAGCCCAGAACAGGTTTCGGGCGGTGGGCCTGGTGGCGGCGAGCCTCCGGCTGATACTCTGCAATTGCTGCAGGAATTCGTCTCTAACCGCAGGTTCAATTTCTAGGGCGCCCACAGCTATCCCATAGGCAATTCCTATACCAATGGCGGGAGCACCCCTAATTTTCAATTCTGCGATGGCTGAGGCCATATCCTGATGACGTGTTAGCTCCAGATATGTCTCTTCCTGAGGAAGGCGGGTCTGGTCGAGGATTCTAACTCTGTCGCCAAACCATTCTATGGGCAATATATCCGCCAAGTTCAGCCTCCTATCTTCTACTCCCAATCCTGGGGAAAAAGAGGGGGTATTATATACCAGATTTCTTCTCCTTGTCAGGGGGTGCTTCAGTTAATGTAACTCAGCCTAGCCTGGCCGTCAAGGGGTATTTTAGGAGTGTTTATCAACCTCACCCCTCCAGACCCCTGATAGGCGCCTGCTTGGTTGCCTTGACACGCTTGAGAGAATCAAGTAAACTTTGTTGGTTCCGCATTTCTTCTCTTTGGCAAAACTCTATGTCAGGTCAGGGTCCGGTTGAGTATTGATGAGCTGAAGGACAAGCTGGGGATCGAGCTTGAGCCCGCAACCTATGAGATTGAGAAGGGGATGCTCCGGGGCTTTGTCCAGGCGATAGACGACCCCAACCCCAGGTGGCAGGTGGTGGCTCCCCCAACCTTTGTCTTGACCATTGGCCTGGAGCGAATTCAGCAGCTACTGAGCTCTTCTGAGACCTTGCTTCATGGCAGCACTGAGCTTGAGTGCTATCATTCGGTCACGCCGGGGGATGTATTAACTGCCACCGCTACCGTTACCAATGTTCGTGAGCGGCAGGGCGAGACGGGGAAGACGGCGTTCATTACCATTGATACTATATACAGGAACCAGAGGCAGGAGCTGGTAGCCAGGTCCCGCCAGATGGTTATAAGCTACTAGGCAGGATATGGGCGAGCAACTATATTTCGAGGATATTGTGGTGGATAGTGAAATCACCCCCCTTGTCAAGCAGCCGACGACTCGTCAGCTGGTGATGTGGGCGGGGGCCTCCGGTGACTATAATCCTATTCACTATGACAAGGATTTTGCTCAGAGCCGCGGGCTAGCCGGTGTTGTTGTTCAGGGTCAGCTGGTCTTCAGTTTTCTCGGTCAGTTAGTGACTGACTGGATAGGTGAGCAGGGTGTACTCAGGAAGCTGAGCTGCAG
>CAZNSC010000203.1:0-3794 GCA_964575695.1 uncultured Dehalococcoidales bacterium
GTCCCTGGTGAAGGCGGCGTCAATAACCTGCTTAACAAACTCAGTAAACTGGTTTGGTATCCGGGTCGTCTGGGAAAGAATACCTATGCGGCGGGGTAGACTGTCGATCTTGCCGGCAGCCAAGGCAGCCACGCCCCGGTTGCTAGCCCAACCGAGGGCCGCCCTGACCTCGGGGTGGTCACGGTCACCATAGATAACAACGAAAAAACCAGCCCTAGCCAATTTCCGGGCAGCCAGCTGGAGGCGGTGAACAAAAGGGCAGGTGGTATCAACGATGTCGATGTGCCTTGCCTGAATCTCCGCCTCAACCCGGGGGCTTATGCCGTGAGCACTGGTCACCACCGTATCACCCCGTATATCAGCCACCTCTGTGGCGACCCTGACCCCGATCCGGGCCAATTCCTGTAATACCTGCTGGTTATGTACCAGTGCCCCCAGCGTCTCCACCCCACCCCGCTCACTGGCAACCTTTTCTACAATGTTAATCGCCCGTTTAACGCCAAAGCAGAATCCTATCGCGCCCGCTTTTTCGATTTTCATATCGTGTAACCTCCCCGGTACTGCTCAGGAAGAAGCTCAGCAATACGACCCATTATGAAATGAGCATGCTCAACAAGCTCTGCCTTGGTTGACCGGCTACTGTCCGGTGGCAGAGAAAAGGGGTGTCCAATATTTACCACTATGCGATGGCGGCGCAGCAGACAGGCTACTCCCTTGAGCCTCTCCGTACCACTAATGCCTACCGGAAGAATAGAAACCCCACTGCGGGCGGCGATTAGCGCCGAGCCAGGCAAAGCCGGCTGAAGCCGTCTATTATGGCTTCTCTTTCCCTCAGGGAACATGACCAGGGCAAGACCCTGCGCCAGCACCTGGTCGGCGAGACGCAGTGCTTTACCATCCAGGCGCCCCCGGTGTACCGGGAAGGAACCGAAGCCACGGATAAAGTAGCCAATGAACTTGGAACGAAATAGCTCTTCTTTAGCCATAAATACTGTCTTCCGGTTGAGGCTGACGGCAACCAGGGGAGGGTCAGCGGCATTCATGTGATTGGCGACCACCAGCAGAGGCCCCTGGCCCGGGACGTTCTCCCTACCGTTCACCTGCCACCGAGTAAAGAGAGCTAGCAGCATCCTCATCAGCAACCTACCGAAGTAATAGAACCAGGGCACGGCATGGGCCTCCAGCGGCGAATTGAACTGTTAAATTATAACCCACAGATAGGGACAAGGACAAACGAAGTGGCCCAAACCGTCTTGATTAAGCTGGTGTTTTGCTCCATAATGGTTTAATGAGGGAGCAGGGAATGATTGTTACGGTAACCCTTAATCCCAGCCTTGACCAAACGATAACCGTGGATGGGCTGATAATTGACGAAACAAATCGGTGGGTGAGCACCCGTCTCTACGCTGGAGGAAAGGGTATAGACGTGTCCCGGGCAATTCACGAGATGGGGGACATGACCACCGCCTACGGGTTTGTCGGTGGTCATGCCGGCAGAACTGTCGAGATATTGCTTGATGAAGAGGAAGTGCCCTTTAGCTTCACCCCTATTGACCAGGAAACCCGCACCAATTTTATTATCAGTGACACCAGAACAGAGCAGCAGACAAGGATTGATGCCCCTGGACCCCACATCTCCAAACGGGAATTTTACCGCTTCCAAAGGAAGATGAGGCACATCCGCCCCAAGCCGGACTTGATGGTGCTTGGCGGCAGCATCCCGCCCGGTATCCCGTCTGATGTCTATTACGATATAATCACCGAAGCTAAGGGCTTTGGGGTAAGATGCATTCTGGATTCTGAAGGTAGATGGTTAGAGGAGGGGATTAAGGCCACGCCGTATCTGATCAAGCCAAATGTCCATGAGGCAGAGGAGCTGCTTAAGACGCCGCTATCCAGCGAGCAGGAGATCATTAGAGCCGCTCTCGGCCTGGTAGAAAGGGGTATCGAGATTGTCGTCATCTCGCGGGGGAGGGAAGGCATTATTGCGGCCACTAAGGAGAAGATTGTCAAGGCGGTGCCGCCTCCAGTAAAGATAAAGAGCACTGTTGGCGCTGGCGACTGCGCCATCGCCGGTTTATCTTTGAAGCTAGCCTACGGGGAACCACTGGTCGAGGCATGCCGCCTCGCCGCAGCCATGGGCACGGCCTGTGTTCTTACCCCGGGTACTGAACTCTGCCATAGAACTGACGTCGAGAGACTTCTGCCCCGAGTCAAAGTCTGGGAGACGACAACCGGGCAACCCCTGGAAACAGTCTTCACCACCAATTAATGTCCCCTTCTGAACAGGCCGAAGCCTCGCCGCCGGCGGTGCCGCCACGGAGGTGCCTCCTGCACTCTGCGACCAGTCTCTTCTTCCACCAGGCGTATATACATGGCGTCGGCGATTTCTTTATCAACGGCAAATTGTGTTTGGCCAACCTGAAAGACATAAGACGGGAAACTCTGAATAAGGCTTATCGGCGCTCCGGGAAGGATACCCATAGCCATCAGCTTCTGAAGCTGGCTTGACTCAGGAGCATAGATATAGGCCACCTTGCCTTTCTGCCCCGGCGCCAGCTGCGACAGGCGAAAAATAAGCCTCTGCGCTTGCTCTTGCTCTTGCTGGCAGCACCTCCCGGGTGGTATCGGCTTGCCGTGGGGGCAGACCTTAGGATGCCCCAGTAAACTGCATATGCTCTCATCCAGCCCCCGGTCGAGTAAATGCTCGAATTTGCACGCCTTCTCGTGGGTGAGCGCATCCCCGGTGCCCAGAACATCCGCCAGCAGACGCTCGGCCAGCCGGTGTCTCCTGACCACATTTCTGGCTTCGGGTCGTCCCTTGCTGGTTAACATCACCCGACCATCAGAGACGGAAATGTAGCCGGCCCTGAGCAATTGCTCTACAGGCGCCCCGTTGTTCTCTTCCTTGAGCTCATCAAGGGAAACAGGGGCTTCCCCCTGCTCCTCAGTGCGAATCCAAAGCGTCTCCAGAATTTCCTCAGCTTTTTCCTCTAGCTCCATTGTCTCGCCTCCTCCAAACCTTAAAGGCCTTTACCAGTCCTGGTTCCACAGGCACGTCATAACCGCAGTTGGGACACCTTACCATGTGACAAGCCCCGGCCAGCGGGCACCCCTTACAGGCGACCTCACCCTCCTCCTGCCGAAATTGGTGGCCGCAAAGAGGGCATCTCATAGCGACACCCCCAGGGTCGTCAGCACCAGATTGAGGATAAACCCCACCAGAAAGGCGAAGGGGAAGATAAACAGGGTAATGGCAAGCGCCGTTTTAACTCCCCTCTCTTTCAGCATCACCATGAACTGGGCAATACAGGGAATGAACAGGGTGAGGGTGACCGCCGCCACAACCAGGGGTACCCCAGATAGCACCCCTGAGCTATGGAGGTCATATAATCCGGCGGCCCCGAAATCCCGCCTGAAGAAGCCATAGAGAAAGGCGACCGCTGCCTCCGGAGGCAGTCCAATTAGCTTAACCACAGGCTCAAGTCCCCTGATGATAAGGTCAAACAATCCGGTGAGCTTGCCCGCCCAGAGCAGGATGCTGGCGAGGATGAAAATTGGGATAACCTCAAAGAAGTACCATTGCAGCCGGGCATAGGTCTTGACCAGCACATTGGACAGCTTGGGCAGCCTAAGTGGCGGCACCTCCATATAGAAGCTAGCCCTCTCCCCAGGGATAATCCTGGATGCCAGATAGCCGACAAGCAGCAACACCACGGCGATGACCACGACCCAGACGAGGAGCGCCCGCCCATCTACCGACAAAATGGCGAAGATAACCCCCAGCTGTGCCG
>CAZNSC010000204.1:0-3783 GCA_964575695.1 uncultured Dehalococcoidales bacterium
CCTGACAGGTGACGGCGATTGGCCCGAATGCTCAGGTACGATTGACACCATGATCATTGAGCCACTGTCGACTGAGGATACTACCCCTCCTGCTGCCATCACCGACCTCTCGGCCAGCACCGGCAGCACCTCTGGAACCGTTGACCTCACCTGGACAGTGCCGGGCGACGATGGCAACACCGGCACCGCCAGCACTTATATTGTTCGCTATGCCACCTCCGCAATCACCACCGAAGCTGCCTGGTCCGCAGCAAATGATGTCTCCGGCGAACCGACGCCCAGTCCGGCCGGTAGCCCCGAAAGTATGACTGTGTCCGGCCTGTCGCCGGGGCAGACGTACTACCTTGCCATCAAGACACAGGATGAGGTACCAAATACGTCGGGGCTGTCAAATAGTCCAAGTGCGGCCGCTGGAAGCGACCAGTCAAATCCAAATTTACCTATTCTCTACATTGATCTCCGTGACCACGGGCCAGACCCGGAAACCGCAATTGTCCTCACCGGGCAAACGGTAGTCTGGACCAATAATGGCACGGGGAATCAAACGGTTACTGAGGGTTCGCCGGTTTTCTCCACCTATTTGCCAATTATAATGCGAGAATCGGGTACAAGCACGAGCAATGTGGCTCAGCACACTAACGCAACCCCGCTTAACTTAGATAACATTCCGATCTTTGACAGCGGAATGATTGCACCCGGTGAGCAGTTTACACATACCTTCAACATAACAGGCACCTACGCTTACTATAGCGTTTTCAGCCCTAGACGTATAGTCGGAACCGTCATTGTTGTCCAACCAGGTGAAATTGTGCAAAGCGAAGTTACAAGCGGTGGCACCAATATTGTAACAACAAATAGTGGAGCGGGTTTGGAAATTAAAGAGAGGGTTCTGCTAGCAGACACAGTCGTCTCTATAATTGAAATTCCAAAGGATGTAACAAAAGATCTATACGAAACAGCTATTGGAAATCCTTACGATTTCGAAATTGCCAATTTCCCCGACGTTGTTTCCGGTACAGTGAAAATCACACTTCCATACGACCCGAGCGCAGTGCCAGATGGAACCGACCCGCAGTTGCTAAATGTCGCATATTTTGATGGAAAACGTTGGATTGACATCGGTGGCACAGTGGATGAGACAAATCACAAAATTACGGTTGAAACACCGCACTTATCGTTGTATATTCCTATCATCTCCTGCTGGGATATTACAAAATGGAGCGAAGAGGATCATGCCAATTACCATACTGCCCGCGAGCTTATCAAAGGTTTCTCCAGGTATCGTGATCTTTACAAGGCCTTTACGCTAAGCGATGGAACTCCGATCTTTGAGTTACCGTATAATGGACGTGGAGCAGAATGGATCGCAGATAATCCTGCATGTCGAATTTATGCCAGCAACTCTCAAACGGTTGCAGAGAATCTAGGTATCGATGCTACTGGCCCAGAAGTCGTTCAGAGTCTAATCGAGCTCGGTGAACAACTCAACAAAGAGGGGGCCAACCATGAGGCGGCAGCTTTGGCAGTTGATATTTTGACAGAAGGCGCAGAAGCAGGTGCCGTTGGCCTCAAAGTTATCCATATCGCCAGTCACGGCTTACAAGTGACGCCGGCAACCATCCTTCCAACCCTGATTATCAATATTGTCAAAAACATTGCATATGTAAAACTTGACTTCAACTACGCAGGGAAGATGACAGAAAAAGAGTATGAAATTGCCACATGGCTTGAGGGCGCTAGCGAGGTGGGTGAATCAGGGTTGCCTTATGTTACCGAGCGAACAGAACTTATCGCCGACCGGTGTGTACCCGATGTGAATTACGGCGCTGGCTTCTATCGTTTTGTAGTACCCGGAGGGCATGACCCGGAACAACCGTCGCAGCGGCTATGGGCGACTGGATATGCAAACCTCTTCACCAAAAGCGAGGAACTAGAATTTGTCTTAGGGATTCAGGCGGCACGGCCATTTTGGGAGAGCACTCTGTTGTGGCCTAACCGAACGGATAGAGTCTTCATCATGCTCGAATATGAGGATGTCCAAGGTAATCAGGTGGCAGCAGTGATGCCATTCCGTAATTATCGTAGCACTGCTATCTTTAGGATTCCTCCTTGCATGACATTTTCGGGTCGAATCACACTTCCACAAGCAGCACTAGGAACTAGAGTATTAGTAAAGTATATTTTTGAAGAGGGAGGACATCTGGATAAGCGATTCATTGCGGAAGGTGTTTTCTTCCCTATCAATGCAGCAGGTGAGCAACTATGCTATGGTACCTGCGCCAGTGCTGACGTAACCATAGATCAGGCCTACACTGCCGACTATTGGGGCAATCCTAAGAACACATTCAGACCGGGTGAGGCAATCCGTTTAACTTTGACTGCTACCAACCACTTAAACCAGACGATCCCTGTCACGTATACTTGGGCCACCTACGATCCAAACGGCGCGAAAGTGTCCTACCTTTCCTACGACAATTACGCAGTATCCATGCCACCGGGGGAAGACAGCTTATCTCTATTAAGCGGGCCCGCCTCTGATGCGCTTCTTGGAACATACACTTATACCGCATCCGTTTCCTATGCCTCTGGAATGAGTGCAGATAGCACCACGTTCGATGTTGAAGGCCCCCCTATCGCTGCCAGGATTTTAGAGTCTGCGACTTGCAAGGATGTAGACGCTCAGACTGGTAAACCTGTTGATGTGACCAATGTGTTTTCAACGAATGATGACTATGTCTTCTCGTGGAGTGCCTGGGAAGGTGTATCTGGGCCACATACCATTCGATGGGACTGGTATCAACCAACAGGCGCATTATACCGCACCATTGAAAGTGACTTCAACTATCCTAGCCCTGTGACCTATGCTTGGTCATGGATATCCATTTCTGATACGGGTAGTAGTTTAGGACAGTGGCATGTGGAGATTTATGTAGACGGTTCTTACAAAGAGACACAGTATTTCACATTGACATCAGGCACACAATATCAAACAGAGCCATTAAAGCCGTCCACTTCAGGCGAATTCAGTGCGGGTAGCGCTACGCTGCCTGCACCACAAGAATTGAACTGGTGATCGACTGAGTGGGAGTTCAAAGAAAGATAGTGATCTTGGGATGGGAGGCTTGCTTTTGAAGTCTCTCTTGCATGGGCAGCATACCATTACGCTATTGGCACAACGGACAGTGATTATCCACTTGATCTACCGGCAAATACGGTTTGCAAGCGGGGAAGCGTTCTGGTCAGCGTTCCCTATGGGCAGCAATTGTTGCCCATATCGGCGGCTGGTCGAGTAGAGTCAAAAAGGTGTCCCTGCCCATTATTCTCAAAGCGTCACGCCAAGTCCCCGGAGTACAGGGTGCGAACGACCTGTGAAAACGGGGCAGTGGGCTTATCTTACATACTTGTGAGAAACACGGACAAGAAAGGGGGTCAAAATGAAGGCGCAGAATTGGCTATTCAGAATGCTGTCGATCATCACTCTGGTAGCCGTATTGATTCCCTCCAGTCCGACTAATGTGCATGGAGCTTCGGAAAGCAGCTCCCACGCGCAAACAACCACCTTTATTCTCTCAGATGATTTCTCTACCGACAAAGGCCGGGGCGATGAGAGCGACGGCTATACGTACCGGGATAGTGTCAATGAACGCCTCGCCTGGCAAGCCCAGGCGAATGGCTACCAAGCGTCCTACATCCCAATCAACCTCGGCTTGGTTCCGAGCGAGGCTGCGACCTCTGATTCCCAAGTCGAGATCAACGACAATTCATCAGATGGCCAGGGAATGC
>CAZNSC010000205.1:0-3721 GCA_964575695.1 uncultured Dehalococcoidales bacterium
GTGGTTATCTGCCGGGGGTCAATCACCCCACAATTTCTTAACACAATCCGCTTCTCTGGCATCTATCTGCCTCCCTTACCGGGCATTGCGCTACCTGTATTCCTTCAGAATCTGTGATATCTTCCCCGGGGTCAAATCACCATGAACATCGTGATTGACCATCATCGCCGGGGCTTTATCGCAGGCACCGATGCAGTTTACCAGTTCAAGAGAAAATCTGCCGTCGGGTGTGGTCTCACCGGGTTTGATTCCCAGCTCCTTACCGATGTGTTCGATTATGCCCTGGGAGTCCTCGATAAGGCAGGGCACACTCTTGCAAACCCTGATGACATGCCTGCCTTGTGGCTCCGTGGACAGGAACGAATAAAAGGTGGCGACGCCATAGACCTCGCTGACCGGTAAATCCAGCGATTTGGCAATCTCGCTCAGGGTGTCCCCGGAAAGGTAGTCCAATCTGTCTTGCGTATCTTTCAGCACTTCCAGTAGCTTCTGCTGTGGGGTGGAAATTTCAGGCTTAATCTTACTCATCCTCTCTGTGACTTATCGCTGGAAGGTCAGCCCTTGATAATCAGGGGCTTGCCTTTCTTCTCCTCTCTCGTCCCGCTTGCCCGGCACAGTGCCCCTGTCGGACAGGGGGGGATACAGGCATAGCAGTCCCGGCAAGCCTCTTTATCCAACGGCTCATCGAGGTCAACGGTAACCTTGGAATCAAAGCCCCGATAGCTGAGTGCGTAGAAATTCTGCTTGGCGATTTCTGTGCACGCCTTGACGCACCGTCGGCACAGGATACACTTTGACATATCACGGATAACGTACGGGCTGATGTCCTCTATCGGGTAGTAGTGCTTCCTCAGCCTGAATCGGGGGAGCCCGATTTCCAGGTCAGCCGCTATCTTACGCAGCTCACATATGTTGGCCTTGTCACAGACGATACAGACGTCGGGGTGACTGGCCAGCAGGAGCTCTACGATCACCTTGCGGGCCTGCAAAACCTTGGGCGAATGGGTATATATCACCATGCCCGCGGCGATTGGGGTATGACACGAGGCGACCAGTGTCCGGGAGCCTTCCACCTCAACAACACAGACACGGCAGGCTCCGGTCGGGCTCAGGCCTTCCCAGTAGCAGAGGGTCGGAATCTCTATACCGTTCTCTCGGGCGAGTTCAAGGATGGTCATTCCTTCACGCCCGGTAACCTGAGAGCCGTTTATTGTGAGTGTTACTTCTTGCATTTTGTGGTGAATGTTACTTTATTTTGAAAGAATAGTCAAGCACCAGAAGAGATATTGTTTATAAGGGGATTGAAAGGGGCGAAGGCCCTTGAAAAAACGCTCTGGCTGATTAACTCCTGTGGTCTTGACTTTGTACTAACTATCGGGCTTGCAATTATCTACTTGCCTGTTACGCCGGCCAGGCTTGTCGCCCTCAGGTGTCAGGACTATACTAGCAAACCCTCCATCTGGGCGACAATTTGCTCATTGGTATAATGTTTCAGGCTTATGGCATCGCTGGGGCAGCCGCCAACACAGGCGCCACAGCCCTTGCACAGGGCTTCATTGACCTGGCAGACCATCTTCTGATCATCAAAGGAGATGGCACTATAGGGGCAGACAAGCCTGCAGATTTGGCAGCCGGAGCAGATTCTCCCGTCAATAGCCGCCGTCGCCGCCTCAATCTCCACCTTCCCTTTACTTATCATTGACAGGACCTCGGCGGCAGCGGCGGCGGCCTGAGCTACCGTATCCGGTATGTCCTTGGGACCCTGACAGCAACCGGCGACAAATATTCCGTCAGTCATGGTGGCTACCGGGTCTAGCTTGGGGTGCTTCTCCAGGAAGAAGCCATCAGCACTGCGACTGATATTAAATAGGCGGGCGGTTGTTTCAACATCCGGTTGGGGCTCCAGCGCGCAACTGAGAATGGCCATATCCACCGGCAGGCGGCGCTGCAAGCCGGCGAGGGTATCCTCGAACTGAACAATGAGCTTGCCCTTCTCCCCGGCGGATTCGGCGATATCGGTTATCTCCGCCGGGCGGCCCCGGATGAAGATTGTCCCTTCGTTCAAAATCCGGTTATAGAACTCCTCGTAGCCTTTACCAAAGCTCCTGATATCAATGTAAAACTCATATATCTCGGCGTCGGTATGCTCCTTTATCAGGTGGGCAAACTTCATCGAGTGCATGCAGCAGACGCGGGAGCAATAATCATGGTACTTCTCATCCCGGCTGCCGACGCAGTGGATTATGGCAATACTCTCCGGGTGGGAGCCATCCTTGAGCACGATTTCGCCGCCGGTGGGCCCGGCTGAGTTAACCAACCTCTCGAACTCAAGGCTGGTGATAACGTTGTCCAGTCGCCCGTAGCCATACTGATAGATGGGGGTAGGGTCAAATACCTGAAAACCGGTAGTGACAATTATTGAGCCAACCTCGGCATCAACTGTTTCATCTTTTTGCTCAAAATCAATCGCCTTGGCTTCACAGAACTTCTCGCAGGCACGGCACTTACCGCTTAAGAAGTAGGCGCAGTGCTCAGTATCAATCACCGGAGTATTGGGTACTGCCTGTGGAAACGGGGTATAAATAGCCTTCCTCTTCCCCAGGCCCGCCTCAAACTCGCTGTCCACCTTCCACGGACATTTGGTCTGGCATAAGCCACAGCCGGTGCACTTATCTTCATCAACATACCTTGCCCGCTTCCTGATCCTGACCTTGAAATTACCGATATAGCCAGAAACCTCCTCCACCTCGCTATAGGTGAGCAGCTCAATGTAGGGGTGAGAGCCAACCAGCGTCATTTTAGGGGTGAGAATGCAGGCTGAGCAGTCCAGGGTGGGGAATGTCTTATCCAGCTGCGCCATGTGCCCGCCAATGCTCGGACTTTTCTCCACCAGATAGACCTTGTGCCCGGAATCAGCGATCTTGAGCGCTGCCTGAATGCCGGCGATACCGCCACCGACGACCAGAGTATTGGGGTTGATGGCAACCTCTCTGGTCTCCAGTGGCTGGTGGTAATAGACCCGTCTTACCGCAGCGCTGACCAGGGCTTTTGCCTTGTCGGTAGCCTGCCGTTTATCTTCGGTCACCCAGGAGCACTGGTCACGGATATTTGCCATCTCAAAAAGATAGGGGTTTAGCCCGGCTTCCTGGCAGGCACGGCGAAACGTCGGTTCATGCATTGTTGGTGAACAGGAGGCGACAATTACCCGGTTTACTCCCATCTCTCTGATGTCCTTCTTAATCAGTTCCTGTCCCGGGTCAGAGCACATGAACTTATAGTCACGGGCAACCACGACACCGTCCAGGGCCTGGGCAAAGCGGGCTACCTCCTCAGTATCAACGGTACCGGCAATGTTACTGCCACAATGACACACATAAACGCCGATCCTAGGTTCCATTGTTACCCCCCGCTAATGAGTCGTGATATAGGTAACATAGTTATATATGTAATCCAGCACCTCGTCGGGTGAGACAATAATGGTATTCAGCCCCAGAGATTTTGGCTCAATGCCCAGGGCAAGACCAACCAGTTGAGTGACGAACAAAACAGGCAGCTTGAAGTTCGTTTTGAACCTGCGATTGACCTGACTCTGGTAGGCATCCAGGTTCGTCTGGCATAGCGGGCAGGGGGTGGTGATGCATTGCGCTCCGTTCTCGACGGCATTCTCCAAGAGTTTGCGCATCAGCTCCAGGCTTGAATCTGGCTCTGAGATGGCTAATGC
>CAZNSC010000206.1:0-3705 GCA_964575695.1 uncultured Dehalococcoidales bacterium
GCGGCCGCAAGGATCCTTAAACACTTCCGTGAATTCGGGGAAGAGTCCATCCAACAAACCCTTTAGGAGACTGCCGAAATAGTCAGGGTAATTTAGCTACGGACAGGCTCTTTACCGGCCAGAGATTGGATGATACCGGCCTTTATTACTACGGAGCTAGGTATTACGACCCGACGATCGGGAGGTTCATCAGCCCGGATACTATTGTACCGAATCCATATAACCCCCAGAGTTTCAACCGATATAGTTATTGCCTGAATAACCCATTGAGATATACTGATCCAACAGGCCACGATTACGAACAGGACTGTGCTGAGGCCGGAGTTGACCCATCAGCTGGATATATTCTCGTTTGGGAAAATGGTGGTTGGGTGAGTTTAGACACGACAGTAGCAGATTTTGGTGGTTGGGTAGAAGATACACCTGAGCCATTCGATTTCATTAGTTATAATCATTCGCAAAGTGAGATTGACAGATTTTTTAATGGCTCCCAGATATACTATCATAAATATCCTGGTGCACTGCCAGAACCACTAATTTATGGCGGGTCCGGCCCTGCAACGTTGGGTAGAGGTGCAACGAATCCTTGGATAGGCCCGTTGTTTTTGTTAGCATACTTCATCTCCAGTCACTGGGATGACCTTGGATCGATTTTCAGTAATGGTCCTGATTTTGGGAATCGAAACGATCCACAAAAGCCAGGAAGCCCTAAAAAACTTAGTAATAATTACTTGAAAAGCAAAGGTATTGACGCTCACAATGTAAAATACGATATACTTCAAACTGATAAAAATATGAGCAAATGGAACTTATATTCTGATACGAAAACGGGTGAAATATGGATGGGAACCAAAGATAATGCATGGATCAGAGTAGCTAACAGCATTGACGATTTGCAAGTAATGTATAAATAACAAATAGGGGTATAAACATGGATAAGACCGAAGTCATGGTTGATTTTTGGATGACTGGAGAAACGTTCAATACAGGAAAAATCACCGAGAGTTTGGGCGTTACACCAACAAAATTATCGATTAAGGGGGAACCTAACAGAGTAACGCATGAGTCGAACAAGCTAACTACTTGGCTGGTTAGTACTGGATATGAGGAATCGAAGGATATAAATGACCAACTTGTTAAAATATACGATTTATTTAAAGACAAATTACATGTTCTGAATAATATACGAAGAGAGTACAGTGTGGACTTTGGAATATGTATTGTAATCAAGATAGAAAACGAAGAAACACCAGCTATGATTATAAATCACTGGCTGATAGATTTTGCGCATGAGATAAAGGCTGAGATAGAGTTTGACTTATACATCTATTCTTAAAATTAATCCTGGCAATCCCGCCCGCCTCGCTGTAGAATGTAGCTAAACACGTAGGAAGGAGGCCTGTATGCTACGGCCCAAGCCGCCCCAAAGCTCATTCTACGGCAGCTACTTGTACGACAAAATCGTCCCGGCCGACCACCTGCTCAGAAAGATAAACCAGGTGGTCGACTTTTCTTTCGTCCACGAGCTGGTCAAGGACAGATACACGCCGGACTTCGGCCGGCCAGCGGAAGACCCGGAGTTCATGCTCAGATTGTGCCTGCTCCAGTACATCTATGACGACTCGGATAGAAAGGTCATCGAGAACACTAAACTTAATTTGGCTTACAAATACTTCCTTGGCTTGGCTGTAGATGAGGACGCGCCCGACGATACCACCGTCTCCTATTTCAGGGCAGTCCGCCTCGGAGAAGAGAAGTTCCGCCATGTCTTCGAGAATATTGTCAAGCAGTGCATCGATAAGG
Organism: uncultured Dehalococcoidales bacterium; assembly: GCA_964575695.1. Lineage (GTDB taxonomy): Bacteria > Chloroflexota > Dehalococcoidia > Dehalococcoidales > W111 > CAZNSC01. The sequence goes on from CAZNSC010000206.1 coordinate 1,804, forward strand.
GCCTGGTCACCGGCAAGAAGCAGATCATAGACTCGACCCATATCGAGGCCGACGTCGCCAGGAACAGCCTTACCGGCATTGTGCGCATCTTTCGGCGCAATGTAATTCAGGACATCAAGAAGCAGAGCCCCGAAGTCGCTGAGAAGCTGGGCATACCGGAGCCACAAATCAAGAAGCAGGACCGGTTTACCAAAGTGCAAGAGGGATTGGAGCAAGAGGTATCAGAGGCCAAGACATTACTGGATGGAGTCATCGCTGAGCTTAAAAATGGTGCTCTGAAACCGACTCCGGAGCTGGCTCGCAGCCTGGAACTCCTGGAGAAAGTGGTTGCCGATCGAGAGGAAGGCGCCACAGATAGGTTAGTCAGCCCGGTGGACACAGATGCCAGAATGGGTAGAAAAGACTCAAATACCTGGGCAGGCTACAAAGGCCACGTCATCGTGGAGGAAGAATCGGAGATCATCACGGCCGTTCAGACCACTCCGGCTAACAAGGATGACGGCGGCCAGCTTAATGTGCTTCTAAAGCAGCAGGAGGATAATCACGGTCTGAAGCCGGAACAGCTTAGCGCCGATAAAGCCTACGGCTCAGGAGCCAACCTGGAGCGCCTGGATGAGGCGAAGATAACCGGTTATGTTAGTCTGGTACAAAGGTACAACCCGGTCGGAAAAGACCTCTTCACCCGGGATGATTTCAAGTACGATGCCGAGCACGACACGATGACCTGCCCGGCAGTGTGCGTGGCTCAACATAGCCGGAGAGAATTGCTCCATACCGAAACGCAGAAACGAAATACTCTCGTGTTTCAATTCCCGCGCTTTGTGTGCGCTGCCTGTCAACTGAAGCCCCACTGTTTCCCGGGATCCTCAAAAACGTATGGGCGGTGCGTGCGCATCAACTACTATGAGCCACTTTATCAACAGATGAAAGCGAGGATGGAAACTGAAGAGGGCAAAGCCGCTTATAAGAACCGGTACAGGGTCGAGCATAAGGTGGCCGACCTGGCACGATGGTGCGGCATGAGGCGATGTAGATACCGCGGACTCATCAGGGCCGGAATCCATACTCTGCTGGCGGCCATCGCCTCCAACGTCAAACGCATGGTCAGATTACTATGGGAGGTCCCGGAAACGCTGCCGCCGAAGTTTGCGATGGCGGCCTGAGCAACCGGGGGAAATGAAAAAAGAGGGGAAGAGCGTGACCTGAAACGGCGGCCAGAAACTGAATAAGGAGCGGTTTTAAACGCCGGAAACGGGGAGCAAAGTGGTACCTGTTGAAAAAGTGACTTCTTCGGCAGTCTGTTTAGGAGATTGATAATCCTTGTTCTCTCTTTTACCAACCGAAAGTAGGCGCTATGGGTGCTGCGCAGATCGGCATACACGCCTTGCGGCAATTTGGTCTCGGTGAAGTAGCCAGTCAGCAATACCCCGGCGGCCATTTCCGCATCCCGGAAATCATTCTTACGCCGATTGAGGTCACGCCCATCCCGCATTCGCTTTAGTGTGATCTGGCTGATCAGGCGGAAAGGCACTCCACTTTCTTCCAGAAAATAGGCGAAATTACGCCAGAAGTGCCCACCGGTCTCGATGGCGAAGATTACGCCGCGGCAACCAGCTTTGATTATCTCCGTCTTGACGTTCGCGATTACCTGGTCAAAACTAGTTCTTGAATTGGCAAACTTGAACTTCGATCGAACCACAAGGTCTTCGGTCACACTCACTGCCGCATGTCTTTTCTTATGTGGATCAATCCCCACGACTAGGTATCCAGGCGGGATTTGCTTGAGCTTTCTGGCTACGCTATTTTTCATCTCGGTGGCTCCTTCTACCCTGGTCTTCGTCCTTTTTTCGGGACTACACTATTGTAGCCGGAGCCATCATCGTTTCTTACTTCTATATACTA
>CAZNSC010000207.1:0-3704 GCA_964575695.1 uncultured Dehalococcoidales bacterium
TGGGTAGATACCGAGGCCACGGCAGCCTCTGAGGACCAGTCGCCAGTCGCCACACCAGAAGTAGCCAGCCAGCCAGACGTGGAGACGTCGGGCCAGGCGGAAGTGGATATAACAGAAACCCCAACCACTTACGAGGGCACTGTAGAGCTGGACATTCTACCGCCACTTGCCCCCGCTCAGCTGGTGGAGATACAAAGTTACCTCCGACGCTGGCCAGGTATAGGCATCACCGAGCTCAGGCCCAAGAACAACGGCTGTTCAATTACACTCGTCCTGTATAAGCCGATACAGCTCGTTGATATCCTGAAGCAGCTGCCCGAGGTAGACAATGCCCGGGAATATGAGGGCGACAAAGCTGAGGAAACCGACGATGCCACCCCAGGCAGAGACCAACTGAAAAGGATTGCAGTCACTGTCTCCCAAAACAAGTAGAGTGCTATTCAGACGCTGACAGGATTGCGATAAGACCCCTCCTATGTCATGGGACTTCCGTTGCCGCCGGATGATATTCACTATTGACAAAATTGCAATTTAGCTCTATTCTATTGGCGAGAGATGAGGGCGAAAGAGGGGGCTTATTAATGACTGTCTCACTGAGTATCGACGGCAACGACCTTAGAATTATCAGCTCCAGCGGCAAGAAAATTGACCGATGGGATAGTATCGGCTTCCCCCCCAACTTAATGAGGGAAGGCCTTATCACCGATAACGCAGGCATGGCTCAGTTTATCAAGGATGCTCTAGGTGAACGAAAGCTATCGCCAAAGAATGTTCGCTGGGCAATACCGAGCATCGGTAGTAACTCACAAATAATAGACCTCCCCCCGGCGGGCAAGGCAAACCTAGAGGCCACTGTCCAACGAGAAGCAAGACGGGTGTTGTCGGTGTCGCCGGAGACCAGTTACCTATACTGGCAACTACTGCCCAGCGCCGGGACACAACAGCGAGTATACGCTGTAGCCATACCCAAGGAATTAACACAGGCTCTGATACAGACCTGCCAGACCGCTGGAGTCACTATAGACAGCATAGATCTAAAATCATTCGCCCTGTGCCGTGCTATCAATCAAAAGGATGCCATCCTCGCCCACGGGGAGGTCAATTCGGTGGAGATGGTGATTATGATGGATTCTCTCCCCACTCTGATGCGTGGCATCTGGCTTCGGGAAAAGAACCTGGACGCGGGCAGGGTAACCGCCCTGCTGCTACAGCAGCTTGCCAGTACCATAGAGTACTACAATGACATGAACCGTTCCAATCCGCTGCCTGCCAATGTCCCCATCTATCTGACCGGAGAGTCCGCTCTTAACCCGGAACTAGCACAGCGGGTAAGTGCTCTCAGCGGTCGGACTGTCGCTCCTCTGGAGCCACCCGTATCCTATCCTCCCAATTTCCCCGTCGCTCTGTATATGACCAACATCGGGCTTGTTCTCAAATCATGATGAGGTCAAAAACGCAGTGTTGCCCCACGGCCTGCTCATAGCCTTATTTGCTGCTTTCGGTTTAACTATAGGGAGCTTCCTCAACGTCTGCAGTGACCGCCTGCCCAAAGGCAAATCAATAATTAATCCTCCGTCTGCCTGTGATGTCTGTAATCATCGGCTTGGGGTCAGGGACCTGGTGCCTCTGTTCAGCTATCTGTGGCTGAGAGGGCGCTGTCGCTACTGCCAGACCCCGATATCCCGCCGGCTCCCCGCCGTGGAGCTAGCCATGGGGCTGGCTTTCCCCCTCCTCTACTGGCGCTACGGTTTTAGTCCGGTGCTGGGCTTCTCTCTGGCCTACACCTGCCTGCTCACCATTATCTTTGTCATCGATATTGAGCACCAGCTAATCCTGGACAAGGTGGTCTATCCCGGAATGGGGCTGGCATTAGTCTTCTCCCCCCTTTACCCCGCCCTGGGCGCAGACGCTGGCCTGCGGGTAATAAGCTCCGTCTCCGGCGGTGCTGTCGGGCTGGTGATCATGCTTATCCCCTTTCTCGCCACTCGCGGTGGGATGGGCATGGGTGATGTCAAGATGGCGGCGCTACTCGGACTGATAACCGGTTTCCCCAAGGTATTCATGGCGCTCTTTATATCAATCCTGGCTGGTGGACTGGTGGCCGCCGCGCTGCTCCTCCTTGGTCTCAAAACACGACGGCAGCCTATCCCCTTTGGTCCCTTTCTGGCTGCTGGCACCATGGTAATCATGGTCTGGGGGGCCGAAATTCAACACTGGTATCAGCATGTCATAGCCTATTGACAATAGCTGATTCGCCTATTTATACTGTGGTCTAGTCGGTATCATCATTCACGAAACAAGGTTGGTGGCGGGCGGGCTGTTATGGAGGTAACTAAGGTGGAAGAGAGAGGCGACGAGACCAAGACTAACGAGGCAGCCAGGCTTATCGGCGAGCACGAGCAACGGATTGCCCAGGCTATCGAAGCGGAAAGGAACAAGCTAAGAAAAGAGGCTGAGAAGGAAGCGGCCGCCATTATTGCCCGGGCTCGGAAGGAAGCGGAGCAGATTACCAACGAGGCCAAGGGCCGGGCTAAAAAGGAGGCGGCAGAGGAGAAAAAGAGGGAGGCAGAGCGCATTACCAGGGAGGCCAGAGAGCAGGCAAGTAAAGAGGCGCGAGAGGAAACGGCAAGAGTTATTGCCCAGGCCAAACAAGAGGCAGTGCAGATCATTGAGGAAGCCAGAAGAGAGGCTGAGGCAAGGGTAGCCAAGTCCACGGCTGAGGCGAAGCAGAAGGCCGAGCAGCTAGCTGCCGAACTAAAAGAGCAAGCTAACAGGAGAGTTGAGGAGGAATCAGCAACAATTACCGCCAGAGCTCAGCGGGAAGCGAAGCAGATAATCAGCGAGGCCGAGGAGAGAGCAAAGAAGGAAGCTAAGGAGAAGGCAAAACGGGAGACGGAGCGCCTGATCGGGGAAGCCAAGCAGGAATCAGAAGAGATTGTCGCCAGAGCGAGGCAAGCGGCAGAGGAAGAGGCCAGCAGGATAATCGCTAACTCAAGGAAAGAAGCTGAGAAAGCAATTATGAAGGTGACCGAGGAGGCGAAGAGGGAAGCGGAGGAGTCAGCTAAAGCCACCACTGAGTCAAAAAATATGGCGGAACGGGAAATCAAAGAGGCCCGGGAAAAAGCACAGAAGGAAGCCGAGCAGATTATCAAGGAAGCCAGAGAAAAGGCTGAGAAGGAAGCGGAGGAGCAGTCGGCCAGAATTATCGCCGAAGCCAGACAAAAGACAGAACAGGTTACAGGTGAGGCTACCGAGAGGGCGAAGAAAAAGGCAGAAGAGGATCTAGCCAAGGCTACCGCCGAGCCCAAAAAGAAGGCGGATCAGGAAATCAGAGAGGCCAGGGAAAAAGCGCGGAAGGAAGCGGAGGAGCAGTCGGCTAGAATTATCGCCGAAGCCAAGCATAAGGCAGAACAGATTATCAACGAAGCCAGGGACAAAGCGAAGAGAGAGGCTGGGCTGCCAGCCAAGGCTATCGCTGAGGCAAAACAAAGGGAAGTGGTGACGCCACCACCGGTTAGCGTGGAAAAGGCAAAAGTGGTTGCCCCGACGGCTGAGGCTAAGGTCGCCCCGGCGGCTGAGGTAGAAGCTGAGGTCGCCCCGGCGGCGGCCGGCGATGCCGAGCTCTATCAGGGAAAGCTGGAACTGGAGATAACGGCACCAATAGACTTCATGCAACTGAGGAAATTGGAGGCACAGCTACGGAG
>CAZNSC010000208.1:0-3668 GCA_964575695.1 uncultured Dehalococcoidales bacterium
GGCTCTATACCTACGGAACAGTTAGCGACCATCACCGTACCCACGCTTGTTCTGTACGGTGAAGCGAGTCCCGTATTCATGCATAATGCCGCACAAGCGGTCGCAGATGCACTTCCCGATGCGCAGCTCCGAAGCGGGGTGCCCCGTATCTCCTGCCTGACTTAGGCTCCCCTGAGCTTCGAACTAAACAGGATTGGCCACCGGCAATCAGCTCAGCCAGCGTTGCGGGTACATGATGCCGTGACGTTCTCCCTCGTTCCGCAAGACTTCAACATGTAGGGTCGGGTTTTCTAACCCGACCGCCCGCGGAGTATGGTCACTTCGCGGCTTTCTTCTTCGCCGCTGGTTTCGCCTTGGCCCTATTGAAGTCCACCCCCGCCCGAACGAGCACCTTCAACGAACTCTCGTTGACTTTATCGCCCTCATAAAGGTCAATCGTGCGCCATTTCTTGCCCTCAAGCCCGTTGTTGAACAACTTGTTCGGGTCGGGAAGGCTGGCGCCTTCGTAGAAAGTTAGCTTTACCTTGTCTTTGAAAGCATTGGCAACACAGACTATGCCATGGTCGGAAAAGACCGGGGCGCCCATCCATTTCCATTCCTCGACAATCTCCGGGTCAGCTTCACGGATGATTCTCCGCAGGTTGGCCAGCATCTTCCCTCGCCAGTCGGTGAGCCCTGCAATCAACTCGTCAATTTGTTCACTTGCGTTCATTGCTGTTCCTCCGGAAAGACTCAAGTTTCTCCCGCAACGATGCTACCATAGATCTTTTACACGCGCAAATTTGACCGAATCTGTTCTAATTATCCACCTGACTGCCTGGGCTACCTATGGGGACTCGAACTCCGACTTAGATGATGGCCGGACTTATCAGTTCCGAAATGTACCCGTCTCTTGGCGTTTAAGTAGTGTTAAACGCTTCCCTGCCCTTATTCAGTTCGCAAGCGTTCCCCATTCTCTCCTGGGATTTCTGGTTCGTTGTACTTACGAGTGGCTTAACGGGGAACGGGTTGTGGGTATTTTACCTAGATAAGTGAGCATAGATGGGTTCATGTATTTATCATAATATCGACCACTAGAAATAATTAATGTTGTATATTCGTCAAGCTTTCTGCTAATAGATATTAAACTTATCTAATTAACCCGCCATAAGCTCTTTCGCCATGCTGTGATATATCCAGACCGACCATTTCTTCAGTCTGACTTACTCTCAGTCCGATGATAACATCGACGAGCTTACCCAGAATCAACGTGGCAACGAAGGCATAAGCACCAACCGCAACAATGCCGATCGATTGCTTTAAAAGCTGTGCTCCATTACCCAGTAGCAAACCATCGGCCCCAGCCGAATTTACTGTCAGACTGGCCAAAATACCGACTGCCAGCATACCCAAGATACCACCAACTCCATGTACGGCGAATACATCCAGAGAGTCATCGAAGCTGAGTTTTATTTTAATAAATGCCATGATATAGTAGCAGACAATAGCAGCCACGATGCCTATCGGGATACTTGCTAAGGGTGTCACAAATCCTGAGGCTGGAGTTATAGTAGCCAGCCCAGCAATGGCACCAGTAACCGTACCGAGTATACTCGGGCGGCGGTAGATCCAGCTGATTATCATCCAGGTAAAAGCTGCTGCCGCTGCCGCCGTATTAGTAGTCACAAAGGCGCTGACAGCTAGGCTATTAGAAGCGAGGGCGCTACCGGCATTAAAGCCAAACCAGCCAAACCAAAGCAGACTGGCACCAATTACTACCATAGGAATATTGTTAGCCTGCATTGACTCCTGAGGGAAACCTTTGCGACGACCTAACAGAATAACCAGAGCTAGAGCTGAGACTCCAGCATTGATATGAACAACCGAGCCACCGGCGAAGTCAAGAACGCCGAGCCCAGCCAGCCAGCCACCATCACCCCAGACCCAATGGGTCACCGGGCTATAGACCACCGTCAGCCATAAAAAAGAAAATACTAGAAGAGACCCGAACTTGATTCGCTCAACGACGGCACCGGTGATTAAGGCTACCGTAATAATAGCAAACATACCCTGGAACATCATAAAGGCTAGGTGAGGAACAGTACTGGCATATATTGGCGATGGCGCTTGCCCTACATTCCGGAGACCGATAAAATCAAGACCCCCGATAAGACCTATGTTGTCAGTACCGAAGCTCAAGCTGTAGCCGTAGAGTACCCAGAGCAGGCCAACCAGTCCCAAACACATAAAGCTCATCATTAGTGTGGATAGAATGTTTTTATGTCTCACCATACCACCATAGAACAGGGCGACTCCAGGTGTCATCAGCATTACTAGCGCTGTTGATATCAGAATCCAAGCGATATCGGCATAATTAACAGACATGGCCAAACCTCCCTCTAGATTGCTACCATTTTAACTCTGAATTGTTACAAACATGTTACAAATGCGTTGGATTTTACAGAGTGTTCAATATGAAGGTCTGTTAGCATGGTGATATTTTGAGATGGATAAAAAGTAGAGCTTAGAGCTCCTGCTTTGAGTTAAACCCATATTCAGTACTACCACGGGGACAAACATGGGGACGAATGCACTGGAGTGGAAGTTGTAGCTGATAACTTGACAAGTCGCTTGGCTCACCACTTCGTAGCCTGCGTTTAGTTAATGATAAACGCAAGGTTCTCAGAGGTAGCTACCCTCTTTTTATCGTTACTGTATAATTGCACTTATACGCTGAGATTTGGACAAGCAGGCCACTTTTTGTTTGATCCAAATAATTAGGCGAAGTTGTAAAACGAAATGATCCCAAAAGAAGACTTTTCTGATAGGCGAGTTTCATTGTCATTTACAATGAAACTTCAAAAGTTATACCTTTTTGGGGACATACTATAGAAGCCATCGCAGGTCACCATCCACTGCTGTCACCTCCTAGGTGCTGAAGCGACTCTGGTGTCACCCATTCTTTTCACAGGTCAGCAAAGTGCTTTCTCCCCTCGGCGAAGGACAACTGTACTCGGCTATGTAGCTAACGAATTGTCCAACGCAAAGGCCAGAGGGGGTAGAATCGCGTTAATCGACGGGGGTATCTCACTTCACAAATATGACAGGCGCTGCAGTGCTATAGTGCTAATCGTCGAACCGACCTCGAATGGGTCGGTTGTTGTTTTAGATGAGAAAGGACTTAAAGGCTCCCCTTAATCTCAAGCCTTTCTCCACATTCGGGGCATGTTTGCTGTCCTGGGTCACGAAGTGCCCATCCACCACAGGCATAGCCACACCTTGGGCACTTACCCTTCAGCATGCCCGAGCCACTTCGAGATTTGAGTTGATTGTGGTCAGTTTCAGACTCTTGATCGTCCATCGCAGACTTTGACCTCCCTTTGTTAGCATAACTGGAGGACTTCAGCTTGTCTATCGTCTGTATGAGTGATTTCTGTGCGCCCTTCCGTCCATCATCACCTGTTTCTCGGGTACGAAATTCCTTTCATCTCTGAATCTGTTCCGGATGACCCACCTGGGGGTGGACACACCGCCGAGAAATTGAGCAGGCCTCTCCGTTATCACACGTTTTGACGTCGTGTGCAGCACCACTTCGAAGCTTAAAACTCACTCATTGAGGCGTTTAATTGCAGCTATACGCACAATAGATATAGAATTGCAGAGTAAAAAAGTAGGGGAGACATTTGCTG
>CAZNSC010000209.1:0-1041 GCA_964575695.1 uncultured Dehalococcoidales bacterium
ACAGTAAGATGCGGCCGCCTCGCCACTTGAGAAGCACAATAATGTGGGCCCTGGAACGGGAGGAAAAGGAGGTTGCTGCAAGATGAACATCGCCGAACTCGCCAGAGAAGGAAAGCCAGTTGTTACCGCTGAGGTTGGCCCGCCAAAAGGCATAGATATTCAGGAGATGCTGGATAATGCTGAGCTGATGCGGGGAAGGGTCGACGCCATCAATGTCACCGACCAACAAAGCTCGGTAATGAGGCTGGGTTCCCTAGCTACCTGCCACATGCTCAAGGAAAAGGGGCTGGAACCTGTCTTCCAGATGACCTGCCGCGACCGTAACCGCATCGCACTGCAATCTGACCTGCTCAGCGCTTACGTTCTGGGAATCGAGAATGTTCTTTGCCTCACCGGTGATTTCGTGGCTCTAGGTGACCACCCTCAAGCTAAGGGCGTCTTCGACCTCGACTCAGTTTCTCTATTACTGGCCGCCAGGGAGCTGGAGCAGGGACGAGACCTCGCCGGAAAGGAGCTCATGGGGGCTCCTCACTTCTGCCTCGGAGCCGTGGTAACCCCCGGGGCCGACCCTCTGGAACCGCAGCTCATCAAGATGGAGAAGAAGGTGAAAGCCGGGGCGCAGTTTTTCCAGACCCAAGCCGTTTACGAGCCAGAGAAGTTTGAAGAATTCATGAAGGCAGTAGCCTACCTCAATGTCCCGGTGCTGGTGGGGATAGTGCTCCTGAGATCAGCGGCCATGGCCCGGTTTATGAACAAGAACGTCGCCGGGGTGCATGTGCCCGATAACCTCATCGAAGAGATGGAAAAAGCCGAGAACCGAGCCCAGAAGAGCGTCGAGATTGCGGCCCGCCTGATAAAGGAGATGCAGCCCATGTGCCAGGGGGCGCACATTATGGCTATCGGCTGGGAAAATAAGGTACCCGGAGTGCTTGACGCCGCCGGGCTGTGATTTGTGTCTTTTCCCTACGGGTTGTAGAATAGGCTGTGGAGTGTCATCTATGATGACTGAGCTAACCGGCAGGCCGCTCCCCGGAGGAAAGC
>CAZNSC010000209.1:1051-3664 GCA_964575695.1 uncultured Dehalococcoidales bacterium
TTGCGCCAGAAGAAGCTTCCCTGGTCCTCAGGATCGGCGTCTTTGTCATGATGAGGTGGATAGCGATCGCCGGTGTCCTCATCGCCACTATACTATCCACAACCGTATTCCACATCAGTTTCCCTCTGCTGCCGGTGTACGTCATCTGCGCTTGTATGGCCCTGTATAACCTCGGGCTTTTCCTGCAAGAGCAAGGCCTTCAAGCTGAGGCCAGTGGCTCGCCGCCCGGAAGCTGGGTCGTGTCATGGTCACGCCTCCTTAGACTTCCCGGCCAGAGAGGAAAGGCGGCCTCTCCACTAATTGAGAGAGCCAGGGCTATCGGCAACATCCATATCGCCCTTGATCTGGTAGCGCTCACTACGCTGCTTCACTTCACCGGCGGGATAGAGAATCCCTTCATCTTCTACTTTGTCTTCCACGTGATCATGGCCGGAATACTGCTTCACTATCGGGTGGCCTACCTCTTAGCGACCTTCGCTATCGCCCTTGTCATATTGGTGGTAGGCCTGGAGTACGGCGGGGTGATCCCCCACGTTCACCTGGACGGATTTACCTCCCCCGACCTGTATAAACAGGGAACATATATTCTGGGTATCTTCATCGCTCTTGCCACCTGTCTCTACGGCTCTGCCTACCTGGTCACTGCCGTCTCGGGAGAACTGAGGAAGCGACAACGGCAAGTAGTTGCCTTGAGGGAGCGGGGACTCAGGGAGAAAACTAAAGAACTGAAAGAAGCCAATAAGGAATTAGCCAGGTTAGAAGAAGGCAGAAAACAGTTGCTCCGCTTCCTGGGGATAGCATCTCACGACCTAAAGGCACCACTCACCGCTGTCCAGAGCTACCTCCGGGTAATGCTTGGCGGCTTTGTCGGGGAGATAGCCGAGAAACAAAGGCATATGATAGAAAGAAGCGACCACAGGATCGCCGAACTCTTAGAATTGATCAGTGACCTTCTGGACGTCTCTGCAATCGAGGCGGGGCGGATCGTTAAAGAGATGGAAGATGTGTCTTTATCACAGGTGGTGGAGGAATCTACCGAAACTGTAGGCAACCTAGCCAAGAAGAAAAAAATAAGGTTAGCTGTTGAGATACCCAAGGCCTTGCCTAAACTTCGAGCTTCAGGCGTCCGCTTGCAACAGTTAATCACCAATCTGTTAGCCAACGCTATCAAGTTTACCCCGGAGAAAGGAGAGGTAAAGCTGAGAGTCTCCAACCAGAGAGGTGATATTCAGGTGGAGGTCATGGACACCGGGATTGGTATTCCCGCCGAGGATCTGCGCAAGATATTTGAAGACTTTTATCGACGAGACGATGCAGAAAGAACCGGCACCGGGCTGGGGCTCTCCATAGCAAAAAGGATCGTTGAAGCCCATGGAGGGAAGATATGGGCAGAGAGCCCTAACCCTGAAGACAAATTGACGAGGGGAAGTAAGTTTACCTTCACTTTACCCAAGAGCCTGGCGTTGGCCACCAAGGAGCCAAGCGTGAAAAAGGCTGGTAAAGAGGAACCATTAAGATCACAGCGTAGTTAGAACTAAGGCTAAGCCTGTGCTATAATCTAAAGGAGGTGAAAATGCCGAAAAAGATCCTGATAGTCGATGACGACCCCGATATACGAGACGTGTTGACCATCATTCTCGAATCCCGGGGCTATCAAGTGGTCACCGCCCAAAACGGGATTGAGGGTCTAGCCAACCTAAAAGCAGAAAAACCGGACTTAATGATACTCGACCTTCTCATGCCGAAAATGGACGGCTTTGGCGTAATGAAGGAGCTCCGGGAGGCGAGCTGGGCGGAGTTCAAGAACATGCCAATCATGATTCTGACCTCGGTGGGAGAGGAACCCGCCCGCCGGCGATACCAGCTGGAAACGGCGGTCGAGCTTGGTATGGATGATTATGTAGAAAAGCCGATAGCCCCGGAGGCTCTCCTGGAACGGGTAGAGAACCTTCTCCGGCAGAAGAAAACAGCCTGAGGAACCAGACTAGCACTGAAGGGATGTAAAGATGGCAAAGAAAGCTAAAATCCTTCTTATTGATGATGATGTTGATTTTGTGGAGGCTACAAAGATCGTTCTGGAAAGCAAGGCCTACGAGATAGTCGTCGCCCATGAAGGTGATGAGGGATTGCGTATGGCGGGTAAGGAAAATCCTGATTTGATTATCCTGGATGTGATCATGCCCGTAAAGGATGGGTTCACCGCCGCGGAACAGCTTAAGAAAGACCCGCAACTCCGCAAAATCCCGGTCATAATGCTCACTGCCTTCGCCGATAAGGGTGGCGAGACCTCCCTTGCCGCCAGCCGGGGGCTTACCCTTGACGCTGAGGATTATATCGATAAGCCGGTTAGTCCGGAGGAACTGCTGAAGAGGGTGGAGAAACACCTGAGCCGGGTAGGCCTCTAACCGCTATTCCTTTTTAGGCTTCCCAAAGAAGAGCCTGCCGTTTTCCTGTCATCGGCAGTTGCTCAATATTTCTGAATTTCGGTGTGATGACCCCTTCTGGGTCATCTGTTGCTCCCAGCCAATATCGGGATACTTAACAAGTACGCGGCAAAGCACGCCGCCTTCAACGGCCAGGACTCTGCCAGGCCCGTTTCAAATTGCCGATAAG
>CAZNSC010000210.1:0-3616 GCA_964575695.1 uncultured Dehalococcoidales bacterium
CTATCAGATGGCGTTCTTGGTCTGCGCGGCTATCAGTTCCGTCGGGCTTATACTAACCGCACTTCTAACGCCAACCAAGAGAAGCTGAGCCCACTTCTCCTCAGCCTGAAGCACAATCACAGCCTCCCGCGCTTTCGGTCAGGGACCTACCATGCTATAATTGGGCTTTAGTAATAAAAGAGCTTATCCAAACCAGGCTCTTGGGTAAGTCACCGATAAGAGGTCTATCATCGCCATCCAGAAAGTTCGGCAATCATCCGGGGTTGAGCCACAGTTTTTTTATGGCTACATCGTGGTCGTGGCTACCTTCGTTATCGTCATGCTGACATACGGCGTGAACTATACCTTCGGTATCTTTCTTGAGCCCCTGCTGGCCGAGTTCGGTTGGACGACGGCTGCCACCTCAGCCGCCTACTCACTGTCCACATTGGCCTCCGGTTTTCTGGGTATCTTTGCCGGGAGACTAAGCGATAGGTTTGGCCCAAGGATAGTGGCCACAGCCTGCGGCACCCTCCTGGGCCTGGGCCTGCTGTTAATGTCGCAGATCAATGCCATCTGGCAGCTCTATCTGCTCTACGGACTAATAATAGCCGCCGGTATAGGCGGTTGCTGGCCGGCATTGATACCGGCACTGGCCAAATGGTTCGTGGCGAGAAGGGGGCTGATGACGGGCATTGTTGTTTCGGGAATAGGTTTCGGCACACTGGCTATTCCCCCACTGGCCAGCAGACTGGTCGCCGTCTATAACTGGCGCCCCGCCTATATCATCATCGGTATTATCGCCCTGGTATTCACTATACTGGCGGCCCAGTTTCTGAAGCGTGACCCGTATCAAACAGGGCAGCTGCCATATGGCAGTGATACAGCAGAACAGGAAAGCTCAATCCCAGAAGCGCGAGGTCTTTCTTTCCAGGAGACAATGCGTACCCGGCAGTTCTGGACGGTCTGCACAATTTACCTCTGTTTTGGTTTCTCTTTGCACACGGTTATGGTACATATTGTGCGGCACGCCACTGGTATGGGAATTTCCGCCGCCAGTGCCGCCAATATTCTGGCGGCTATCGGCGGGGCGAACATTATTGCCAAGATAGGACTGGGCGGTGCCAGTGATAGGCTGGGGGTCAAGCCGTCCCTTGCTTTTTCTTTTATTATGATGCTGGCGGCCTTACTCTGGCTTCAGTTAGCCGATGCGGTGTGGATGTTTTACCTATTTGGCATTGTTTTTGGATTTGCCTACGGTGGCATAATAACTCTACAGCTACTGTTAGCCGCCGAACTGTTTGGGTTGAGCTCACTCGGTGTAACACTGGGAAGTGTTGCCTTCAGTTTCACCATTGGCGGTGCGGTGGGGCCTGTCTTGTCCGGTCGAATATTTGATGTATACGGAAGCTACAGGTTAGCCTTTCTAGTATGTGCTATCATAGCGACTCTAGGCATCCTGCTGGTCTTGTCCTTGACACCTCTAAAGAAGGAGCGAGACAAGCACCATACTCCATAAAGTTGGGCGGGATATTGTTAAAGCTTGCCATGCTATAATTGGATTTTAGCAAAAAAGACTCTGGCCTCAACCAGCCCCTTAGGCTGGTTGCAGAGAAGGGGTATATGATCGCCAGGCGAAAATTTCACCAGTCCCCCCAGGCCGAACCACGGTTCTTCTACGGCTATATCGTAGTTGCGGCCGCTTTGTGTGCCGTGGTGGCAATCTGGGGCACATATAATGCCTTCGGTATCTTCTTCAAGCCGGTGCTGACCGAGTTTGGTTGGACTCGAGCCATGACCTCAGGCGCCTTCTCGCTTTCCATGATTACACACGGCCTGCTGAGCGTCGTCATGGGCGGACTCACCGATAGGTTCGGGCCTCGGCTGGTGATGACACTCAGCGGCTTTCTCTTAGGTCTGGGATACTTGCTAATGTCACAGATCAGCACTGTGTGGCAGCTATATCTGTTCTACGGGGTGATAATAGGCGCCGGGATGGGGGGGTCATTTGTCCCGCCAGTGTCAATGGTAGCCAGGTGGTTTCTCAAAAGACGCGGTATGATGACGGGTATCGTTCTGGCGGGCACAGGCGTGGGCACATTGATCGCAGCACCAGTGGCTGACCGGCTTATTGCCACTTATGACTGGCGTTTGTCCTACATCATACTCGGCAGCATACTCTTGGTAGTCGTTGTTCTGGCCGCCCAGCTTCTGAAACGTGACCCAACTCAGGCAGGGCAGGTGCCTTATGGTGAAAATGAGAGAAGAGAACCGGGGGCGATAATAGAGGTTGAGGGATTTTCCCTTAGCGAGGCAGTCCGCACCAGGCAATTCTGGACCGCCTGTGCCATACTCTTCTGTTTCGGGTTTTCCATGTTTGCTGTCATGGTACATATTGTGGCACACGCTACCGAGGTGGGAATCTCAGCCGCCACAGCAGCCAACATTTTGGCTACTATCGGCGGGTTGAGTATTGTGGGCAGAGTTGTGCTGGGTAGTGCCACTGATAGAATTGGGAGTAGACAGGTCTTGATTATCGGCTTTATTCTGATCGCGGCCGCCCTGCTCTGGCTGATGCCAGCCACACAGGTGTGGGTGCTCTACATTTTTGCCATTGCCTTTGGCTTTGCCCAGGGGGGTATGGGGGCCTCAGAGTCGCCTCTAGTAGCCTGGCTTTTCGGTTTGAGGGCACACGGTCTGATTTTTGGGGTTACAGCCATCGGCTTTTCCACTGGAGCCGCTATCAGTCCGTTTCTAGCCGGCTATATATTCGATGTTACCGGTACCTACAAGATGGCTCTCTTGGTCTGTGCCGTGATCAGTGTTATTGGTCTTGTATTAACCATACTTTTGAAACCAACCAAAAGAAGCTGACACGCAGGTCTGTCTCGTCTGCTACAAGATGGGCACTAATTTCTTCTATCCAGCACGCATGCTATTTCTTGTCTAATCCGTCCCGAAGCTTCTTTGCCAATTCTGCCGTCATCTGTAGCTTGTCATCTAGACTCTTCAGTCTTAGGGAGTCCACCACTAGAGATTCAACCCACAATTCCAGCTGTCTGACCAACACCTTTAACCGATCAGCAGTTGCCGGGTCGCTTTTCCTCACCTGTACCAGACCGAGCCTGATTTCCTTGAACAGGTCGTCCAGCTGCTCATAAGAACTATCTGTCATCTGCAGCTATTATACCATATAGCCCGTGCACCTGCCAGAACGCACCAGCCCGGGAAATGCTCACATAAAAACTGCCCCACCCTCCAAGGCCGAGGCTTCAGCTATCACGACCACCGGGTTTGTCTGTAATAGGCGCGCAGCCCGGTAAGGGCAATATTGACAAGCCGCCATTCTCACGTATACTATTGAGGAGAGGTGTTCAATGCCAAAGTGCCCTAACTGTAATCAGATTACGGCAAGAACCGAGGACTGGGCCTGTCAATGGTGTGGTTATCCCCTGCTATCAAAGTCTTACAAAAAGATACCCAAGACCTACCAACAACTGAAAGAGGAGAAACTGTACAAGGAGGAACCGTCTCCACCGGAGGAAACTGCGGCGCCTCCGCTACCCGAGCCAGTGCCTGAGGCGGAGGCCAAGCTAGCCCCCGAGCCTGAACCTGAAGCCGAGCCAGTGCCCGAGCC